>CAUACA010000050.1 GCA_958427355.1 uncultured Collinsella sp. | reverse complement strand
CGAGGTAGCCCTCCTGGTCGAAGTGCATGATCTCGATCTTCTCGGTCTCCTTCATTCTCGCTCCTTTCACGAGCAGTTTGAATTGTCGCACGGACTGGACGGGCTTGCCGTCCCGTCGCACCACTTAACCTTATGGTCACCTTGACCCCAGGCTCAACAATTCAAAGGTTCTTAATACCAGTGAACGATAACAGGTTAGCCGTTTTTAATACCGATTTTTCGATTTCATTCTCCCCTCTCGGTAGACGGTCAGTTTTTGCCGCTCATCGGTCACGCGACGTATGTCCATAAAAAAACGAGCGCCCCCGCCGTGCGCAAGGACGCTCTAGGTGCTAGTAGTTGTAGGTATATCCGCCGGCATCGCCGCGGGTAAAAGACTTGGCATACTCGATAACCTGCCCACTCGAGTCGTATGTCAGGCATTCCAGCACAAGCGCTAGATCGCCCGGCTCAAGGTCGAGCAAGCTCGCATCGCGTGCACCCAGCGCCTCGATATCGAGCTTCTCAATAGATTTATCTGGCTTTCTGCCCAACATATCGTAGGTCTCGAACAGACTGAAGACCGAAATGTCCACGCCTTCGATGCCTGGGAACAGCAGGCACGGGATCAGCGTCATCTCGATCGACACGGGCTCACCGTCGATGCAGTTAAGACGGCGCACCGAGTAAAGCAGATCGTCCTCGGCGATACCAAACAAGTCGGCATAATACGGGCCGGCATAGCGTTTGGAGCGCGCCAGGATACGCACCGACGGCGTCGAACCCGATGCCAAAACCGACTGACGGAAGCCGCCCTTGCGAACATGCTCATCAAACCACTTGTGCCCCACAAAGGCGCCCTTGCCCTGTACGCGACGAATCTGGCCACTTTTGACCAACTCGTCCATGGCGCTACGGATCGTCAGGCGCGTCGTGCCAAACTCCTCTGCCAGCTCATTTTCGGATGGAATCATCGAGCCCGTCGGATAGTCGCCACGCTCGATTCGCTCCGCAATGCAGCGGCGAATTTGCTTGTATACCGGCATGTCTTCTACTGACTCAGCCATTCGACACCCACCTTCGTCGCAACGCCGTCTGCCTCGCCGTTATCGGCAAATCGATACTTGGTCGGCAGAATCACGGACTTGCAATACTCGACAAAGCCATTGTTCTCGTCGCACTCGTGCGAAGTCTTATAAAACACCGGCGTGCCCTCCTGGGCATCCAGCAACTTAGCCTCGTCGGCATTCAGGCGACTGATGGAAATATGCTCCTTGCCGTGCGTCACATGGACATTCCCCTCTTTAAGCAAAACGTCGTAGAGGCTCTCCTGCTCAAAATCGTGATCGGGAAGCGAGGGACACAAAGACAGATTGACGTAAGCCGTCTCGATTGACGCCGGGGAACCATTGACCACGCGCACGCGCCTAATGCAGAAGAGCGGCATGCCCAGATCGATCTGGGCTTTTTGGACCAAATCGATATCGGCGTACGCGACCTTGGACCATATCAGGCGTGCGGTCGACTTTGAGCCAACCCTCTCCACCGCCTGCGTATAGTTCCACGTTTCCTGAAAGATGTTCAGCGGTTTGGGCGGGCACACATAGGTGCCCGAACCACGGCGGCTTTCCAAAGTTCCGCACGAAATAAGGCGCGTGATCGCGGCGCGCAACGCCGTGCGCGACACACCCAGCGCTTCACAGAGCACACGCTCGGCGGGCAGCCGGTCGCCACCCTGCAGGTCATAATGTTTGATATACCAACGAATGCCCTCAAAGGCGCGATCTTTGGGCGGAATCGCATATGGTTCACTCGACATGGGCAAGGCTCCTCAACCGCTTGCTGCTGCGGGCATCATTACTCCGGACGCCCCATGGCGTCGAAGGCTTCTTTTATCCGCTCTGCAACGTTCCGATACGACCGATATAGGCCGGAGTCTCGCTTGACTTCGCCCGCGGTCACCGGAATCTCAAGCTTCGAAATCTCATCCTCGCCGGTTTGCACGGCAACGATGACACCCATACCAAGGCACATATTACGCTTGGCAGCGTTGTTTTTGGTGGCCTGAGCTGGATTAATCAAAATCTGCTGAGCTAGTTCGCGATTACTAAGCTCCGGCACATCCTCGGGATTTCCGGTCTCGACAATCTCGCACTGCAGCACGTCCGCATAGTCAAAAATCTTCGGCTCGCCGCCGCGCTGATGCACGGCCCACTTGCGGCGCGTGGCATCCTGGTAAATGGCCGGCAAAAACGTAAACCGCGGCGGGTCCAAAATCGTATCCGTGATGGTAAACACGCTGGGATCAAAGGCATCCTGCGGGTTTTTCTTCTTGAACAGCCCCATATCAGCCTCCTGTACTAGCATTAAACAACTCAAGCCGAATATAGCACCAATTTCAAGCTCATGCTTTAGTAGATCGGTGCGCGGCGTCTATGGCTCGCCCAGCGGAAGAGCTTACGGACGAGGGCCGGGGTGCCTGCTTTTTTTTTAGAGGTGGGGTGGGAGAACAACACAAAAAAAAGCAAGCACCCCCGCCCCCCCCGCCAAAACCCGA
>CAUACA010000049.1 GCA_958427355.1 uncultured Collinsella sp. | reverse complement strand
TTGAAGTTGAACGTCAGATTGTCCAAATGCGGCCCGCGCAGCGTCGAGCCGTTACACGGGTTGGTAAACCCGCGTAACTACCTACTCCCGTGCTCCGTACTGCTCGTAGTAGGCGTCGATGGCGGTCTTGAGCTCGTCATCGATAACGACCTTGCCGTCGATCTCGTGGTTGTAGAGGGTCTCGACGACCTCGGCCATGGAAACGATGCTCGCGACGGGGAAACCGTACTTGGCCTCGATCTCCTTCTGCGCGGTGGTCACGCCACCCTTGCCGACCTCCATGCGGTTGAGGGACACGATCAGGCCCTTGATCTCGACATCGGCAGCAGCCTTGACCTTGGGATAGGTCTCGTCGATGGACTTGCCGCTGGTGGTAACGTCCTCGACCATGACCACGCGGTCGCCGTCCTTGGGCTCATAACCCAGCAGGTTGCCCTTATCGGCACCGTGGTCCTTGGCCTCCTTGCGGTCGCAGCAGTACTTGACCTCCTTGCCGTACAGCTCGTGGTAGGCAATTGCGGTAACAACAGCCAGCGGAATACCCTTGTAGGCCGGCCCAAACAGGACGTCAAAGTCGTCGCCAAAGTTATCGTGGATGGCCTGGGCGTAATACTCGCCCAGCTTCTTGAGCTGATAGCCCGTCACGTAAGCGCCGGCGTTCATAAAGAACGGGGACTGACGGCCGCTCTTGAGCGTAAAGCTGCCGAACTTAAGAACGTCGGACTCAACCATAAACTTGATGAACTCTTGCTTGTAAGCCTCCATGCGGGCTCCTCTCGTAATTGCGTACGTGCTCTTCAGTTTAGCGCAGGCGAGGCGTCGATGTGGGCGTGCTTTGAGGCCACATCCCCCCGTTAGAGTAAGGAACTGGGCGGCGGCTCATACGCTAGTCCTTGGGCGTCCAGGACCAGAAGAAGTTGATAAGGGCCACACGCGAGGCGGTACCGGCCTTTTTGTTGATCGAGGAAATGTGGCGGTAGAGCGTGGAGCGCGAAAGAAAGAGCGTTGTGGCGATGTCCTGAACGCTCTGGTCCGAAACGACCAAGACCTCAAGAATATCGCGCTCGCGCTCTGTAAGCCCAAAGGTGGCGACGAAGGCATCAAGGCGTTCATCGGACGTAAGCTCCGCTGCTTCCACGGGCTCGGAGTCGGAGCATGTGGGCGCAAGACCCCCACCAAGATCGTCGGTGGCAAGCGGCAGGCCATCCTGCATCACGGCATCATCGGCTCGTTGCCCCAACTGCCCCAGCAGCGTAATCGCAATGCCCACAAACATCACGAGCGCCGCACCGACCGCAGCCAGCACGTTTTGACTCGAGATGATCGCCACCGCCGGCGCCGTCACGAGCATCGAGCACACGTTGTTGACGACGCGACCCATGCACGGCCAAAAATATGACCAGCGCGCATAGAGCGAGACGGCGGCATATTTTGTGGTAAAGAACACCACGAAAAAGCCCGAGCCCAGATAAAAGATGATCGTGGCAGCGAGCTCGTTGCCGCCATTGCCGTCGACGATGAGCACAAAAAACGAAAGCGTGGACAACATGGCGGCGCATGTCATGCCGATATTCATATACGAACGGCCGTGCAGGTCAAATAGTGCGCCAGCGGCCAACGAGCTCACGACAAGCAGCAGTCGCGGCCAATCGCCCAAATCGACGGCTCCGACAGCATGCAGGGTCGTGAAGCCCGCGTTGAGAGCGGCGAATACGCTGGAAAGATACGCCGTCGCCACGGTCAGGCGAACTACGGCGCGACGGAATGCCGCCTTTGCCTCGGGATCGTCATGCCACTTGGCGCCATATTCCAGAGCATCTACCGAAAGCCCGGCAGCACTGGGTTCAAAGTTGGGATCGGACTCGTCGCGCAGCTTGGCGCGTCGGGCACCGTGGAGCAACGCCACCTGCGCGATCGCACAGACGACCAGAACAGCCTGCTGAGGAATGCCGACAGGCATCACCATGTGGTTGAGAACCTGCACCAGAACGCCCATGGCGTAAGAAAGTGCGGCGGCGCGCGCCAAGCAGGGCGTTCGTGCAAAGCGCCTCGCAAAATTTGCATGGGCAGTCGATCCGCAGTAGCCCAGCGCGCAGCACGCCACCAAACCGCCGGCAATTACCACCTCAACCTGAACCGCCATAATCAACAGCAGCAATGCCGCCACCAGCAAAACGCCCGTGACGTCACTCGTTGCGTCGATAGCATGGGGACGGCGATAGTACAGAATGGGACGCACAAAAAAGCCAATCACGCTCGCGCCGATGACAAGGCTCTCATAAATAACGACCTCGTTCGGAGACACGAACTCGGCCATGCGCACATCAAAAAGATACTCGCACGCCAAAAACGTGAAGAAGAACAGCGCCAGGCATATAATCTCCCGAATGCCCCGACGCAAATATGCGATTGTGTCTCCCATGCCCCTCATGGTTAACCCCCAGCCGCTCAATTGTCTGGAAATCTATTTTAATAAAGAACCAGTCTCAATATCGAAGCCAGGCTCGAAATGCTGCCAATTCGACCCCAGCCGTCCACATCACGCCGCGATTTTGAGCCGCATGGACCAGAAGGGACACGCGCGATCTCTAGCTTGGCCAGGAGTGTCTCCAACTACCACTCATTTAAGTACGTCCATTACAGTCGAAATTGTCAGCCCGGGACCGTCTCGGGCTACGATTGAGG
>CAUACA010000048.1 GCA_958427355.1 uncultured Collinsella sp. | reverse complement strand
CGAGCGGGGGCTCCTATCTTTTTAGTGCCCTCGGATTGGGTCATAGTGTCTGTCGGTGCCAAAACATCGGCGTAACACTTGGCACATGGGTAGTCATTGGGGACGTTCTTAAACGACTGGTCAAAGGGGGCACTCTTGATGCACTTGGCACTTGGGGACGTTCCTTTTGTACCGGCAGTTTGGGACACTCCTTGCTTCAAGAGGCTGGCGTGCGTCAACCTATTCTCGTTGCAGTAAAAAAACCGCCCCGTTCTTGGTTGAGGACGGGGCGATTCGTCTTTTGGACTTGTGCAGCCAGGCTTATGCAAAGCGGGCGACGAGCTCCTGGAGCACGTCGGTCATCTTGACGAGCGAGCTGACCGGGACGAACTCGTTGACGCCGTGGTAGCAATAGCCGCCGGTGGAAAGGTTGGGGCAGGGCAGACCGCGGAACGACAGCTGAGCGCCGTCGGTGCCGCCACGAATCGGCAGCACTTGGGGCTCAACGCCGCAGGCAAGGTAGGCTTCCTTGGCAACATCAATAAGCTCGGGATAGTCACGAACGATCTCGGCCATATTTCGATACTGCTGCTTAATCTCGACTGTCACGCGCTCCTCACCCAGACGCTGGTTGAGCATCGAGGCGGCGGCATCAATAAGGTCGAGTTTCTGCTGGAACTTGGTGGCGTCATGGTCGCGGATGATATAGCGCGCTGTGGCGTGATCGACGGTCGCAGATACACCCTCAAGGTGATAAAAGCCCTCGTAGCCTTCCGTATACTCCGGGCGCTGCACGTAGGGGAGCAACGCGTTGAAGTCGCAGAACAGATTGCCTGCGTTGACCATACGGCCCATAGCGTCGCCCGGGTGGATGGACTGGCCCTCAAAGCGGACGGTCGCCTCGGCGGCGTTAAAGCACTCCCACTCCAGCTCGCCGATGGGGCCGCCGTCGACCGTGTAGGCGTACTTGCAGCCAAAGGTATCGATATCCAACAGCTCGGCTCCGTGGCCGATTTCCTCGTCAGGGCAGAAGCAAATGCCGAGTGCAGGATGGGGCAGAGAAGGGTCCTGAGCGATACGCGCGACAAGCGACATGATCTCGGCGACGCCTGCCTTGTCGTCCGCGCCCAGCAGCGTGGTGCCATCGCTGCAGACCAGGTCCTCACCCGCGAGGTCATTCAGGGCGGGAAGCTTGGCGGTGCTCATGGCAACGGGCTTACCGTCAACCGTGCCGCAGACCAGGTCGCCGCCTTCGTAGTGTACGATGTGCGGCTTCACGCCGGCGCCCGGTGCAACTTCGGTGGTGTCGAGATGGGCGATCAGGCCCAGGGCGGGCTTGTCCTCAGCGCCCGCACTTGCGGGGATATGCGCGCAGACATAGGCGTGCTCGGTCACGTGGGCATCTTCCGCACCAAGCTCGCGCAGCTCTTCAGCCAGCACGTTGGCAAGGTCAAACTGAACGGCGCTCGAGGGTACCTGGTCGCAGTTTGCATCCTCGGACTGCGTGTTGATCTGGACGTAGCGCAAAAAGCGTTCGAGGACATCGGGGCTCGTGGTGGTGTTTTCCATAAAGACCGCTCCAATCTTGGTCGTCGTGTGCAACAAGAACTCTAGCACGGTATGCCACGGCATACCACGACGCTTGGATGGGGTAGAATCAGCCATTGAATGCAGAAGGGACGGAAGATCATGGATACGACAAATAGCTCGCGCGAACTACATCTGACGGTGGCGAACGAAGACTACTTGGAGTGCATGGTTCGCATTGAAAGCGAAGAGGGGGAAACCAACGGCGTGCGATCGGTCGACATCGCGCAGCGCCTTGGCGTCTCCAAGGCATCGGTCAATAAAGCGGTTTCGGCGCTCAAGGCATCCGAACTTGTCGAGCAATCGCACTACGGCAAGGTAGTCCTGACCGATCGAGGCCGCGAGGTTGGTACGGCTATCTGGTACCGTCATCGCCTCATCCGCACGTTTTTGGTTCAGGAGCTCGGTGTCGAATTTGAGCGAGCCGATTCCGAGGCCTGCATGATGGAGCATGCGCTATCCGAGGACACGATGAGCCGTTGGCTCGCCTATCTCGAAAAGCAGGGAATCAGCGTCGAGGAATAGCGGGATATATATGGATACGAGTTATTACAACCGCTTTGGTGCCGAGGAACTTGCGCGCCGCTTGTCGAGCGAGACCTTGTTGGCGCAGGGCCCCATGGGCAGTGTTTTGTTGAGTGAGTACGATGCCGCCGACATTCCACCGGCGTTTTGGAATCTGGCAGAGCCGCAGACCGTTTCTCGTATCCATCGCTTGTATGTCGCCGCTGGCGCGCAGGTGCTCATTACCAACACCTTTCAGGCATCAAGCTATGCCCTCAAGCACGACCAGATTGCGCCGTCCGTGGCGGAGGTCAATCGCGGGGCCGTCGACGATGCTCGCCAGGCGCACCCTCAGGTGCTGCTGGGCTCGATGGGCCCGATCGGTATTGAATGGTTTGCCGAGGACTCTGCCGAGTATCGTGAAATCCGAGGCATTGCGCGCGAACAGGCGCACGCCTTGCTCAATGCCGGCGTTGACGGTCTGCTGATCGAGACGGTGACGTCTATCCGTAATTTGCAGCCCATGCTTGCCGGCGCTCGAGATGCCGCCGACGGCATGCCTGTTCTGGTGAGTTTTGTCGTTGACGATAAAGGCGACCTGTTGGGCGATGGCCTCAACATCGAGGCAGCCGTTTTGTACGCCGAAAAACACGGCGCAAACTCGGTTGGTGTTAATTGCTGTTCGCTTGCGGCCGCGAATGCGGCGGTGCCCAGGATGGTTGCATCGGCGACTACTCCCGTTACGGTGCGTCCCAACGTAGGCGATCCGGTCCAGACTCAGGATGGCCCCGTATGGCACGAGAATCCCGAAGCTTTCGCGCGCGCATGCATCGAATGGAGACATGCCGGCGCCGCAATGGTGGGCAGTTGCTGTGGAACCACGGCAATCACTACGGCAGCGATGGCTGAGGCGCTCGATATATAAAGGGCAAAACCGCTCCATACGGGGCGGTTTTTTTATTCAAGACTTTAGTCCGCTGGCCGCGCAGCGGCCAGCTTTAAACCACCCGCTACG
>CAUACA010000047.1 GCA_958427355.1 uncultured Collinsella sp. | reverse complement strand
AGCGGATTGGGTCATATGAGCGAAAGCCCGCCAGAGCGAGCAAGGTGCCTTCAAGCAAAATGGCGCCGCAGGTTGAGCATAAGTCAGCGAGCGGGCCGCATTTGAGACAAGGTGACGTGAAACGAAAGGGCGCTGACCTTCTGGTCGCGCCCTTGAAGTTGAACGTCAGATTGTCCAAATGCGGCCCGCGCAGCGTCGAGCCGTTGCGCGGTTTGGTAAAACCGCGCAACCCCTACGGACGCTGGCCCATGCCACCCTCGAGGGTGATGGTCTCGCCGTTCATGTACTTAAAGTCGGGACCGCAGAGCTGAACGACAACGCGGCCGATCTCCTTCTCGACGTCGCCGTAGTGACCCGCCGGCGGCATGTGGACGTTGGCCTTGAACGCCTCGGGGTAAGCATCCTGGAAGTTCTCGAGCGCAGCGGTCCAAGCAAGCGGGCAAACGATATTGACGTTGATGCCGTCCTTGCCCCACTCGTTGGCGGCAACGCGGGTCAGGCCGCGGATGCCCTCCTTGGCGGCAGCATAGCTGCACTGGCCATAGTTGCCAAACAGGCCGGCGCCCGAGGCAAAGTTGACCACGGAGCCCTTGGTCTCCTTCAGGTGCGGATAGGCCTTCTGCATGTACAGATAGGTGGCATACAGACCGGAATAAATGGCCAGGTTAAACTGATCCATGGTGTGGTCGGCGATGGTCACGCCCGAGGCGCTGGCCTGAGCATTGTTGACGACGGCGTCGATGCGGCCGAACTCCTCAATGGCCTTGTCGATGACGTTCTGGACGACGGCCTCGTTGTCCTGACCAGCTGAGACATCGGCCTGAACAGGCAGAACCTTGACGCCGTACTCGGCCTCGAGGGATTCCTTGGCAGCCTCGAGCTTGGCGACGTTGCGGCCGGTAATGACGAGGTTTGCGCCCTCCTTGGCAAAAGCGATATCGATGCCGTAGCCGATGGAGCCAGCGGAGCCGTCCTTAAGCGTAGCCTTGCCGCCGCCGGTGACGATCACGGTCTTACCAGTGAAAAGTCCCATACAAAGTCCTTTCAAATCGCGACGGGCGAACCCGCCGACTGCGCGCATCCAAATAAACGCGCCAAAAGCTGAGATGCAACTTTAGCGTGTTCAAGCGAAAATAAAAGACCACGGTAGGCGAACGGCACCACGTCGTTCGGCGAAGGGATTGTCAAGTACAAGCTGGATAAAGCGGCCGAGTTATTGTTATCAGATCGAGCCATCGAACACGTTTTGAAACTTTGCTGCGGCGCGCGGGATGTCGGCGCGAGACTTTATCATAGGGTGACAAACAACGATGAGGAGCACATGCCTATGACAGACGAGCTGGACCCCCAGACTCAAGAGCATATTGATGATCCCGCAGACGTCACCACAGATACTGACGCTGTGACCTGCGATGGTACCGACGTCGACGGCCCAATCTTGGACGAAAGCGCTACGGCGGAAACCCCCGAATCAGAAAACGCCGATGAGCAAAACGACGATGCGCCCGCTCAGGACGACGCCCCTGTACAGGACGACACCCCGCAAGCAGCGGGCCCCATCGAGGTGTCTTCGGAAGAAGAGCTCGATGCCGTCATGGACTCCATGATGGATGCTGTCAAAGCGATGAAAGACGCCGTCGCCGATGCCGATATTGATGCCGAGGAAGAGGAGGCCGCCGAGGCGGCCTCGACCTTTGTGCCCGGCGAGACTCCGGTTGCCGACCAGGGCAGCACCATGCCCTCGTTTCTGCAGCTCGAGCACCCCACGATTGGCGCCGATGCGGTCGATCCGCACGCAGCAGGCTTTTCTGTGGTCGAGGGCGGTACCGGCAATATCGCCGCGCCACAGGCTGCCGATGCGGACGCTGCCGACACCGCTCGCCCGACCGCCCCGCACTCCCCCGCCGCGAGCCGCGATCTGGGGACCGCTGTCTCGAACACTGCGAACGCCGTGGGCACCTTTATCGCCCAGGGTGCCTCGGCCATGCGCGAGATGAACGCCGCGAAAAAGGCACTTGCCGATGCCCGCGCCCACCTGGCCGAACTTGAGCAGCGCATTGCCGATCAGGCCGAGGAGCTCGAGACGCGCCAGGATATCGCAGGCCGCTACGAGCAGATCGTCGCCGACCAGCGTCAGGCGATCGCCACAGCGCAAAAGACCGCTGCGGCAGCCGAAATCGATCGCGATGTCCATGCTTCCAAAGTAGCAGAGCTCAAGGGTCAGCTCGAACAAATGAAGACAGAGGATGACGCGACCGAGCTCCGCCTGAAGGCCGCGCTCGATGCCGTGGAGGCCCGCGAGGCGAGCTCACGCGAGACCGGCAACCGCCTCGTTCGCCGTCTTGAGGATTCCAAGCGCATCCGCGACAAGGTGCAGGCCGAGCGAGACGCCGGCATTGCCGCCGCACAACAAACCGTCGACGCCACGCGCGCCCAGCTCGAGACACTGCGTCATGAGTATGCCGAGCTGCAACGCAATCCCTCGGCAAATCCCGCCAACTATACGGTGCGCACCAGCGAGCTCTCGATGCAGATCTCCGACACGGCAGATGCCCTGCGTAAAGCCGAAGAAGATGTCCCGCGCATCACCGCCGACCTTGAGCACTCGCTTGCCGCAGCCGAGCAGGCCGTCGAGCAGGCGCAAGCCCCCATCGCCGACGCCAAGCGAGCCCATCAGGCCGTGACGGCAGAGGCCGATGCCGCGCGCGACGAGCTGCAGACCGCAAAATCCGCCGCTGCAACGCGCCAGCGCGAACTGCGCGAGAAGATCGCTGCCGAGGACAAGGCACGCCGCGACCAAGAGCAGGGCATAGCCAACGCCCAAGCAGATGCCGCGCATGCGCAGTCGATTATCGAACAGGCGACCGAGGTGCACGACCACCCAGAGATCACTGAGTCGCTTGCAGGATCCTTGGCCCGAGACAAAGCCGAACACGCCGAGACCGAGCGAGAAGTCGCCCAGCTCGAGGCCACCGAGGACGCGGTGCGCGAGCGTACCCGCGACTCACGCATCAAATTCACCGGCGCCATCGTCTGCATCGTCGCCGCAATCCTGGTGATCATCCTAGTCTGGCTGTTCGCAAGCAAGTAAACCAGCTGCCAAAAAACGCTCAACGCAGTTGCGGTGAGATAGTTCCTGTTTAACCCCAAAAAGGCCAATTCAAGAACTATCTCACCGCAACTTATTTAGATTGGCACAAGGCAACCTACCCCTGTTGCACCAAACTCTTGACAAAAGGAGTGTCCCCAGGTGCCGGCACAGACGATATGAGCAGGACATAAAAACATTGAGAGCCCCTGCTGCA
>CAUACA010000046.1 GCA_958427355.1 uncultured Collinsella sp. | reverse complement strand
GGTCACCAAGCACAACCTCAAGTACCGCCGCTACTACCACCAGTTCGACTACTAATTTCATTTGGGGGAAACCGCAATGAGGCAATACATCTTTGCCAGCCACGCGCATTTTGCGACCGGCATCAAAGAGAGCACCGAGCTGCTCTCGGGCGCGCGCGATAACGTCCACGACCTGTCGATGTTTGTCGACGGCCGCACCGACGTCGCCGAGGAAGCCGCCAAGCTCCTGGCGACCTTCGACCCCGCCGACGACGTAATCGTGTGCACCGACCTGTTTGGCGGCAGCGTCAACAACGAGTTCACCAAGATCGTCCAGACGCGCCCCAACACCTACCTGGTTGCCAACATGAACCTGCCGCTGCTGATCCAGCTGCTCTTCTCGGACCAGGAGGCTCCCGCCGATCAGGTTATCCGCGAGATTCTCGCGGCTGACGACACGCGCGTCAAGTTTGTCAACGACCTGCTGACCGATGCGGATGACGAGGAAGAGTTCTAGTCACCGCCTGCTATTAATGGGGCCGGGTTTCCGGCATGAGACCTTTGGGGGTCAATCATGATTCAACTGCTTCGCGTCGACCATCGTCTGCTTCATGGCCAGGTGGCCGTCTCTTGGGTCCAGGGCTTGGGCTCCGACTGCATCTTCTGCGTTGGCGACAAGGTTGCCAACGATCCCGTCTGGAAGACCACGCTCAAGATGGGAAAGCCGGCCAATGTCAAGCTCGTCATCAAGGACATGGAGCACGCCATCGAGGCCATCAACTCCGGTGTTACCGATAAGTACAAGATGATCATCTGCGTCGCCAGCATCGCCGAGGCCAAGCAGCTTGTCGACGGCTGCCCGCAGATCACCTCCATCAACCTGGGCAACACCAAGTCCAAGGACGAGCAGCGTCCCGATGCCCGTAAGATTTCCCGCCAGATCTTTGTGACTGCTGCCGAGGAAGAGGACATTCGCGAGCTCGTCGGCCGCGGTGTCGAGGTCGAGATTCGCGCTCTGGCCGACGACCCCAAGGTCGATGCCCTAAGCGCCCTCTAATTGGGAACCACGGGGCGGCACGTACGGCGCCGCCCCTATCCGTGGGCGTACCGGATAAACGCTTTACCCGTTACCCCCATCTACCGTTCACCGAGAGTACGCGCCCGTTGAGCGATTGGTATTAAATAGTTTTTGCATGACTATATAATTGGTATCAAATCATTTGCACCGGTTTAGGTGTTAACAGCACACCGGTACAAGCTGGATCTGTCTGGGCGATTGTCGGCATGGAAAAGGGCGCGCTGACAAGTCGGGAATCGCCGCGCGGATCCAAGAGGGATCAAAGGGAGGAACAATGCTTGTTCAAGCGATCCTCATCGGACTTATCGCTGCCTTCGGTAAGCTCGATTATCAGCTCGGTACGCTCTATGCGTTCCGCCCGATCGTTCTGTGCCCGCTCGTCGGCATAGTCCTCGGGGACCTGCAGTCCGGCCTCGCCATCGGTGCGAGCCTCGAGCTGCTCTTCATGGGTTCTATCTCCATCGGCGCTTACGTGCCGCCCGATGAGACGATTGGCGGCGTGCTCGCCTGCGCCTTCGCTATTCAGCTGGGTCAGAGCACCGAGGCCGCTATCGCGCTCGCGATGCCCATCGCCACTCTGTGCCTGGCCATCAAGAACGTCGTCAACGCCGGTATGCCCCTTCTGGTCGACCGTGCCGATGTCTTTGCCAGCAAGGGTAACCTCAAGGGTATCTACGCTATGCACTGGATTATCGGTCTCGTGATTGTCGTCCTGGCCTTTATCCTGTGCTCGGTCTCCTTCTATCTGGGTGCCGACGCTGTTCAGGGCCTGCTCGACTTCATCCCGACGTTCGTCCTCGATGGCTTTGGCGTTGCCGCCAACATCCTGCCGGCCATGGGCTTCGCCATGCTCGGCCGCCTGGTGCTCACCAAGCAGCTCGTGCCCTTCTACTTCCTGGGCTTCCTGCTGTGCTCCTACGCCAATGTGCCCGTCCTGGGCGTCGCCCTGATCGCCATCATCATCGGCATCGACAAGTTCGACCTGCTCGGCCTGGGCGGAGCCCAGCCCCAGCTCTCCGCGGAAGGGGATGAGGACGATGACTTCTAGTCCCGAGAACAAGATCACGCGCTCCGACCTCATCAAGAGCGCCGTCAACACCGGCGCCCTGGGCATGGAGTTCTCCTGGACCTACTACAAGCAGATGAACATTGCCTTCTGCCTGATGGTCGCTAACATGCTCAAGAAGATCTATGCCGGCCGTCCCGATGATTACGCCGAGGCCTTGCACCGTCACAGCGCATTCTTCAACATCACCCCGCAGCTCGCTCCCTTCGTGGGTGGCATCGCGATGGCCATGGAAGAAAAGGTCGCTCGTGGCGAGGTTGAGCCCGAGAGCGTCAACGACATCAAGGCCGCCCTCATGGGTCCGCTTTCCGGCCTGGGTGACTCCTTCTTCCTGTCCACCCTGCGCGTCGTCGCCGCTGCCGTGGGCATCAGCCTGTGCCAGGCCGGCAACGTCTTTGGCCCCATCGCCTTCCTGCTCGTCTACAACATCCCGGCGTTCCTGATTCGTATCTTTGGCGCTATCAAGGGTTATGAGCTGGGCATTGGCTTCCTCGACAAGGCTCAGAAGACCGGCCTGATGCAAAAGATCATGGCCTGCGTCGGCATTGTCGGCGTTATGGTTGTTGGCGCCATGAGCAAGGACATGTTCTGGGCTTCGCTGCCCATCGCCATCGGTCAGGGCGACTCCGCCCAGACTCTCCAGGACATCCTGGACGGCATCATGCCCGGTATGCTCGGTATGGCCGCCTTCTGGCTCTACTACTGGCTGCTCTCCAAGAAGATCAACCCGATGGTCCTGATCCTCTGCACCATGGTCGTGGGCATCATCGGCGCTTACTTTGGCGTGCTTGCCTAATATGTTCGAATCGCGCTTCAATCGCGTCTAACGGTTGCGTCGATCTTTGGGGGCTTGTCGCATCTGCGGCGGCCCCCTGTTTTTTAAAAGCCTGTACGAAAGGGGAGGGCTATGGCCGTACCCGAGCTTTCGCTCATGAACATCAACCATCGTTACTACAGCATCGAGACGTTCTTTAAGGCTGCAGGTGAGGCCGGTTATCGCAATATCGAGCTGTGGACCGGCTCGATGCACCTGTATGTGGATTGCCACGAGCACGATTCGGTGGACAAGATTCGCGACCTTGCCGCCCAGTACGGCATCAAGATCGTGTGCGTTTGCCCCGAGCAGAATAACCCCAAGCCGTGGAACGTCGCGGTGCGCGGCGAGGCGGGCCAAAAACGCATCCTCTCCTACTTTAAGAATGTGATTGACGTAGCCGTTGAGTTGGGCGTGCCGCAGATTCTGGTGACGAGTGGTTGGGCCTATCTGGACGAGCCGGCTGAGGACGCCTGGGCCCGCAGCGTTGCCATGCTGCGCTCGGTGTGCGACTACGCCGACACGCGCGGTATTCGCGTCGCGCTCGAGGCGCTGCAGCCGTCGGAGTCCGTGCTGGTCAACACCGCACAGGATGTGGCACGCATCCTCGAAGCGGTCGATCGCCCCAATTGTAAGGCTTGTATCGACTTTGGCGCCATGGAAGTTGCCGGCGACACGATCGACGGCTACTTTGAGGTTTTGGGCGACAAGATCGTTCACACTCACTTTGTAGATGTGGGCGGCGGCACGACGCATCTTGCCTGGGGCGACGGCGAACGTGATATGCGTGCCGACCTCGAGGCACTCATGCGCCACGGCTATACGGGCTATGTCTCGGCCGAGACGTGTGATGGCCGCTACTATCAGGATCCGTCCAAGGCGACGACTCAGGTTATCGAGATGTATCGCCGTGTGACAGCGGAGATGGAAGCCGAATAACTAAACTGCGCGGTTGCGCCGGAAACGCTTGGGCGGGTCTGGCGCAACGCATTTTTAGCCTGCGAGTTGTGGAGCGCCCGTTGGCAGCGGAGATCGAAATAGACAACTAATGGCGTTGTAATACCACTCGGGCAAGGAAACCGACCGTTCGTCGTAAATCTTCGTGAGTTTGGATTGGTATTAAATAACAAGCAATCGTATGGCTATAATTGGTATCGGCAAGAAGCGCGATGTATAGAATCGTGCACATGTGATGGGAGGACACACATGAAGGAGACCGAGAAGATCGAGATCATGCACTTCGACCAGGAGGGCTACCTCG
>CAUACA010000045.1 GCA_958427355.1 uncultured Collinsella sp. | reverse complement strand
GTGGGAATAAGTTATCGGTACGCTTTTTTATAAAATGTAAAAAAGCACCCCCATAACCGATAAAATGAACGCTGAGGAAAAGGGGTGCATCTTGCGTATATACCGACGTGAAAATCTACCTCTATCTTGCATCGCGCGGGTACGAGCTTTCTGCGGGCCGTATCGGGAAGCTCGAGTGTGACTTCATCGCTCGTAGGCGCAATGCTTACGCCTACATCCAGGTCTCTATGTCGATTGCCGACAGAGGCGTCGAGGAGCGCGAGTACAGGCCGTTCGGCCGCATCAGGGATGGGTATTCGCGCTGCTTGTTCACGCTTGATCCTCTATTGCAGGAGAGGGATGGTGTCAGGCACCTTAACATGGCGTCGTTTATGCAAGATGGCGGTGATTTTATTTGAGTGGTGGCCAGATTCCTTTGCTTCCAAGCTGCAGCGGGGCCGAGCCGCCCGAGATGTTTACGCTCAGCAGGTGCGCATCCGGCAGCTTCGCGGTCATGCTCCAGAACGGGAGCGTGATGATGCCGGGGGTTATCTCGCCCACGCCGAGCTCCAGCAACAGCACGCGGCCGTTACCGCGCTCGCGCACGAAGCGCTCGTACCGTCCGAGGCTCTCACGCCATGCCGCACCCTGCAGAAACGTGTCGTCGCGCACCCACGGCACAAGCCGCCATCCGCAGTGCGGACATCGGGGGACATCCTCGCTGCGGACCTCGAACCCCGCCATGCCCGTGAGCATGCGCTCGACGTAGGAACTCGCGTCGAAGGACTCGTCGCAGCATGGCTGTTTGCACTGAAGGCGCGCGAAGCTTCCCTGATAGTTGCAGATTCTCTCGTCGGGAAACGTCTTTTCGACCTGAGTGTCCACGGTGGCAGATATCTGCCGCCGCGCGTCGTCGAGCGCGGCGCTGAGCAGATGGTCCCCTCGATCATGGGGGAGACCGGGCTTTCGCGCGAGGACGCCTATCTGCTCTTGGTCCACAACGTCCAGGGAAACCTCGCGGTCAACCGCCTGCCCGGTTGGAGGCGAGGGCCTGAGTTTGCCCACACCCAGGAGCTGCTCGGCGCTTAATCCGAAGGGGGCATGCGGGCAGTATCGACTCGCCATGATGCCTGCGGTTCATCCTGACTGCTGGTCCATCCAAGCAGGCGGTGCTGGAGATTGGTGCCTGCGATGTTCTCGCTTCCGCTTCGACGTTAGCTGCTCGAGACGCGTCGTCTAGGGTTCCTCGCTGGCGGTCTGTCTTCTCGCCGAAGGAGAGGTGACCGTTCCTTGCGAGGCTTCGGGACCGGCTATATCTGCTTTCGGCGGGCTTGCTTGAGCCAGTTCCTTTTGAAAGTGCCGATGCCGCCGAAGAACTTGTTGTATGTCTCGCCGTCCTCCTTGGCCTCGTACTTTACTAAGGCGAGTTCGATGGTGCAGAGGTAATCCGCAACTTGTTCGAGGCGGTAGTCAGTCATCGAGGTCTTTCGATATGGCCAGCGAGGCAGCGAGGCGTTGCTCCCACACCCCTGGTTTGGAGTTGACAGGGTCACATGCGGCACGTATGATGTCAAAAACTTGATGAGGATCGTGACTGTATGACAGGCGACACCGAAAGTTGGCCGCTGGCCGCTTTCGGTGTCGTTTTTTTTCTGGACGGGACGTTCGAAGGATTGTATGGGTATGTTGCAGGTCGCAAAGGTACTCAACAACAATATTGCTGTTGTGGTTGATGCTCGCGGTAGCGACTGCATTGCCATGGGGCGCGGGATTGCGTTTGGTCGCAAGCGCGGAGACCTCATTGACGAGGATAGCGTAGAGCGCCTGTTTACCCAGCACGTCGCCGAGCTGTCCGGCAAGCTGGGCCAACTGGTGTCATCTATTCCCGAAGAGTACTTCGAGGCGACGCGGGCGATTGTCGAGCATGCCAAACTGCGTCTCGGCAGGAATCTCGATGACGGGGTCTATCTTGCGCTGACGGATCATATTCACTTTGCTGTCAAGCGAGCCCTTGCGGGGCAGGCCCTCGATAACCGCCTGAACTATGAGATCGGTATGGTGTACCCCGATGAGTTCGAATGTGCCCAGACCGCCATCTCCTTTATCGACCGCACCTTCCACGTCACGCTTCCGCAGGAGGAGGCAGGATTCATCGCCATGCACCTCGTCAACGCCGAGATGGGTGGTATGGGCATACAGACGGCGACGACGATGGCCAAGATCATACGCGGCGCGCTCGATATCGTTAAAGAGTACTTCGATATTGATTTGGACGAGGCAACAATTGCCTATTACCGTTTTATGGTCCATCTTAAGTTCTTCGCTCAGCGTGTTGTCATGTCCGATATGTCCGATGCCGCCACCGAGTCCCGTGACCGCCAGTTGCAAATCACGGTGATGCAACAGTACCCCGATGCCTACGAGTGCGCCAAGGAGATTGCATCGCGTACGGCGCGGTCCTATGGCTGCCCTGTTCCCGAGGACGAGTGTCTGTACCTTGCCTTGCATATCGAGCGCGTGGTGCACGGCAGCCCACGCCAGCACGCCGGGAGAGGAGGGGATGTGTAGGGTCACAGTCTACGTTCACGGTTAGAGATTCACGAGAAAGAGGAGACACGTGTTTAAGCAACTGCAAAAGATCGGCAAGGCATTTATGCTGCCGATTGCTATTCTGCCGGCAGCGGGCTTGCTGCTGGGAATCGGCGGCGCATTTAGCAGCTCCGCAACCATTGCCGCATACCCCCTGTTGAACGTACCTTGGCTACAGGCGGCCTTCAAGGTCATGAGCGCGGCGGGAAACGTGGTGTTCGCCAACCTTCCCATGCTGCTCTGCATCGGACTTTGCATTGGTCTTGCCCGCCGCGACAAGGGTGTGGCGGCGCTCGCGGGCATCGTGGGATATCTAGTCATGACAGCGACTTCGTCTACACTGCTCTCGATTTTTAACCCTGACGGTGCGGCGATTGATACCGGCGTCATCGGCGCTCTCGTCATTGGCCTCGTGGCCGTCACCTTGCACAACCGCTACCAGAACATCCAGCTTCCGCAGGTCCTGGGCTTCTTTGGCGGCTCGCGTTTCGTGCCTATCGTCACGAGCCTGGCAGCGATCTTTGTCGGATCCCTGTTCTATATCGTCTGGCCGCCGTTTCAGCAGCTGCTCGTTCATGCGGGAGAGGTTATCTCTGCTGCCGGTGTCGTCGGTACGTTCTTCTATGGCTTCCTCATGCGCCTGTGTGGGGCCATCGGCTTGCACCACATGATCTATCCCATGTTCTGGTACACGGAGCTGGGCGGCACCGCTGTCGTTGCCGGCCACTCCGTGGTTGGTGCCCAGAACATCTTCTTCGCCCAGCTTGCCGACCCGAATCACACCGGCCTGTTTACCGAGGGGACGCGCTTTTTCGCGGGGCGCTTCGCGACCATGATGTTCGGTCTGCCCGCCGCCGCACTGGCCATGTACCACTGTGTGCCCAAGGAGCGCCGCGAGAAATATGCCGGCCTTTTTCTGGGTGTTGCCCTGACGTCGTTTCTGACCGGCATCACCGAACCTCTCGAGTATATGTTCCTCTTCGTTTGCCCACCTTTGTATGTGCTGCATTCGTTCTTTGACGGCATATCGTTTCTTGTCGCCGATATCTTGAACATCAGAATCGGTAATACGTTTTCTGGCGGCTTCATAGATTTCTTCCTCTTTGGCATCATGCAGGGAAACGCCAAGACAAACTGGCTACTCGAGATCCCGGTCGGTGTTGCGTGGTTCGCTCTGTATTACCTATCCTTCCGCTTCCTGATTACCAAATTCGATATCAAGACACCCGGTCGCGATGAGGAGGCAGCGACGATTGAAGAGCCGAAGGCTCCTGCCAAAGGCGACCTTGCCGATGATGCGAAAGTGATCGTCGAGGCACTGGGCGGTCCCGAGAATATCGAGGATGTGGATGCGTGCATTACCCGCTTGCGCGTTGGGGTGAAAGATCCTGCCAAGGTCGATCACGATGCATTCAAAAAGCTTGGCGCTGCCGGAGTTTTGGATGTCGATGGCGGCATCCAGGCTGTCTTTGGTGCAAAGGCGATCTTGTACAAGACCGCCGTCCTCGAGGAGCTCGGCATAGACGAGTAAAATGAGCGGCCGCATCCGCATCGCATAGCGAGCATCGTTGATGCGGTGCGCTGCGGCCATCGCGACAGAAAGGGCACTAATGTCTGCCAACAAGGCAAAACGCCGTCCGAGTGAGCGCGCGCAGAGGGTCCAGCAGCCTGCCGCCCGCAGTGGCGGAGGATGTGTTTTCTTCGCACGCCGACTTGTGTCCTTGTTGGTCGATTATGTAGTGAGCGCAGGGGTCGTTAGTATTTTCTACGCATGCGCGTACATTTTCTACCTCGATACGTCCACCTCCTCGCAGGGCAACTTGATGCTTCTGTGTGCAATCCTGTTCGTATTGCAGACGACGATCTATGTCCCATGGAAAACTGGGGCGAGCGTGGGGGAACACCTGTTGCACCTCAGGGTCATCCGGTGGGACCGTCGAGTCCGCACGCCCTCTCAGATATTTGTCCAGGAGTGCATAATGAAAGTCGTCCTCGGCCCGTTCACTATCGTGCTGTTTGTACTCGATTACGTGATCGGCGGCCTACTGCTGCATCGCGATCCCGATCACGAGTTCGCACTCGATTCTATTATGAAGATCCACGTCATCCCCAATAGAAAAGGCTCTGTTAGACCAGGATTGACATTCCGCCCCATCATCTCCTTGCGATTG
>CAUACA010000044.1 GCA_958427355.1 uncultured Collinsella sp. | reverse complement strand
AGACCGATGACTATCGCGACTATATCGAGAGCTGGGTCCACGAGGCCAAGCTGCCTCTGGCGGCAGCCCATCTGATTTTGGAAAACCTGGACGGCAGCGAAGATGACCTGTCGCGCGTAGATGACCTCGGTCGCGAGCTTGCCCGCGTGGAGCGCTATATCGACCAGGCGCTGTACTATGCGCGCTCGGAGGTTGTGGAGCGCGACTACCTGATTCGTCGCTGGGACCTTAAGACCTTGGTGACGGGCGCGATTAAAGCCAACGCCCGCGAGCTCATCGCGGCACACGTGGCGCCGGTGTGCGAGAACCTCGACTTTGAGGTCTTTACCGACGAAAAGTGGCTCGAGTTTATTCTGGGCCAGCTCATTCAGAACAGCATTAAATATGCGCGTGAGGACGGCGCAAAGATCGTGTTTTCGGGTGCGTTGCTGGACGAGGGCCTGGCGAGCGAGCGCATCGAGCTTACCGTCGCGGACAACGGCTGCGGCGTGAGCGCGGCCGACCTGCCGCGCGTGTTCGAGAAGGGTTTTACCGGCGACAACGGCCGCACCACCAAGCGCGCAACGGGCATCGGCCTCTACCTGGTGGCGCGCCTGTGCTCCAAGATGGGCATCGACGTCACCGCAGCATCCGAACCCGGCGAAGGCTTCGTCGTAACGTTTGCCTTCTCAACCAACAAGTTCCAATACTTCGAGTAACGCACGCGGCAGACGCCCGCCCAAACAAAACGTGCCGCCCCAATCGGGGCGGCACGCCATCTTTTATCAGCCAGCTCGCTGAAGTACGGTGACGAAGGCGCAAGGCCGGGAGGGGTTATCTAAGCCGACATCCCGCAGCCGCGAAGCGGCGAGGACGTCGGCGTGATAACCCCACAGGCCTTGCGCCGACGGGAAGGAACCTACTTCACGACCAAAATGTCGCAGTCGGTGTTGCGCAGCAAAAACGTCGAAATCGAACCCAGCAGCGCATACTTGATCGAGGACAGGCCGCGGGCGCCGCAGAGCACCAGGTCGGGCTTAACCACGTCGAGCATCTCGTCCTTGAGCGTCTCGCGAATACGGCCGGCGCGAATCATGACCTCGACTTCGGGAATATCGGGATTGGCCTTGGCCTCTTCGAGCTGCTTGGCGATGGAGTTCTTAAATGCCTCCTCTAGGCCGTTGACCAGATCGACCGGATAGGAACCGGCGCTCTCGAGCGCCGTGGAATCGATAACGTGGCCGATGATTAGCTTGGCGCCGTTGTTCGCGGCGACCTTGATGGCGCGTGCGAGCACAAAATCCTGCTGCTCAGTACCGTCGAGTGAAACAAATACCTTGGTGTAGCCCTCGTTCATGGTTTCCTCCTTGGTCTATCGCACGGGCGCGGGGCTCGTGCATCGGGCGGGCGCGGGCGCGTTGGCCGCCGGACACTTTATCTTGTTGCAGTTATACCCAAGGATTTGGGTTTGACCACTCGCAATTCTGTGAACGGGCGAGTTTTTTGGTAAGGGTAGGCGCAGGCGCGCCGCCAACGGTTGATAATGGGATATCGCCCGCACCGTCCGCAGACAATATCGGCGGGTGTCTAACGAGGGGGTCCCTTTGGATATTATCGAGCTTCTAAAATCTGCCTTCATGGGCCTGGTTGAGGGCATCACCGAATGGCTGCCTGTTTCGTCGACCGGTCACATGATCTTGGTGGACGAGTTCGTCAAGATGAACGTGAGCGAGACGTTCTGGAATATGTTCCTGGTCGTGATTCAGCTCGGCGCCATTCTGGCCGTCTGTGTGCTGTTCTTCCATGAGCTCAATCCGTTCTCGCCCAGCAAGGGCAAGGAGGGCCGTCGCGACACCTGGGTGCTGTGGGGCAAGATTGTGCTCGGCTGCATTCCCGCCGCGGCGATCGGCCTGCCGCTCAACGACTGGATGGAGGAGCATTTCTACAATGCTCCCGTCGTGGCGCTGGCGCTCATTGTGTACGGCGTGCTGTTTATCGTGATCGAGAACTGGCGCGCGAGCAAGCGCGAGGAAATGGCCGTTGCCGGTTCGTTTGGTTCGCGTGCTGTGGTGTCAGGTGGACGTCCCGCCGGTGCGCACTTTGCGGCGCCCGCCGCGGCTGCCGCTGAGGATGAGGGCGATGACGAGGATTTGGACTTTGGTTCCATCATCGCGCTCGAGGACCTAAGTTGGAAGACCGCACTGGGCATCGGATGCTTCCAGGTGCTCTCGCTGATTCCGGGCACGTCGCGCTCCGGTTCCACCATCATCGGCGGCCTGCTTTTGGGCTGCACGCGTTCGGTGGCGTCCAAGTTTACGTTCTTCCTGGCCATTCCCGTCATGTTTGGCGCGAGTGCGCTCAAGCTGGTCAAGTACTTCATCAAGGGCGGTACCTTTGGCGCCAACGAGATCGCCATCCTGGGCGTGGGCTGCGTTGTGGCCTTTGTGGTTTCGCTCATCGCCATTAAGTGGCTCATGGGCTTCGTCCGCCGTCACGACTTCAAGTGCTTCGGCGTCTACCGCATCATTCTGGGCATCGTGGTGCTCGCGTACTTCTTCGTCTTGGAGCCCATGCTCGGCCTGTAACTTGGTTGACGCTGCGCGGCGGCCAGAGCGACAACTTGTCATTCAAAGAGGGCGGCATGACCAAAAGGTCTATGCCGCCCTCTTTTCATGCCAATTTGTTCGCTCTGGCCGCCGCTCGCTGCTGCTACCGTGACACCGGTGGCTCTGTGATTGGTGCAATGAGGACAGGTTACTTTGCGTCAAATCCGCTGGGGCGGGCCTGACGGCGGCGCACAGAGTCGTGGTGTGATTTGCGTCGGTGTCCGCGCGGCTCGGTATACTAGTACGGCTCAAACTATGGCGCTGTCCGCAGGCGCGCCGTCCGTCAGATGAGGAGTCGCCCATGACCCAGCCCTTGCCCTGGGAAAAGAACGCCGCGGTACCCGCGCCGCCCACGCCGGAACCCGTGCCGCTCGATGCATACACCGCCCCCGCTGTGCCGGAGCCCGAGCTCGTCCCGCTCGACATCTACGACGCTTCCGCGCCGGCACCCAAACCCGCCAAGCCGCTCGTCGACATCGACAGCCTTAATCCCGCCCAGCGCGAGGCGGTCCTGACCACCGAGGGTCCGTTGCTGGTCCTTGCCGGCGCCGGCTCGGGCAAGACCCGCGTCTTGACCTTCCGCATCGCACATATGCTAGGCGACCTGGGCGTTAAGCCCTGGCAGATCCTTGCCATCACGTTTACCAACAAGGCCGCGGCCGAGATGCGCGAGCGTCTGGCGGCACTCATCCCCAGTGGTACCCGCGGCATGTGGGTGTGCACCTTCCATGCTATGTGCGTGCGCATGCTGCGCGAGGACGCCGACCTGCTGGGCTACACCGGTCAGTTCACCATCTACGATGACGACGATTCCAAGCGCATGGTGCGCGATATTATGCAGGCGCTCGGTATCGAGCAAAAGCAATTCCCCATCAACATGATCCGCAGCAAGATCAGTTCGGCCAAAAACGCCATGATCGGCCCCGAGGACATGCTCAAATCCGCCGACAGCCCCAACGACAAAAAGGCCGCACAGGTCTATATGGAGCTGGAACGCCGCCTGCGCGCCGCCAACGCGATGGACTTCGACGACCTGCTCGTGCGCGCGCTCGAGCTGCTGCGCACTCGCCCCGAGGTGCTCGACAAGTACCAGGAGCGCTTCCGCTACATTAGCGTCGACGAGTATCAGGACACCAACCACGTCCAGTACGAGATCGCCAACCTGCTGGCCGCCAAGTACCAAAATCTCATGGTCGTAGGCGATGATGACCAGTCCATTTATAGCTGGCGCGGCGCCGACATCACCAACATCCTGGACTTTGAGAAGGACTTTAAAAACTGCAAGACCGTCAAGCTGGAGCAGAACTATCGCTCCACGGGTCACATCCTGAGCGCCGCCAATGCCGTGGTGCGCCACAACTCGCAGCGCAAGGACAAGCGCCTGTTTACGGCCGAGGGCGATGGCGAGAAGATCCAGGCCTTCCAAGCGAGCGACGAGCGCGACGAGGGCCGCTGGATTGCCGGTGAGATCGAAAAGTTGCACTCTAAGGGCACGAGTTACGACGATATCGCTGTGTTCTATCGCACCAACGCCCAGTCGCGTATCCTCGAAGATATGTTTCTGCGCGCGGGCGTGCCCTACAAGATCGTCGGCGGCACGCGATTCTTCGACCGCGCCGAGATCCGCGACGTCATGGCCTACCTCAAGATGATCGTGAACCCGGCAGACGAGATGAGCATCAAGCGCGTCATCAACACGCCGCGCCGCGGCATCGGCTCCACCTCGATCCAAAAGATTGAGCAGCTGGCGCGCGACAACCGTTGCTCGTTCTTCCAAGCCTGTGAGATTGCGACGGCCGAGACGGGCATGTTTAGCGCCAAGGTGCGCAACGGCCTGTCGAGCTTTGTGGCGCTGGTGCGCGAGGGCCGGCGCATGGACGGCGAGCTCAAGGACGTCGTCGAGATGATTGTCAACAAGACGGGCCTGCTGCAGGCCTTCCGCGCCGAGGGCACCATGGAGTCCGAGAGCCGCGCCGAGAACATCCAGGAATTCCTGGGCGTTGCGGCGGAATTTGAGGAGACGCACGAGGATATCGAAGGCACGCTTGAGAGCTTGGAAGAGCTGCGCGCGGCTGGTGTTGCCGATGTGCCTGCCGACGCTGAGCCCGAGCCCGTTGTGGTGAGCGCACCTGCGCCCGAGCCGGGGCCGTCCGCTCCGGCATCCTCGTTCGAGGCACTTGTCGGCGCTCGTGACGCCGCGGGCTCCAATCCGCTCGATAGCTTGGCCACTTCGGCGCTGTCTCCGCAGGATGCCCTGGCCGCCGCCATCGCGGGCAACGCGTATGC
>CAUACA010000043.1 GCA_958427355.1 uncultured Collinsella sp. | reverse complement strand
AATCAAATCGGACATGTGCATACTCCCATAAGGTTGTGCGGGTGCCGCGTAAGACAGCTCAAAACGAGCGCCCACCGGATTACAAACCTATGCCAACGTTACGTTGTGCAGCTCAAAGCGGTCGCCTACGTTGTGCGAGATAGAATATTCAAACGCGGTGCCGCTATCCAAGAAGCCAATCTGGTTGAGTTCGAGCAGGGGGGAGCCGGGTTTGGTATCCAGGCGCTCAGCCTCTTCCTCAGTTGCCGCGACGGCGCGAATGGTACGGTGGAAACTTGAGATCTTGAGTCCGCACTGCTCGCGGATGAAGCTGTAGATCGATGCGTACAGGTCTTTTTTCTTAAGACCCGGAATCAGCTCGAGGGGCATATAGGTGTACTCGATAACGATGGGCTGACCATCGACCTCGCGTACGCGCACGATGTGATAGGCAAAGTCGTCTTCGGCCATTCCCAGTTGGGTCGCAACCTCTGCCGGCGGATTGACGATCGAGAAATCGTAGACCACCGAGGTCACTTTCTCCCCGCGATGCTCGTACGAAAAGCCTTGGGCACGGTCGTTCTTGCCTTGGAAAAACACCTGGCCGGGAAGCCCCGCCGTGTCCTTGACGTAGGTGCCCGATCCGCGCCGGCTGGTAATAAGGCCTTCCTCGGTGATCTGCTCAATCGCTCGTTTGACGGTGATTTTGGAAACGCTATAGAGCTCACAGAACTCAACGACGGTGGGCAACTTATCGCCCGGCTTAAGGGCGCCGTCCTCGATGCTTCGACGGATATCTGCAGCTATCGCTTCGTATTTGGGAATCATGCAATCCTCCCTTCATATTTGCGTTGATATAAAGAGAGTATACCTACTTAAAAAGCATCCATATGGCTTTCATCAAAGAAGTTCGATAGATAAAAATAAAAAAGACGCTTTACATAATAAATTAGAGCGCTATAGTTACAGACAACAAGCGAGATGCATTGGTGTTTGCTTGTGTTGTTTGGGGACGGATTTGTTTTGGCGGGCAGGGTATCCAGATACCTGGTGCGCGCCCGCGCCGGATTGCCTGCCAAAGCAACCCCGTCTCCAACCGAAAGCTCTAGAACACGAAAGCGAGGACTTCGATGGCACAGTATCAGCTGCCCGGCGACTTCTTCTTTGGCGCCGCTATGTCCGGCCCGCAGACTGAGGGTCAGTGGAACCAGGGCGGCAAGCTCGAGAACCTGTGGGACACCTGGTCCATCCAGGATCTGGGTTCGTTCTACAACTGCGTTGGCTCTTATGCCGGCAATGACTTTATGGCCAAGTACCAGGAAGACCTTCGCATTTTGAAGGACTTGGGCCTGAATACCTATCGCACTTCCATCCAGTGGAGCCGTCTGCTCGATGCCGACGGTAATCTTAATGAGGAGGGTGCTGCGTGGTATCACGAGCTGTTCCGCGCCTCTCGCGAGGCCGGCTTGGAGCCGTTTGTCAACCTGTACCACTTTGATATGCCCGCCTACCTCTTTAACCGTGGCGGCTGGGAGAGCCGTGAGGTCGTCGAGGCTTACGCGCATTACGCCGACGTCGCCTTCCACGAGTTTGGCCAGGAGATTAAGTACTGGTTCACCTTTAACGAGCCCATCGTCGAGCCCGAACAGCGCTATCAAGAGGGCGTGTGGTTCCCGCAGCTCCACGACTTTAGCCGCGCCCGCACCGTGCAGTATCACATTTCGCTGGCACATGCGCTGGCCGTGGCCAACTATCGTCGCGCCTATGACGAGGGCGCTATTCGCGCCGATGCCAAGATCGGCATGATCAACTGTTTTACCCCGGTTTACACCAAGCAGAATCCCAGCGAGGCAGACCTCGAGGCCGTGCGTATGACCAGCGGCATCAACAATCGCTGGTGGCTCGACCTTATTACCAAGGGCGAGCTTCCTGCCGACGTGCTCGACAGCCTGGCCGAGGGCGGCGTTAAGCTCCCGTTCCGTGCCGGCGACCAAGAGATTCTCAAGCAGGGTGTTGTCGACTGGCTCGGCTGCAACTACTACCACCCCACGCGTGTTCAGGCGCCGGCGAGCAAGGTCGACCAGTACGGCCTGCCGCACTTTGCCGACGAGTACGTATGGCCCGACGCCGTTATGAACGAGAGCCGCGGCTGGGAGATCTACCCGCAGGGCCTCTACGACTTTGGCATGGACTGCGCTAAGAACTACCCCGACCTTGAGTGGTTCGTTTCCGAGAATGGCATCGGCATCATGGATGAATACAAGAACCGTGACGCCGAAGGAACCATCCAGGATGACTACCGCGTCGACTTTGTACGTCAGCACCTGGAGTGGGTGGCCAAGGCAATTGCCGAGGGCGCCAAGTGCCGCGGATACCATTACTGGGCCGTCATCGATAACTGGTCTTGGGCTAATGCCTTTAAGAACCGTTACGGTTTTGTCGAGGTCGACCTTATGGACGGCTACAAGCGCCGCCTTAAGAAGTCAGCGGCCTGGCTCAAACAGGTCGCCACAACCCACGTGGTTGATTAGCGACCGGGCGAACGCCCAGACCGCGCGCCGCCGCGCGCAACACATGGCACATCTGGTGGCAGAGGGCGACAGACCACCGTGCGCATAGGAAAAGGCCAGATTTGAAAGTTAGGAGCAATCATGGCCAGTGACAACGGAAAGAGCTTCCTCGACAAGTTTGCCGAGGTCTCTGCGAAGGTGGGAAACCAGGTTCACCTGCGTTCCCTGCGTGACGCCTTCGCGACCATCACGCCGCTCTATATCCTTGCGGGTATCGCGGTTCTTATTAACAACGTCGTGTTCCCCCTGTTCCCGTTCGATGCGGCGGGCCTTGCCAACCTTCAGACGTGGGGTTCGGCAATTACGCTGGGCACCCTCAACGTCTCTGCCATTATCTTGGCCGGATTGATTGGCTACAGCCTCGCTAAGAACAAGCGTTTCGATAACCCGCTCGCTTGCGTGGTCGTCGCTATCTCTGCTTTCGTCATCATGATGCCGCAGCAGGTCACCGCCACGCTTGCCGCCACGAGCCCGCTGCTCACCGACAAGATCACCTCCGCCGAGGTCACGGGCGCCCTTTCAACTGCCAACACCGGCACCAACGGTCTGTTCTCGGCTATTATCATCGCCCTGCTTTCCGTCTCGCTCTTCATCAAGATTTCTGGCGTCGAGAAGCTCAAGGTTAAGCTGGGCGAGGGCGTGCCTCCCGCGGTCTCCAACTCCTTCAACGTCATGATCCCGATGCTGCTTAACCTCGCGATTTTCGCTCTTGCCGCAGCCCTGCTCGCCGTGTGCGCCGGCACCGATCTGTGCGCCATCATCTCCACGTGCATCTCCAACCCGCTCAAGAGCATCATGAACGCCGGTCCGTGGGCTGTTATCCTCATCTACACCCTTGCTAACCTGCTGTTCTGCGTCGGTATTCACCAGTCCACCATCTCTGGCGCTACCGTCGAGCCGATTCTGACCATGCTCATCGTCGACAACATGGCTACCTTTGCCGCCGGTGGCACCATCCAGCCCGATCACTACATGAACATGCAGATCGTTAACAGCTTCGCCCTCATCGGCGGCTCGGGCTGCACCCTCATGCTTCTGCTCGACACGCTCCTGTTCTCCAAGAACAAGGCATCCGAGACCGTTTCCAAGATGGCTATCCTACCTGGTCTGTTCAACATCAACGAGCCGGTTATCTACGGTTACCCCATCGTGTACAACCTGCCGCTCATGATTCCGTTCGTTCTTCTTCCCGACCTGTTCATCGGCATCACCTATGGCCTTACCTGCGCAGGCATCATCAGCCCCTGCATCGCCCAGGTGCCCTGGACTATGCCTCCCGTCATCAATGCCCTGCTCGCTACAGGCTTTGACTGGCGCGCCGGTGTGTGGCAGGCTCTCGAGATTGTCATTGGCATGGCCGTCTACCTGCCCTTTATGAAGATTTCCGAGAAGGCAATCGCCAAGCAGGAGGCTCTCGCCAAGCAGAATGCCTAACGTTCGTCCCTTTCACCGTTGCGGGCACCGGTACGCGGTGCCGGTGCCCGCGACTCTCTCCCTTGTGTAAAGATGCAGGGGGTTGGCACAATAGCCGCAAGGAATAAAACCAGTCGTCGTCTGCGCGCCGCGCAGTTATAAGGAGGAAACCATGAAGAAGATCATGCTCTGCTGCAATGCCGGTATGTCCACGAGCCTGCTGGTCCAGAAGATGCAGGCCGAGGTTGCAAACCGTGGTCTGGATATTGAGGTCGAGGCTCGTCCCATGAACGAGGCCCACGATCACCTGAGCGAGTGCGACATGTTGCTGCTTGGTCCGCAGATCGGCTACACCAAGGGCGATTTTGAGAAGGAGGCCGCCGGTCGTTTCCCGGTCGAGGTCATCAACATGGTCGACTACGGCCGCATGAACGCTGCCGGCATCATCGACCACTGCGTCAGCGTGATGGGCTAGGTGCTCCGCATGGAGGATATGAACGAACTGCAGATGACCTGCTTTGAGATCATCAGCTACGTCGGTACCGCCAAGAGCATGTACATCAATGCCGTGCAAAAGGCCAAGGAGGGCGATTTTGACGCCGCCGAGGAGCTTATCAAGCAGGGCGACGAGGCCTATAACGGTGGCCACGATGTTCACATGGGGCTTCTGAAGAAGGAGGCCAACGGCGAGCGTAACGGCGAGGCCCCGTTGATTCTGCTGCATGCCGAGGACCAGATGGCCGGCACCGAGACCATGCGCGTCATGGCGACGGAGCTCATCGAGATCCACAAGCAGCTGCAGGCACTTAAGGCCTAGTTGGCGTTATCGCCGCGATGGGCCGTGCGGTCCAACAGACAACACAGTCCCTTTGACGGGCGCCGGGAGTCTCCGCCTCCCGGCGCCCTTATATTTGGCGAAGGCCCTGCGCGACCTTTTGAGCGGTCGTTTGCGTTTTCACAGATAAAACCTGCCAAAACAAACCTGCCCCTTTTTGGCAGGTTTTTGCCTTGGGAGCGGTACCATACAGGCAATGTTTAAACGAGAAAGGTGGGCTCCCATGGAACCTAAGCAGTACTACATCGGCATTGACGTCGGCGGCACTTCGGTTAAGGAGGGCCTGTTCGACGAGGACGGCAACCTGC
>CAUACA010000042.1 GCA_958427355.1 uncultured Collinsella sp. | reverse complement strand
GCATGCGTGGGCGCGACCACAGCGGCTTGACAATCACGTTGAGGATGATGGCCTGAGCGACCCACACGACAAGCACCATCAACGCCCAGCGCGTGAGCTCGTCGGGCTCGGTCGTGCGCGTGAGGCGATAGACGACAAGGTTAGCAGCGATGACCAGCACAAACGTCAGCACCAGCTGAACCGCGATGAGCTTACCGCCAACCCGCAGGGACGAAACGATCTCGTAGCCGGCCAAGCCAACGTTGACGAGGATGCCGAGCGCAGTGAGCCATTTGCTCCCTCTGGAATCGGGACGCACCGCGCGCACGAGCATAACGCCCGCAATGCTCGCCGTCAGCTCAAACGGCAGCTCGCCGGCAGCCTCGATAAAGCGGCCGTACATGCTGCCGATGTTGAACAGCGCGCACGAGATCTGATAATCGAAGAAGCTGCCCACGCCCAGACAAAGGCACAGGACAACCGCGATAATGGCGATATCTTTCTTATAGATGTATCCGAACATGCTTTCCTTTCGGTCGGGCTGGAATCAACCTGCAACGTGGCGGGACAAAGACGACTTCCTCCCGCCACGCCCCCTACTTGTTAGTCGTCGTCGCTGGCACCCAACTGCTGCAGCAGCATGAGCGCCGCCGCCACCGGGCCGGTGCCGTCGTTGGCGTCGAGGCCGCGACCCAGGCCGCTGCCTGCGCCGGCGCCCGCCTTGTAGGGCACCGACAGTTTGCGGCTCTTGGGGAAGTTCACCGCGCCATAGCGGGTCTTTAGTTCAAAGGCCACCTTCTTGGGCACGTCGACACCCAAAAACGTGATGCGACCGCCACTGAGCGTGACGCTCTCGAGCCCCAGACGCTCGCCGCGAATGCGGATGCGCGCGCGATTGAACAGGTTGAGTCCCGCCAACGGCAGCTCGCCATGCGCGGCTTCGGTCTCCTCCTGCACCTCATCGATGCTCTCCAAGTCCTCGGCCGCCGCGAGTTTGCGGTACACGAGCACGCGCTGGTCCACCGCCGGCATGTACTCCTCGGACAAGAAGTAGTCGGCCGGCAGGTTAATACCCACGCTCGCCGCCTCCACGCCGGCATCGTCGTCGCCGCGCGCCTCGGCCACGGCCTGTCCCAGCATCTGCGTAAACAGGTCAAAGCCCACGCTCGACAGGTTACCGTGCTGCTCGGCACCCATGAGCGAACCGGCACCACGGATCTCCAGGTCGCGCATGGCGATGCGCATGCCGCTGCCCAGGTCTTGGAACTCGGAAAGTGCAGTCAGACGCGCCGTAGCCTCCTCGGTGAGCGGCAGCTCACCCGGGAACATAAAGTACGCGTATGCCTGCGTGGCCGAGCGGCCAACACGGCCCTTGAGCTGGTAGAGCTGTGCCAGGCCCAAGCGCTGCGAGTCCTCGATGATCAGCGTGTTGGCCGTTGCGTTGTCGATGCCGCTCTCCACGATGGTCGTGGCGATGAGCACGTCGATCTTCTTGGTCGCGAACTCGATCATCACGTCCTCGACCTCGCGCGGGCTCATCTTGCCGTGCGCCACGCCCACGCGCGCCTCGGGCGCGGCCTCGTGCACGCGCGCCACGGCATCATCGATGGTCTTGACGCGGTTGGACACGTAATACACCTGACCGCCGCGGCCCACCTCCAGGCGAATCGCCGCACTCACCACGTCGGGGTCGTACTCCCCCACGTGCACGATCACGGGACGACGCCCGGTCGGCGGTGTGGTGATCAGGCTCATGTCGCGCACGCCGCTCGTGGCCATCTGCATGGTTCGCGGAATCGGCGTGGCCGAAAGCGTGAGCACGTCGATTTGCTCGCGCAGGTTCTTGAGCTGCTCCTTGTGCTGCACGCCAAAGCGCTGCTCCTCGTCGATGACCACCATGCCCAGGTTCTTGGGGTTCACGTCGGCAGAAAGCAAGCGGTGCGTGCCGATGAGCACATCAATCGTGCCCTCGGCAAACGCCTTGAGCGCGCGCTTCTGCTGCGCCGGGGTGCGGAAGCGGCTGAGCACTTCGACCTCCAGGCCAAACGGAGCAAAGCGCTCAAAGAACGTCTCGTAGTGCTGCTGGGCCAGAATGGTCGTGGGGCAGAGCACCATGACTTGGCGGCCGGAGTCCACGCACTTAAACGCCGCGCGCAGGGCAACCTCGGTCTTGCCGAAGCCCACGTCGCCGCACAGCAGGCGGTCCATGGGCTTGGGCGCCTCCATGTCGGCCTTGATGTCGGCGATAGCCTCCAGCTGGTCGCGCGTCTCGTCGTAGGGGAAGCTCTCCTCCATCTCGATCTGCTCGGGCGTATCGGGCGGACAGGCGATACCGGTAATCGACGAGCGGCGCGTATACAGGTCGACCAGGTCAAACGCCAGCTTTTTGGCGTTCTTGCGTGCCTTGTTGGTGGCACGCGTCCAGTCGGCGGTATTGAGCCTGGTCAGGCGCGGCTTGTCGCCGTCGGGGCCAACATAGCGTGTGATGCGGTCGACCTGCTCGAGCGGCACGTAGAGCTTGTCGCCGTCGGCATATTCCAGCAAAAAGTAGTCGCGCTCCTTGCCGCCCACTTCCTGGCGCGCGATCTCGCTAAAGAGCGCGATGCCGTGGGTAGCGTGCACCACGTAGTCGCCCGGCTTAAACGGGAAGGTGATCTGCGTGATGTCAACCTTGCGGCGGCTGCGCGCGCGGTTGGCGTCCATGCGGGCGTTGAGGTCGGCGATCGAGAACACGGCCAGGTTGGCATCGGGCACCACCACGCCCTGCGGCAGGGCGGCATCGACAAAGGTCACACGTCCGCGCGAAATAGTGGGCACGGCGGCGCCGGCGGCAGCCTGGTCGGCACCCGCCTCGAGCGAGCGGGCGTTGAGCGCGTCGGCCTTACGCTCGCGAATGGAAGCATGGGCCTCCTGGCGTGCGGCACGGTCGGCGGAATCCGCCGCTGCCACGCGTACGCGGTCGCCGATAGCGCCGACATTTTCGGGCGCCGCGGTCAGCGATTCCTCAAAGGTAATGCCTTCATCGCCAAAGGTGAGCTCCATCGACTCGCGCGCACCGCGGTCGGGGATGGCAAACACGCAGGCATAGCGCTTGCCCACGACCTCCTGGATGCGCGTCATAAAACGGTTGTCCGAGCCTGCGATGGCCGGCTGCTCAATCTTGAGCTCGGCCGTCACCGCACCACCGGCACGGATGAGGCTCACATAGTTCAGGCGCTGCTGAGCACCAAAATCGAGCTGCTGAGCACGTACATACAGGCCATCCAGTCGGTCAATCCCCGCCTCGCCGGCACGGGCCTCGATATCCTCGTAGGCGCGCAGACAGTCGTCGAACAGCGAACGCGGCTCGGACAAAACCACGAGCGCCTTGCCGCTCACGTGTGCCAGCGGGCTTACGGTCTGGCCGTACATCACCGGCAAAAAGCGGTCGAGCTCGGGCGTGACGATGCGTGCATCCACCATCTCGAGCAGCGCCGCCAGTTTGCTATCGTCCTGGCTGGCGCGATAGAGCGCCACATGCATGTTGTGGACCGCCTCGTCGGTGAGCGCCAGCTCGCGGCACGGGAAGATCTCGATACTATCCTCGTTGCCGATGGTCTGCCCCGTTGAGCTCACCATGCGGCGGATGCGATCGATCTCGTCGCCAAAAAACTCGATGCGCACGGGCGCTTTTTCCTGTGCGGGGAACACCTCGACGGTGTCGCCGTGCACGCGGAACAGGCCGGGCGCGTCGGCGGCGCCGGCATTGGTGTAGCCCATGCCCACCAGACGCTGCGGCACCTCGTCAAAAGGAATCTCCTCGCCCACCGCAAAGGTCGTGGACTCCCAGTAGCGGCTCTCGACTGGCGGCACGCAGCGCAGCAACGCGCGAGCCGAGGCAACCATGATGCAGTTGTCCCCGCGCACGATGCGTCCCAGGGCCTCGCAGCGCTGCGCTACCACGGCGTCGTCGGGCGCCTGCTCGCGCCACGGATAATCCTTGCGCTCAGGAAAACGGCACACATGCGCCAGGCCCACGTAGGCGGCAAGGCTACGAGCGGCGCGATCGGCCGCATCCTCGCCGCTCACAATGTAGACCGTCGGGCGCGGACGGCGCGCAAACTGGGCGGCCGCCATAAGCGTGCGACCCGACTGCGACACGGCCAGCGTCACGTCCTCGCCGGCATCGAGTCCGGCCTCGACGGTCTGCAGCGCCTCGGCAGTGTAGAGCTGCGCGGCTATACGGTGAATAAGCATGCTGTTCCTCCGGCATCGCAACGCCAAAAGCCCGCCGGGGCAAGCTCGGCGGGTCGTACGTCAAATACATTGTCTGTCATGGTAGCGCATGGAGAGGACTCCGGCTCAAGGGCAAACCCAGCCCCGCAAAAAACGCCAGACGAAGATGCGTTCCGCCCTACCCCGCTACGCGCACGCTGGGGCACAAATCTGCCAGCGGACACTCGTCACACTTAGGCTTGCGGGCGTCGCAGATCTCGCGACCGAAGGTGATCCACTGATGGTTGACCGACTCCCAATACTCGTGCGGCAAAATCTTGAGCAGATCCTGCTCGGTCTTGAGCGGCTCCTTGACATGCGTCTTAGGACTCAGCATCAGGCGGTGCGCAATGCGGTTGACGTGTGTGTCCACCGCAATACCCTCCACGATGCCATACCCCACGTTGAGCACGATGTTTGCCGTCTTGCGTCCCACGCCCGGCAGCTTCACGAGTTCCTTCATGTCGGCCGGCACCTCGCCGCCATAGTCGGCGACGATCATCTGCGCGGCCTCGACGGCATGCTTGGCTTTGCTCTTGTAGAAGCCGAGTGACTTGATAGTGTCTGCCACGTCAGCCACGCTCGCCCCAGCCATGGCCTCGGGTGTGGGCCACTGGGCAAACAGCCGCGGCGTCACTTTGTTGACCTGTGCATCGGTCGTTTGCGCCGAAAGCAGCACCGCGATCAGCAGGCGGAAGGGATTCTCGTGGTCCAAAAAGCACTCGACCGGGCCATAGCGACGGTCGAGGCGCTCACACACCTCGATGGCGCGCTCGCGCTTGGTGGCATTGGTCTCGCGTGGCATAACGACTCCTTGGCTCAACGGCACAATAAACTAATGGGCACAATTGTCCCACGTCCGAGACGCTTACGCCTCCAAGAATGCGCCGGTCTGACGGCTCCACAGGTTCGCGTACTCACCACCCGCCTCGACGAGCTGCGCATGCGTGCCGTCCTCGACGATCTCGCCATCGGCCAGCACCACGATGCGGTCGAGCGCCGCCACGGTGGACAGGCGATGTGCCACCACAATGGAGGTGCGGCCGCGCATCAGGTTCTCGAGCGCCTCCTGCACCAGTGCCTCGGACTCGCTGTCGAGGGCAGAGGTCGCCTCGTCGAGCACCAGAATCGGCGCGTCGGTTAGGATGGCGCGAGCGATAGCCACGCGCTGACGCTGGCCACCCGAGAGCTTGACGCCGCGCTCGCCCACCATGGTGTCAAAGCCACGGGGCAGGCGGTCGATAAACTCCAGAGCGTTGGCCAGGCGCGCGGCCTCGCGAATCTGCTCATCAGTGGCGTCGGGACGACCGTAGGCAATGTTTTCGCGAATGGAGCGGTGGAACAGCAGCGCCTCCTGCGGCACGTAGGCAACCTGGCGGCGCAGGCTCTGCTGCGTGCAGCGCGAGACGTCCTGACCGTCCACGAGCACGCGGCCGCCCTGAACATCGTCTAGGCGCAGCAGCAGTTTGGTGAGCGTCGTCTTGCCCGAGCCCGATTTGCCCACCAGGCCCACGCGCTGGCCTGCCGCCACATGAAGTGTCAGATCATCGAACACGCTCTCGCCCGCCGCTGCATCACGATACGCAAAGCTCAGGTGCTCAAAATCAATCGCGCCCTCGGTCACTTTGAGCTCAGGGGCGTCCGGGTCGTCTGCCACCAAACGTGGCTCGTCCAGCACGCGCGTCATCTCGGCCGCATCGCCCAGCGCGCGGTTAATGCGCTGCATCATGGAACTCACGTAGTTCAGGCGCATGGTTAGGTTATAGGTGTAGGTAAAGATCATGACGAGCGAGCCGGCCGAGATGCCAAACCACGCGTTGCCGCCCGCCACGAACACACTCACCACGGCCATGGTGATGACGATAAGGCCCGAGGTCGTAAAGTTGCGCTGCATCATGGCGTGCATCGAGACCGTCTCGGCGTCGCGCGCGGCACGATCGGCGGCGTCGAACAGATCGCGTTCAAAGTCCTCGCGCCCGCAGGTCTTGACGGCCAAGATGTTCGTGACCGCGTCGGAGAGCACGCCCGAGAGCTTGTTCTGCGCGGCGGACGTCGCGGCCGAAAGCGGCATGATGCGCTTGTACATAAGCCAGACAAACGCAATGTAGACGACCATGATGCACACCAGGATCACGGTAAACGTCGGCACCACCGGGGCGAGTGCGGCCACGGTGCAGATGACCGAGGTGATGGTGGGGATGAGCGAATACACCGTCACGTCCACCAGTCCCGTGTAGCCGCTCATAAAACGGCTTGTCTGGCTCACAAGCGATCCGCCAAAGCGGCTGGTATGGAATGTCATGGATTGGTTGGAGAGCGTGTCGAAGCATAGACGCGCCAGGTGATAGTTGCCTGCAATCTCGAGCTTGTAGACGGTGTAGTCCTGTAGCTTGGAGAGGATCTGACCCACCAGGTTGACGAGTACGAGCGCCAGGATATAGGGGCCGAAGACCTCAAACACCTGGTCACCCGCCACGGGACCGGCTTGAACGCGGTCGACAATGAGGGCCATCACATAGGTATTGGCAAACGTCAGCAAAAAGATGTAGCCCGCCGACGAGAACACCGAGAGAAAGACAATCAGCGGCTGCGTGCGCGTGACACCCCAAAACCGCTGCAGCGTGCGGCGCACGGTGGAGCGGCTGAGCGGGCTGGTGCTTCTCTGAGACATGGGCTTCCTTTCGCGTCTGATAGGGCGAAACGCCATTGTTGCACATTGGAGTACGCTTCAGACAAGCGCGATGCGAAAAGCAGCGGGTCACCCGCGTTTACGCCGGCGCCCCACCGTCTTGTTGCAATTAGTCCTCGTCTTCTTGGTCTGTGGGAAGGCCCACGGGCGTGAGTCCCAAGATCTCATCGGCTTGGTCGGCGTCTTCCAGCGCGTCGATATCCTTGAGCTTGCGCTCCATAACGTTGGTGCGCGTGGTGATGATGCCCTCGACCGTTTTGCCCGCGGTCTCGATCTGCTGCTGGGCGCGGCGCAGCGCCTTTTGATAGCGCGGCAGCTCGGCCTTGACGGCGGAGAGCACGCGCAGCACGTCATCGGTGCGTTTTTGCAACTTAAACGTCTGATAGCTCATCTGCAGACTGTTGAGGATGGCCGCCATGGTGCTGGGGCCGGCAACGTTGACGTGATAGTCGCGGCCCAGGGTCTCGATAAGCCCGGGACGGCTGACGACCTCGGCGTACAGTCCTTCAAACGGCACGAACATGATGCCAAAGTTGGTCGTTGCCGGCACACTCAGGTACTTTTCGCAGATGTCCTTGGCCTCGCGCTTAACCATGGTGTCGAGCGTCTTACGCGCTGCGGCGACGGCCTCAGCGTCACCCGACTCCTGGGCGTCGAGCAGATGCTCGTACGCGTCGCCCGGAAACTTGGAGTCAATCGGCAGCAGCACGGGGTCGCCCTCGTCCACCGGCAGCTTGACGGCAAACTCAACGCGCTCCGAGGCGCCGGGCTTGGTGGCGACGTTTTCCAGATACTGGTCGGGTGTAAGGATGTCCGCCAGGATTGCACCCAGCTGCACCTCGCCCAAAATGCCACGCGCCTTCACGTTGCCCAGCACGCGCTTAAGGTCGCCCACGCCGGTGGCGATGGACTGCATGTCGCCCAGGCCCTTGTACACGGCCTCGAGCTGGTCGCTCACCTGCTTAAACGATGCTGACAGTCGGTCGTTGAGCGTGCGAGAGAGCTTCTCGTCCACTGTCGCACGCATTTGATCGAGCTGCACGTTGTTGTCCTTGCGGATGGCGCCCAGCTGAGCATCGACCGTCTCGCGCACCTTGTCCAGGCGATGCTCGATGCCCTCGCGATTGGCGCCGAGCTGTTGGACCGTCTCGCGGCGCAGGTCATCCATCCGGTCACCAGCTTGCGAGAACTCGCGTGCGATGGTCAGGTAACGTTGCTGCTCCACGGCCGCATCGGTCGTCTGCTGCTGCGCGATGGCATTGGCCGTGCGGCGGGTTTCGGCCAGCGCGACGTTCAGGGCATCGAGCGCTTTGTTAGCCTGCTCGAGTGCTGCCAGCGTTTCCGCGCTACTGTCGCCACGCTCCCGCAACTCGGCACGCAGGCTCTTGAGTTGGAGGGCGCAAGCCACAGCAACCCCCACCGCCACCAAGGCGATCACAACAAGCACAATATCAATAGCAGACATAAACTCCGCCCAACAAACCCAATCGAGCACCAATCAAAACCGCGATCAATCTTACCCCGCCATACGCACCGGGCGCCCGGTCCCTTCTTGGGCGCCCCTCTCCTCCGCATATTCCATAATGCGGCGCGCCGTCTCCCTGCTCACCTTTGAGTCATCACCGGCTAAATATGCGTACACGTTTCCCTTATTCAGATTCAAATCGCGGCAGAGACCGTAGCGCGTTACGCCCGATTCCTCTAGCGCTCCCAACGTTCTTTTTCGCATCAGGGCGTTGATCCTTCTGTCCGCCACTGGCTTTTCCTTCACCGCTCTATACGCACGCCAAACGTTGGCATAACGATTAGGAAGTTTATCCTCGGCGCATAGAGATGCCAGGCTACCCGTTTGGGCGTACAAGGACAAAACGCCTCGGTAACCCTCTTCCATCCACGAACCCTCGGATAAGCCCAGAACGTATTCGGCTTTACCCTGTGCCAAAGCGAGCAAAAACAGGGGCTCCGCCACGCGCGGCGCAACCGTCGTCGCTTGCTTAACCAGTTTTCTAAAACTGAGCGACTGCTGTCCGGATAGCTCTCGGCAATAGCCTTTTAAGAATCCCTCAAAGGTCAGATTCAACCGAGCACCTCCTTTTTGTATTGCCTGTATGCACAGACCATCTCTTGATA
>CAUACA010000041.1 GCA_958427355.1 uncultured Collinsella sp. | reverse complement strand
GCGGTCGGCGGGGCCATTGTGGCTCTTGACAGCGGATTGGGTCATATGAGCGAAAGCCCGCCAGAGCGAGCAAGGTGCCTTGAAACGAGGTGGCATTGATCTTTTGATCATGCCGCCGAAGTTGAAAGGCAGATTGCCGCTCTGGCGGGCTTGTAGCGTCGACTGGTTACGCGGTTTGGTAAAACCGCGTAACTATAGTTCGAGTTCGTTGAGGCGCAGGATCGCCACGATATAAATCTTGAGCGCCTGCTTGAGCTGTTCTTCGCTGGCACACTCGTTGGGGCCGTGCATCTGGCCGCCCCACGCGGGCAGCTCCAGGCCGGTCTCTTCGGGGCCAAACGAGACGGCGCGGGCAAAGTTGCGCGCGTACGTGCCGCCGCCCATAGCAAAGGGCTCAGCATGCTTGCCCGTAAACTCGTTATAGGTATCAATAAGCGCCTTCACGGCCGGATCGTCGGCAGACACCGAGAACGGCACCTTAGCGCGACCCAGCTGACACGTCACGCCAAAACGGCCCACGAGCGGGTCGAGCTGCTCGCGGATGGTATCGGCACTCGTACTGTCGGGGAAGCGCACGTCGATGACCTGCTCAATATGGCCATCCGCCACGCGGATGACGCCAGCGTTGCAGGTAAGCGGGCCAAACGCCGGACTCGTCGCATCGATACCTAGGCCGCGGCCATAGGCATCCGCATGCACAAAGGCCAGGAACTTGACGAACTCGTGCTCGGCAGGCGTCAGCAGACGCTCGTCGCGTGCACCAAACGCGTCCTCGGCCTCGCGCAGATACGACACGATCAGGCCGACGGCATTGATCGTTCCCTCGGGCATCGAAGCATGGCCACCGATACCGTGGGCGAAAATCTGCGCATGGCCATTATCAAGCGCCGTGATCTCCAGACAATCGGCGTTCTCGACCGGCGCCGGCAGCTCATCGGCGGCAATCGCGAGCTCGCAGATAGACTGCGACGGAATGGCGTTGCTCGCTTCGGCGCCGCTCCAGGACACAATGCGCCCGCCGTCGATCTTGGGACTCACAAACGTCGCCCCAAACTGGCCCTTCTCGGCATTACAAACCGGGAACTCGGCATCGGGCGTAAACAGAAAGTCGGGGTTCGCGTGGTTCTCCAGATAATGGTGAACGTCGGACATACCCACTTCCTCATCGCAGCCCAGCAGCGCGCGGAAGGTATAGCGCGGGGTGATGCCGTGCTTGAGCAGATAGGCGCCGGCGTAGAGCGACAGCACGGCCGGGCCCTTGTCGTCGATCACGCCGCGGCCGAGCAGCCAGCCCTCGCGACGCTCCATCGCAAACGGGTCGGTGTTCCAGCCGGGGCCGGCAGGCACCACGTCCACATGGCAGATAGTCGCGAGCTGCTTGTCGCCGCGGCCAGGGATATCGGCAATGCCCACAAAGCCCTCGTCGTCGCTCGTCTGGTAGCCGAGCTTCTGCGCAATGCCGAGCGCGCAATCGAGCGCGTCACGGACTGGGCGGCCAAACGGCGCGCCGGGCTCCGCATCGGCGGAAACTGCCACGGACGGATAACTCACCAGCTGCTCGATATCGGCGACGACATCCTCCCAGACCTCGTCGACATACTCGGTAACGCTCTGCTCCACCTGATTCATGGAGGACCTCCTTACCAATGAGCGGCGAGCGCGCCCGCCTCTCACATCACATACTTATATAGCGAAAAGTTTAGCAAGCTCGGCCACCGAGTGCACCACCGCATCGGCGCCCGCGGCCTCGTGCTCCCCCGGTGCCGCCGCGCCCGAATAGATGCCGATACACGGCACGCCCATCGCGTGCGCGCCCTCCACATCGTTGAAGCGATCGCCGATCATCACGGCACCGTCGGCCGTCGCGCCCAGGGCCGCCAGCGCATCGCGGACCGAATCCGCCTTGGTCTCGCGCCCCTGCGGCGGATTCATGCCAACCACGGCCTCAAACTGGCAAAGCCCCAGCTCATGCACCATATCGATGCACTTCGCCTCCATGCGAGACGTCGCGACCGCCATGCGATGCCCCTGCGCGGCAAGGCTGTCGAGCAGCTCGGAGATTCCATCGAACACGGGGTACTCATCCGGCCCCAGCTCATCGAAAAAGGCACGGTACTCGTCGGCCACCACAAGCGATTCCTCGCGCGAGAAGCCATAAAAGTCGTGGAAGCTCTTCCACAGGGGAGGCCCGATCATACGGCGCAGGTCACCCATCTGCGCTTCCGAAAACCCGCGCGCAGCAAGCGTCTTGCGCGTCGAGGTCATCACCGCCCGGCCTGTATCGGCCACCGTGCCATCGAAATCAAACAGCACGACCGGCCGCTTGCATATCTCCAGTGCCTCCATCGGCATCCCTCTTCCCCAGTTGATGATTTCCACACCGACACTTCAAACTGTTGACTATTCAACAATTGAACCTAGCAATGTGGAATGACTCTACTATACTTGTCGCACTTTGCTCTCAGAAGGCGGCGCGCAAACGCCCCAACGAAAGGTGCAATTATGTCTTTTGCCATCATAACCGACTCCACGTCGGACATCTCCCCCGCCCGCGCCCAAGAGCTCGGCATTTACGTGATTCCACTGCATGTGATTATCGAAGGCGAGGACCTGCTCGACCAGGTGCAGATCACCGCCGAGGAGTACGTCGCCCGCATGGCAGGCTCCGAGCAGCTACCGCACACCTCGCAGCCGAGCGCCGGTGAGTTCAAGGCGCTCTTTGATCGCGTGCTCGCTGACGGCCACGACAGCGCCATCTTTATCTCGCTGTGCAGCGAGTGGTCCGCCTGCTATGCCAACGCCAGCCTGACAGCCGATACCCACGAGCTCGACGTGCGCTGCATCGATTCGCGCACCGGCTCGGGCGCCGAGGGCCTGCTGGTGGAGTACGCGCTCGCCATGCGCGAGGACGGCCGCAGCCTGGACGAGACCGAGACGCAGATCCGCGCGACGCTGTCCGACACCTACCTGCTGCTGATTCCCCGCACGCTCGAAAACCTCGTTAAGAACGGCCGCGCGCCCAAACTCGCCGGCCAGCTGACGCAGATGCTCAACATTCGCCTGGCCGTTTCGCCGGAGTGGAAATCGGGCGAGATCAAGGCCATCAAAAAGGGCCGCGGCGCCAAGCGCATCGTCGCCAACACCATGGCCGATTGCCTCGCATTTTTGACCGAGCATCCGGGCTCCAGCGTGCGCGTGCTCACGACCGGCGCTGCCGAGGAGCAGGAGCTCGTCAACCAAGCGCTCGCAGGCCAGGACTACGTAGACGCCGGCACCGGCCCCATCGGCTGCACCATCGCCACCCACGTAGGCGTCGACGCCATCGCCATCAGCTACTGCCCCCGCTACCAGCCAACTCGCTAGGGACACCCACATCAGTTGCGGTGAAATAGGGACTGTTTTTGGCTTATCGGCCGCAAATCAATCCCTATTCCACCGCAACTTCTTTTGCTGAGCCATCCATATACAAGATATGCTGACGATCGGCGCATTCCCAGCTGTTTGGGGGAGCTTCGACTAGCCCCTAGCGGTACCCGGTGGGCAAAAAATGGCAGATATGAGTACTGTCATAAATTTAGTAACAGCAAAATTTCGCTGAAATTGCCCCCTTCCACCAATTTCAAGCTCCATAAAGCCCCGAATCGTCGTGTTTAGGGGGGGTGAATATACTAAAACTCAGTCAATTGGTCTTAGATACTTCTCAAATGATATGAGACTAACTGAGCAACAGTACTCATATTTGCCATTTTTCGCCCACCGGGTCTGAATGAGGTCCGCTCTTTACGCCTCCGGCTACCTATATGACCGCAAACCCTGATTATCAAGGGCCGTCGCGCGCCTTGGCATCGACCGAAAGCCGCTCGCAGAATAATCCCTTGCCATTAGCAAACTTGAATCGAAATTACATATCCCAAAAAGCCGTAATGCCGTACCCTCGTCTCAACAACTCCAATACAAGGACGGCATTCAAATGGGCAACGCCATGCATCAATACGCCCTCTTTGGGACCGCACAATTTAAATACGATCAGACGATCACACATATATCGGACCAACACCGACAAATCGTCATTTGCAACAACGGTTCAGACGTACGCTACGCAACGCTAGAAGAGTGGGAAGAAGCTGGCGCTTTGTTCGATGAACGAGCGCAAATCGAGGGCATCGTCACCAGCGCGAGCCCAGCACGCGATAAACTCGAGCTCTTTCGCAGTCTCTTTACCGGGCGCAAAGATGTTTACGCTCATGGATATCGCAGAAAGGACGGGGGCATTGGCTATACGCCTGCTTGTGCTAATGAGTGGGAGCCAGGAATTTGCCCCAAAGCAGCCCATCAAAGAGTTAAATGCGTAGAATGCAGCAATCGCGTCTTCCCGGAATTAAGCGATGCCGCAATCATTGCTCACTTTAAAGGCAACGATGACCGGTTCCGCGATGTCCTCGGGCAATATGTTCTCGATAGGAACTGCAACACGAAAGTTCTCGTCATCGATTTTGACAAAGCGGACTGGAAAGAGGCAACAAATGCCGTACGGCTTGTTGCAATACGACGGGGCATTAACGCCGCCGTTGAGCGCTCAAGGTCCGGCAACGGCGCCCACATCTGGTTTTTCTTCCTCGAGCCAATCAGCGCAAAGGCTGCCCGAGAGTTTGGAAGTTGCCTCATAACCGAAGCTGCGGCGCATAATAAGACAATCACGTTCGAGGCCTTTGATCGAATGCTACCCGCTCAGGCCACTATTCCCGATGGAGGCTTCGGAAACCTCATCGCACTCCCCTTTCAAGGCAAGGCGCAACGTGAAGGAAACAGTGTATTTGTAGACGAACAATTCAAGCCCTTTCCCGACCAATGGCTCTATCTATCACAAGTCCAGCTGATTCCGCGCTCGACGGTGCAAGATCTGATTGAGGCCCCTGGAAACAACCCGCACGGACCAGCAACAACTACGGTGGCAAACAAGGGCAAACGGTATGCCCAAAGACCACGAAAGCGACTACCACTCACATCGCGGGACTTTCCCTCATCGCTGCCCGTTATTCAAGCCGATATGCTGTACATCCCCGAGAAGTCTCTGAGTCCAGCAGCTCAAATGGAAATCCGCGGACTTGCGACATTTGCCAATCCGGCATTCTATCGCGCGCAGTCCATGCATCAATCAGTATTCGGCAAACCGCGACTCATAGACCTTAGCGAACTGAGAGATGGTCATGTTGCAATTCCCCGGGGCTGCAAAACTCAACTTGAGCAGCTAGTTCAAGAGACCGGCGTTACCGCCCACTATTCAGACGAGCGCAAATCGGGTAATCCGATTGTTATGGCATTTAAAGGAGTCCTTCGCCCTGAGCAGCAAATCGCCGCTGATCAGATGCTCATATACGAAGACGGAATCATGTCCGCGCCGACAGGCTTCGGTAAAACAGTCATCGGAGCTTATCTTATTGCATCCATTGGTCTTCCAACGCTCGTCATCGTTCCCAAAACCGCACTCATAACCCAATGGAAATCCCAGCTCGAGCGATTTATCGACATTACGGACAACAGGGAGCCCGTCCGAACCCCAAAAGGACGAATCAGCAAAAGGCAGCCTCCGGTCATCGGACAAATAGGAGGAGGCAAAATGGCCGTAAGCGGCCTCGTCGACATCGCTTCATTCCAGTCGTTATCTGGCAAAGACCGCCAAACCGGAGAGCCGATAGTTAAGGGCCTTGTTCGTAATTACGGCCTCATTATCTGCGACGAATGCCACCATGCCGCCGCACCACAGCTCGAGCTTATTCTCAAGTCCGCCCCGGCCAAATACGTATACGGCCTTTCTGCGACGCCCGAACGATCCGACGGCCTTACGCGGGCGCTCTCCATGCTCTGCGGCCCGCTCCGTTATGTTATCGATCCAAAAGCGCAAGCGATTCAGCAGGGCATCCAGCGCATCGTACGGCCTCGTTTTACTGGAATTCGACTACCCGCCTACGAGCCAGGTGCAAACTTCAATCAGATTCTCGACCTGCTGTGCACGCATGCAGCTAGAAACGAATTGATTGTCAACGACGCTATTGAAGCTGCGTCAAACGGCCGGCATCCGCTCGTGCTGACTAAAAGGAAAAAGCATGCCGAGGAGCTGTTCGGGATGCTCAAAAACCAAGGACACGAACCCGTTCTCCTGACCGGGGAAATCGACGCCAAAGAAAGAAAAACGATACTGAGCAGTCTTCCCCGCTTCGAGCATGAACATCGAATCATCGTCGCCACCGAAAGCCTTTTGGGCGAGGGCTTCGATCTGTCCTACCTTGACACTCTACTCATTGCCACGCCGATATCGTGGGACGGCAGCATCACGCAGCAGGCGGGCAGGCTCCATAGAAGCCACGAGGGCAAGCGACGGGTTGAGATATTCGACTACGTTGATTTATCTATACCCATGCTCGCCCGCATGTACCAGAAGAGACTCAAGACCTACGCCAAGCTCGGGTACGAAGTCTACGTGACCGGAGGCAGCGAGCAGTCCGATCAAAACATTCTCATAGAACCGGCTAATGCCGTAGAGACTCTGGTTGAAGACATCGTTGGCGCCGCCAAGAGCATCTTCATTGCCGCGCCCTACGCATCCGCCGCCTGCCTCGCAAAGCTCGGCGATGCAATCAAAGGTGCCACTGCCCGAGGGATTGCTCTTGAGTTTTTCATTGCCTCGACTCCGCGCGAAGATGCAAGTGAGACTTTGGCAGAAATGAACGTCGAGCATGCCATTAGAGCAGAAGGACGTTTGTGTGCAGCGATAATTGACGAAGAAACTATCTGGTACGGAACGATCCCGCTACTAGCTTTCCCCAAGAAAGAAGACTGCAGCATCAGGTTCAAAAACAGCGAGATCGCAGCGGAGCTCTTAGACGAAATCAACCACAAGGGAAAGCCAGATGCCACGTCAACAGGCAGGACATCCCCACCACTTGCGGTGGAATAGGGACTGTTTTTTGGCGTATCAGCCGCCAATCAGTCCCTATTTCACCGCAAGTTAAAAGCGAGTGGCTAGCTCAGTGGGCCCTGGAACAGTTCTTGATGCGAGCCCATTCTGACCAGTCGGATCACAGGATTAGTCTTATGCGGCAAGTACAGAACGACCACATCGACCAAGCCATCGGATAGGTGGAAATCGATGTGGCCGTTGTAATTGCCGCCCGGGTTTGAGAGCTCGTGGGCGCCGCACTCCGCCGGAAGCGACCCATGAGCCACAAGCTCTGCAACCGCCGCTTTAAACTCACTCTTTAGCTGCGGATGCATGCGCATCGTCCGTTTGTAATCCGCCTTAAACTGAGCCTCGACTTTAATCTCAAACATCGCTAGTCCTCATCGAGGAACGACATAAGCTCATCAGCGTCGTTGAATGACGGGCTATCGTCCGGCAAAATCCCCAACTCATGAGCCTCGGCGATTACCATGGCACGCCTCGTCGCTTCGTTGGGCACTTCCGCCCTTCCTACAATCTCAAAAGGAATCTTTCGCTGATTTACAAGCTGCCGAACGGCAAGATTGAGATAGGAATTGAGGCTGAGGCCGACCGAATCCAAGAACTCAGTCGCCTGCTCCTTGAGCCCCTCTTCGATGCGAACCGTCGTAGGCTTAACCGTTGCAGTAGACATACGCGACCTCCTCGCCTCGTCTTTTGCATCAGTATACCCAATTTAGATGGCAAACTGCCGTTAGATAGCATCAGATTGCCATGCATATCCATGTCGCGGTGGGCACGATTGCTCTACATCAGCCCGCCGAGCGCAATGTCGACGGCTTCGTTGAGGTCGTCGGTAATGTGCACCAGCTCCGGATCGAGCGGGCTGATCATACCGGCGTCCATCACCGGACCGTTAAGCCAGTCGAATAGGCCCTGCCAGTACTCGGTGCCCACCAAAACGAGCGGCATGCGCTTGACCTTGTGTGTCTGCACCAGCGTGAGCACCTCGAACATTTCGTCGAGCGTGCCAAAACCTCCGGGAAACACGATGGCGCCCGAGCTGTATTTGACGAACATGGTCTTGCGCACAAAGAAGTAACGGAAGTCCATGCCGAGGTTCACGTATTTATTGAGCCCATGCTCGTGCGGCAATTCAATGCCCAGGCCAACTGACTTGCCGTTGACACTTGCCGCTCCCCTGTTGGCCGCTTCCATGATGCCGGGGCCGCCACCGGTGATGACCGCCACGCCACGTTGTGCGATCTTGCGCCCGACGGTACGCGCCGCCTTGTAGAGCGGATCGGTCTTGGGCGTGCGAGCGCTACCGAAGATGGTCACAGCGGGCCCGAGCTCGGCAAGTGCGCCAAAGCCATCGACAAACTCGGCCTGGATGCGCAGCACGCGCCACGGATCAGCATGCAGCCAGTCGGTCGACTCCTCAGGCGCCAGCAGGTTGGCGTAGGTGTTGTCCTTAGGAATCATGGGGCCGCGCATAACCACGGGGCCGCGGCGGTACGTCTCGTCGTAGGCAGGCTCGCCCTCGACATTCTCGTTCTTAATCATGGGTACTCCTATCGAGAAAAAGAAAAACGGGCGGGGTCGACGCCATGCGCCAAACACCCGCCCGAACATCAACTATTCGGTATGGTACCCACGATGCATCAAGTGCTTGCAAGCTATCGGTCAGCGGTCGCGCAGACGGTGTTAGCGAACGTGATGACCGGCCGGCGCTCGCCCCTTGCCGTTGCCCGCGCTCTGCAAGCGCCCGCGCCGCTCTTAGTAGTCCACCGCCGCAGGACTGTTCATCCAGTCGCTCACAAACGCGCCGTAGCGGCCCTCGATAATGGCCTGGCGGGCACGCTGCATAAGGTTGAGCAGGTAGTAGATGTTGTGCATCGACAGCAGAATACCGCCGAGCATCTCCTTCTGCGTGACCATGTGACGGATGAACGCGCGGCTGTAGCCGCCCGTGCACACCGGGCAGGTGCAGGTGGGGTCGATGGGGCCGTCGTCGTGCGCAAAGCGGGCGTTGCGGAAGTTGAGGCGGCCTTCACTGGAGAACGCCGTGCCCATGCGGCCGGTGCGCGTCGGCAGCACGCAGTCGAACATGTCGATGCCCACGCCAACGCCGCGCACGAGCGTGGTAGGGTTGCCGACGCCCATCAGGTAGCGTGGCTTGTGCTTAGGCATGTACTCGGAAGCCAGCGGCGCCAGCGTCTCGAACATGGTCTCGTGGTCCTCGCCCACCGAGTAGCCGCCGATGCCGTAGCCGGGGAAGTCGCCGCACTCCTCCAGGTGGCGCAGCGATCGCAGGCGCAGGTCCAGATGCATGCCGCCCTGAACGATGCCAAAGAGCGCCTGGTCATCGCGGGTGTGGGCCTTATAGCAGCGCTCGGCCCACATGCTCGACAGCTCCACGGCGCGCTCGACGTAGGCGCGCGTGGCAGGATAGCCGGGGCACTGGTCGAGCTGCATGCAGATGTCGGAACCGAGCTTCATGGCGATTTCCATGTTGTCCTCGGGCGTCCAGAACACGTGGCGACCGTCGTAATCGTTGACGATAAAGCGCACGCCCTCGTCGGTGAGCTTGACGGCGTCGTTGTGGCTGAAGACCTGGAAACCGCCCGAGTCGGTAAGAATGGGGCCATGCCAGTTCATAAACTTATGCAGTCCGCCCAGCTCGGCGATGGTGTCCTCGCCGGGACGCATGGACAGGTGGTAGGTGTTGGCGAGCACGATCTGCGCACCGAGCTGCTTGACGGTCTCGGTGGGGATGCCCTTGACGTTTGCCTTGGTGCCCACGGGCATAAAGATCGGCGTCTCGATGTCACCGTGCGGGGTGTGCAGTACGCCGGCACGCGCATGCGTCGTCGGGTCCTCGGCGATCAGGTCGAATTTAAAAAGGTTCTGGTCCATAAACTGGAACTCCTTGGTTGCGGTTCATACGCAAACCATTATACGGGCAACCCGCAAGGAGCACCGACTCGACAGAAACTGGCGCATTAAACAACTAGTCGTTAGGGACATTCTTAAACGACTACATCCAACAGCCAAGGCAACGCCGATGTTATGGCACCGACAGACACTATGACCCAATCCGAGGGCACTAAAAGTCGTTAGGGACATTCTTAAACGACTACATCCAACAGCCAAGGCAACGCCGATGTTATGGCACCGACAGACACTATGACCCAATCCGAGGGCACTAAAAAGATAGGAGCCCC
>CAUACA010000040.1 GCA_958427355.1 uncultured Collinsella sp. | reverse complement strand
GTGCAATCGCAAGGAGATGATGGGGCGGAATGTCAATCCTGGTCTAACAGAGCCTAAATTAATCTCGCTTCTTATTTCAAAAGAAATTCCGGTAAAAACGGCCCAGAGATACAAAACTATTGGCTATCGAATAAAGCTCGAGAGTGGAACAGCCGTATATGTCTACGACAGCGGCGGCTTCTTTTGTCAAGGAAATAACGCTGATCAGGTCCGGAAAACCATCGAAGATGAAATCATTGATGAACCAAACAACAAAGTTTTCGTTGTTTACGGCCACGATAAAACCGCCCGAAACCAACTCCAACGTCTTCTCGAAGAGTTAAATCTCGAGCCTATTTTCCTCGATAATCAGCCTATAGGGGGCCGAACAGTAATCGAACAACTAATGGAATACATCCCTTGCGCTAATTTCGGGATAGTACTTATGACCCCGGACGATATAGGCTGTCCAAAGAATGAACAGGATCAACCGCAGCCAAGAGCTCGCCAGAACGTAGTTTTGGAGCTTGGGATGTTACTGATGAAATTCGGCAGGTCTAGGACCGCGATCCTTCTCAAAGAAGCCGACCCGCCGATAGAAAAACCGTCCGATATAAACGGCATCTTATATCTCCCTTACAAGGATGACGTTTTTGAGATAAAGCAGAAACTAATACGGGAAATGAACAGCAAAGGGTATGAAATGGAGCAATCGAAATGAAAGCGCTAAAATGCGAACTCTGCGGTAGCACAGAGATAATCAAGGATGGAGACTTTTTCGTCTGTCAAAGTTGCGGTATGAAATACACGCTTGAAACCGCAAAGAAAATGATGGTCGAAGGTGTTGTCCAAGTTGAAGGCACAGTGAAAACAGACCGCACTGAAGATGTCAATCGATATTTCGCCTTGGCCAGAACCGCTCAAAAAGCAGGTAACAACGCTGATGCTGAGAAATATTCCTCCATGGCCCTCGAGATTGATCTTAAGAACGCCGAGGCATGGTCAATAAAGGCAAAAGCGATAGACTGGCAGCTCACGTTTGACAACGATCGCTTGTCGGAATCAAATGCAGCATGCATCAATATGCTAAAGCTGCTAAATCGAGCCCCATCAGATTTTGATGAGATAAACGCCGCGCTAAACATAGCGATAGGTTTCATTGAGCATTTGCGAGCTATCACAAACTCTGAGATAGACTATTTCTGCCAGAAACTTGCAAATCTACCGAATGCGAAGAATCTAGAGTTAATTCAATCGGGGCTCATTCGTCACCTACAGTCGCGTGAACTCCAATGGAAAAATATAGAGGCCGTGTGTGAATTACAAACGGCTGCCGTAAAGAGGCTCAGCAAAGAGCAGGGGGAGAGTGCCGAGATACCCGAGAATATCGAAGAGCTCCTCGACGCCTTTACCGAAGACCTTTCCGGTCTTGCAGCGCGCAACATTTCATCAATGTATTACAATGCTGCAATCACGATCCTAAACTCTGCGGTCAACGGCTGCTCCACATGGTCGGAACGGTGGAACAAGGTCCGTGTATTTGATTACTACGGGACAGGTGATTTCGACTATGACAACGAAGAAGAAGCTCTTAATCTATGCATAAATGCGTACGATAGTTGCATAGAAGCGACTCGCTTAGCTATCGACCTCTTTGACAATAAAGTCGCCAAACAAGGCACTGCCACAGACGAGATGCTCTTAAGATGCTGGGGCATATTGTGCACTCTCGAGGAGCTATGTATCAAAGTTCGAACAAATCGCCGATACTACAGCCAGTACTCTAGCGGGCAAATAACAAACGACGGCTTTTTCCTTGGCGATGAGGCAAAACAGCTTCGGAGAGAACAGTTAGAAAAGGACATGGCAAAGCGTGACGAATACGACCCCGAGAAGAAGAAGGAACGTGAGCGCGCTGAAAAAGAAGCAGAGCTCCAAGCCAAATACTGGTTAGATAATCCTGTTAAAAAGACGCAAAAACAAGCGCTCGAAGATGAATTTGACCGGCTGGGGAACGAACTTCGAGAGCTTAAGAGCAGACGTTCCTTTTTCAGCCCGTTCGAATTCAAGGCAAAACGAGAATGTGATGCAAAAATCGAACAGGCTCGCGAGCGCAGGCGGGAAATCAAGAACTCTCTGAAGGCCTTAGACGATGAACTCCTGGCGTACGTGTCAAACGAAATTGAATCATAACTTTCACCGCTCGCCGCAACGGTCCATTGGCGACCTCAAAGGCGCCTCAATAGGATAAGAGCGATTTCACACCATGGAGGAATGGCGGGCAAGCGCTCGGAGTGTTCATTTGTCTGATAACCGATATTCACTCTAGCCCGAGCAGATTAAGTCCCGCCACCGTCATCTTGCACACGAGCGGCCTTGCGGACACCTTTTCTAAATATCCGGCAGCGATTAGGCTCGACAATGACCTACTCGCTGTCGGCTTTGTCACATCGAGATAGCTCGACACACCATCAAGCGTAGATTCGCCAAAGGCACCGAAGATATGCATCTGTGCCGCATAAAACAGAATATCTTTTGCCCTTTCGGTAAACGTATCGTCGAGCTCATCGATCGCCCGCTTAAGATCATCGAGTTGTACGCGCTTTTCAGCCAAATCGCTCAGAACGGCATCTTGCGCTTGCTCGACCAAATCAAGAATCATTGCAACAAACGGAGTTGCATCGCTACCATTAAGGGGCCTCTCCACCACGTCAAACGCCTTGTAATATGCGGTTTTATTCTCAGCAATCGTCCTGGAAAGCGACAACACCGTAGGCTGCGACAACGTCTCGTTCAGGCTCAACGCGAGAAGATATCTCCCCGTTCTCCCGTTACCGTCATAGAAGGGGTGAATATACTCAAAGAGAAAATGGCAGATTGAGGCTGCATAGAGGCTTGGGACATCTTCGCGATTGCCCAACTCTATCATCTTGCCAAGGAGGTCAATGATTTCGGGCTCCGAGGAAACACCCTGATGGAGAATCTTGCCCCGATTGTTCTCAATCACAACGGGACCCAAACGGAACATCTTGCCATCCGGACGGTCCTTCGGGTCAAGCACGCCCTTAGTGACGGCATCGAAAATCTCGCGGATATCCTCGGGTTTGCCGGGACGACTTGAACCATCCACCAGCTGAAGGTAGAGGCGAGCGAATTCAATAAAAGGAGTGTGCTCCTTTTCGGCGGCACCGCAAAGTTCGGCCGCGGCATCCTCCGCAGACTCCAGCGCCGCTTCAATCTGGCGCCGCGTGCTGTGCACACCTTCCATTTCGTTGCTGAAAACAACCTCCTCAAGCACCAGCGAACGAATCGAGGCCCCCAAAGCCACATAAGGCAAGCTGTTCCACAGGTTGGAAATCTTTCGCTCTTTTCTGAGGATCCGCTCGCTAGCAACGGACAGGTTCAAAGGAACACAAGCGAACAGTTCACCATGCTCAAGGTGAATTCCAGTCCGCACCGTGCCGTCGGCAGTAAGGCGCTCGCGCAGTAGCTCGTCATGGCAAGCATAACGATCGGAGCTTGAATCTGCATAAAAGAGTTTTTCGAGCGTCTTGTACGCCATCGCTTCATCGCCCCTTTGAAATCAAATAGCTTAATCGTCTTTCATTATTTCGAATTAATCCGATATTTGCAATTAAGACTCAAGAAATGCATTGTCTAATTTCAGAATTTGAAGTATTGGGAATTAAGGTTTCCTTATTTACATAGCGAGCTAATTTCAAACCTCAGCAGAGCTTTATGCAAGAGGCGCGCGTCCTGCATCAATAGCAGGCAGTGCGCCTTCTTCTGTTCGAAAAGAAAACTGTATCCCAGATTTTCGGCTCAGAATGGGGTGCGCTTTCCGCAACGGGCTTCTCGCGGAAACTGTGTCCCGCTCTGAGCGTCTATTCCGGGATGCACTTCCCAAAGGGCCTTGTTCCGGAAAACGTGCCCCATTCCGAGCCTTCAAACCGGGATGTACTTTCCGCCAGGGGCTTCATCCGTCCCTGGTCTCTCCGAAGGGCCGCCTCGCTACTTGTCGTCGTCCTCGGCTTCTTCTCTTGCATAGAGCTCCAACATGCGGCGGCGGTATTCGCGCACGGCGAGCTTGGCGCGCTCCAGGCGGCGACGCTCGCGCGGAGTCAGCTCGGACGGGTCGACCTCGTCTCCATAGGTCTTATCGGCAAGCAGGTGCGCAGCGTCCACGATGCGGGCATCGATGTGGCCGCTCGCCGCCTCGGCGGAAAGACGCTCGGCAATCGTATCGAGCGTAGGCAGGCCCTCGAATACGCGACCGTGACCATGCGAGGTCAGCAGCTCGTGCTCGCGTGCGAGCAGGCTCGCCAAATCGTGATGGGCACGCAGGATGTCGAACGCATCGGATGGATGCTCGGCAACCTCTGTCACGGCGGCGACCGGCGCGGCGTCGACCACGCGGTAAAAGAGCTGCGCGAGCAATGGCATCAAGAACACCGTAATGGCACCGGCGGCAACCATGACCGACGCAATATCTTGTGACAGCGCGCCCGCGTTGACGGCAACGCTCGTCACGGCAACGATGATCGGCAGGGCCGTGGTGCAGTACAGAGCCACGGTAATGCGACCATACGCCGACACATCGCGCGTCGCGGGACAAATGCCCATAGAGATGAGAATGGGCACGGCACGAATAATCAGCAACGCCACGATAAAACCCGCGAGCAAGCCCGGGCGCGACGCCACGGCCGTCAGATCGATCTTTGCACCCGATACGGCAAAGAACACCGGAATCAAAAAGCCGTAGGCCAGGCCGTCGAGCTTGGTCTCGAGCGTATGGTTGCCCTCGGGGATGATATAGCGCAGGACAAAGCCGGCGGCAAAAGAACCCAACACGATGTCGAGATCAAAGACAGCCGAGAATGCCACGAGCGTGACCAGGATGAGCACCGTCAGGCGCACGAAGGTCTGCGACGTGGTATCGGCGCGCTCCTCAACAAACGCAAAGAAGCGGCTGCCGACGCGCTTGGAGCGGCTCGGGACCACGGCCAGCAACACGCAAACCACCGCAAACAAGCCAAGGATAACGAGCGTTTGGATGCCAGTGCGGGCAGACAACAGCACCGACATGGCGAGCACGGGACCGAGCTCGCCCCAAGTGCCATACGCGAGAATCGAGTCGCCCACGCGCGTGCCGGTGAGCGAGCGCTCACGCATAATGGGCACGAGCGTACCGAGCGCCGTCGAAGTGAGGGCAAGCGTCACGGCGATACCGTCGAAATGACTGACTGAGAACCACGGGGTAAAGCGCACGGCAAGCCAGGCGATACCAAACGTGACGACCCACGTCGCCAAGCCGTAGCGCCCCTCGACGCCCGTGATGCTCTTGGGGTCGATCTCAAAGCCGGCAAGCAGGAACAAAAAGGCCAGGCCCAGCTCGGACACAAGCGAGACCTCAGCATCTACATGGATGACGCCGAGCATATGGGGTCCCAGCACCGCGCCGAGCACGAGCAAAAAGACCGTCTCGGGAACGGGTTTTCCGGGAATCGCCGAGGCGATAAAAGGACTCGCAAAGGCCACGAGTGCGATGATGGCGAGCGAAACGAATGCCATGTGATGCCTTTCTCTTGTTTGCGCTTCACTGTAGCACCCTCGCCGTCCTCAACGCGCCGCGAGCTGTCGTATCATAGTGAGGTTTACAAACATGTGGCTCAAGGCGACCGCAGGGCAGACCCCGCAAACCGACCGCTGCCGCATACCGTACCGTACGCCCAACCGATCAGGAAGGCAGGAACCAATGGTCTCTCGTATCTACGTGGAGAAGAAACCCGGGTTCGACGTCGAGGCTCAGCAGCTCAAGGGCGAGCTGACCGAAATTCTCGGCATCAAGGGCATCGAGGCCCTGAGGATCATCAACCGCTACGACGTCGAGGGCATCGACGAGGAGCTTTTCCGCTCCTGCGTGCCGACCGTCTTTAGCGAGCCCCAGGTCGATGTGACCTACGACGAACTCCCCGCAAGCGATGGCGCCGTCTTTGCCGTCGAGTTCCTGCCTGGCCAGTTTGACCAGCGCGCCGACTCCGCCAGCGAGTGCGTGCAGCTCATCAGCCAGGGCGAGCGCCCCGCCGTGCGCTCCGCCAAGGTCTATATGATCTCGGGCGCTCTGGACGAGGCCGCCATCGATGCCATCAAGCACTACGTGGTGAACCCCGTCGAGGCGCGCATCGCCTCGCTCGACCTGCCCGAGACGCTGTACATGGAGACCCCCGAGCCCCAGCCCGTCGAGGTACTCGACGGTTTCCGCGAGCTCGACGAGGCCGGCCTTGCCGCCTTTATCGCCGATCGCGGCCTTGCCATGGACGAGGCGGACATCGCCTTCTGCCAGCAGTACTTCCGCGATGAGGACCGCGACCCCACCATCACCGAGATTCGCGTGATCGACACCTACTGGTCCGACCACTGCCGCCACACCACCTTCGGCACCGTCCTGGACGACGTGACGATCGACGACGCCGTGGTGCAGCAAGCCTTCGACCGCTACATGGAGATGCGCCACGAACTCGGTCGCGACGCCAAGCCCGTCTGCCTCATGGACATGGGCACCATCGGCGCCAAGTACCTCAAGAAGACCGGCGTAATGACCGATGTCGATGAGTCCGAGGAGATCAACGCCTGCACCGTCAAGGTGAAGGTCGATGTCGATGGCGAGGACCAGGACTGGCTGTTCCTCTTTAAGAACGAGACCCACAACCACCCGACCGAGATCGAGCCCTTCGGCGGTGCCGCCACCTGCGTGGGCGGCGCTATCCGTGACCCGCTCTCGGGCCGCAGCTATGTGTATCAGGCTATGCGCGTCACCGGTGCCGGCGACCCCACCGTCCCGGTTTCCGAGACGCTCGAGGGCAAGCTGCCGCAGCGCAAGCTCGTGACCACTGCCGCCGCCGGCTACTCCAGCTACGGCAACCAGATCGGCCTTGCCACCGGTCAGGTCAACGAACTCTATCACCCCGGTTACGCGGCCAAGCGCATGGAGGTTGGCGCCGTCGTGGGCGCTACCCCGGCAAACCACGTTCGTCGCGAGTGCCCCGCCCCCACCGACAAGATCATCCTGCTGGGCGGCCGCACCGGCCGCGATGGCATCGGTGGCGCCACCGGCTCCTCCAAGACCCAGAACACCGAGTCCATCGAGACCTCGGGTGCCGAGGTCCAGAAGGGCAACGCCCCGGTCGAGCGCAAGCTGCAGCGTCTGTTCCGCCGCGGCGACGCCTGCCGTCTGATCAAGCGCTGCAACGACTTTGGCGCCGGCGGCGTCTCGGTCGCCGTGGGCGAGCTTGCCGACGGCCTGTATGTCGACCTGGACACCGTGACCAAGAAGTACGACGGCCTGGACGGCACCGAGCTCGCTATCTCTGAGTCCCAGGAGCGCATGGCCTGCGCCGTCGCCGACGGTGACGTCGAGGAGTTCATGGGCTACGCCGCCGAGGAGAACCTGGAGGCGACCGTTATCGCCGAGGTTACCGCCGAGCCGCGCATGCGCATGGCCTGGAACGGCGTCGCCATCGTCGACCTGTCCCGCGAGTTCCTCAACTCCAACGGCGCACCCAAGCACCAGGTCGCCCACGTGTGCGCCCGTAGCGTGTGGCAGCCCAGCTGGGCCGGCACCACGCTCGCCGAGCGCATGACCTCGCTCGTCACCGACCTCAACGTCGCTTCCAACAAGGGTCTTTCCGAGCGCTTCGACTCCACCATCGGCGCCGCGACCGTGCTCATGCCCTTTGGCGGCAAGACGCAGCTCACCCCCAGCTCGGCCATGGTCGCCAAGTTCCCCGTGGACGGCAAGACCACCACGGCGAGTGCCATGGCATGGGGCTTCAACCCCTATCTGATGGAGGCCGACCAGTTTGCGGGCGCCTACCTGTCCGTGGTCGAGTCCATCGCCAAGCTCGTGGCTGCCGGCTTTGAGCACAAGCGCGCCTATCTCTCCTTCCAGGAGTACTTCGAGCGTCTGCGCACCGAGGCCGAGCGCTGGGGCAAGCCCACGGCAGCCGTCCTGGGCGCCCTCATGGCCCAAGTCGACCTGGGTGCCGGCGCCATCGGTGGCAAGGACTCCATGAGCGGCTCGTTTGAGGACGAGGCCGGCGAGCTCAACGTTCCGCCGACCCTGATCAGCTTCGCCGTCGCCGTGGGCAAGGCCGCCCGCGCCGTCTCACCCGAGTTCAAGGGCCTCACGCACCGCGTCGTCCGCATCGCCCCCGCCACCTATGGCGAAGACTACCGCCCCGACGCTCAGCAGCTGCTCGCCGCATTTGACGCCGTCGAGGCGCTCACTGCTACCGGCAACGCCCTGGCCATCTCCACGCCCGGCTACGGCTGCGGCGCCGAGAGCCTCTTTAAGATGTGTGTCGGCAACCAGATCGGCATCGAGCTTGCCGATGATGTAGACGTAGAGAGCCTCTTCACCCCGCTCTACGGCAGCTTTATCGTCGAGCTCGCCGAGGATGCCGAGCTGCCCGAGGTCGCCGACGGCGTTGTCGTCGAGCCCCTGGGCACCACCGTCGAGGGCTATGTCATCGACACCGGCTCCGAGGTCATCGAGCTCTCCGAGCTCCAGGAGGCCTGGGAGAGCGGCATCGAGGGCGTCTTTGCCTACCGCAGCGCCGACGAGACCCCCGAGGTCGAGACCATCGACTTCCGTGCCAAGGACATCCACGTGTACAGCGGCGCCAAGATCGCCCGTCCGCGCGTGATCATCCCCGTGTTCCCCGGCAACAACTGTGAGTACGACAGCGCACGTGCCTTCCGCGCAGCCGGTGCCGAAGCCGACACCTTCGTGATCAACAACCTCACGCCCGAGGCCGTCGCCGAGAGCACCCACGAGCTTGCCCGCCGCATCCGTGCAAGCCAGATCGTCATGATCCCCGGCGGCTTCTCGGGCGGCGACGAGCCCGACGGCTCCGCCAAGTTCATCACGGCGTTCTTCCGCGCTCCCGAGGTCACCGAGGCAGTTCGCGACCTGCTCAAGGCCCGCGACGGCCTGATGCTGGGCATCTGCAACGGCTTCCAGGCCCTGGTCAAGCTCGGTCTGGTGCCCTATGGCGACATCGTCGACGCCACGCCCGATGCGCCCACGTTGACGTTCAACACCATCGGTCGTCATCAGAGCCGTCTGGTGCGCACCCGCATCTCGTCCAACCTGTCCCCGTGGCTGTCGCAGTGCAGCCTGGACGACCCCTACACCGTCGCCATCAGCCACGGCGAGGGCCGCTTTGTCGCCAATGACGAAGTGCTCACCCAGCTGATCGCCAACGGCCAGGTCGCCACGCAGTACGTGGGCGAGAACGGCAAGCCGAGCATGGACCTTTCCGTCAACCCCAACGGCTCCGCGCTCGCCATCGAGGGCATCACGAGCCCCGACGGCCGCGTCCTGGGCAAGATGGGCCATGCCGAGCGTCGCGGCGACAACCTGTACCGCAACGTGCCCGAGCATGTCCCCGGCGATAAGTTCATGCCTATCTTTGAGAGCGGCGTAGCCTACTTCGCTTAAAGCTTTCCCATCGGGTACAATCCCCTCGGGTAACAACACCCGCCACCGGCACGCCCGGTGGCGGGTTCTTTTTTGCTTTGCGCGTATAGGAGAAGGACATCATGGAAAGCCGCAAGCCGTATCTCGCCACCCTGCCCGGACTCATCCTGGGCTGTCTTGTTTGCTGTGCACTCTGGGGATCGGCCTTTCCCTGCATCAAGATCGGCTACGCACTCTTTGGCATCCCGGCGCACAATAGCGCCTCGCAGCTACTCTTTGCAGGTTTGCGCTTCACGCTTGCCGGTATCCTGGTTATCGCCGGTATGAGCACAGCCCAGCGCCGCCCGCTCGTCCCAAAGGTGCGCGATATCAAGCCCATCTGCATCCTGTCGCTCTTCCAGACTATCGGGCAGTACTTCTTTTTCTATCTGGGACTCTCGCGCGCCAGTGCCATGTCGAGCTCCATCATCGAGGCCAGCGCCAACTTCTTGGCCATCCTCTTTGCCGCCCTGGCATTTCGCACCGAGAAACTCGATACGGCCAAGGTGCTTGGCTGTGTGCTGGGCTTTGCCGGCGTCGCGCTCGTCAACCTTTCGGGCGCGGATGGCACCTTTGGCTTTACGCTCGACGGCGAGGGCTTTATCTTAGCTTCCACTGTCGCGGGCGCCCTGTCGACCTGTCTCATTGGCATCTTCTCGCGCGAGCATGACGGCGTCTTGCTCGCCGGCTGGCAGTTTTTAGTCGGCGGCCTGGTCCTTACCGCCATCGGGTGTTTGATGGGCGGTGCGCTCTCCCCCACCGCGATCATCCCCGCCATCGCGCTCATTATCTATATGGCACTCATCTCCGCTGTCGCGTACTCGCTATGGTCGCGTCTGCTTGCCGTCAACCCCGTCAGCCGCGTGTCGGTCTTTGGCTTTATGAACCCGGTCTTTGGCGTGCTGTTGAGCGCGCTGCTGCTCGGCGAGAGCGCTGGCACGAGCCCCGTTACCGTCATCGTTGCCCTGCTGTTGGTCTGCGGCGGCATCATCATCGTCAACAAACCCAAAAAAGCTTAACGAACTGCCCTTATTTTGCAGAGGGGATTCATGTACTTTAGCTTAATGGAGTATATCGGTGAGCTGAGGGCCGCCACGCACACAAGCGTGCGCCCCTTTTTTCTAGCGTATCTGGACGCCGGCTTTCTTTTTCTCGGCCTTGACGCGGTAGAGCTCCGCATCGGCAGCGCGAAGTAAGTCTTGCCAGGTATCAACACCATCGCCGACCCGCGCGTAACCGATGGACATCCGCAATGCATACGGCACCTCGGCACGAGCGAGCTCGTCGTTAATCGCCGAACACAGGTCTATGATGTCCTGTTCCGCCGCAGCCTTCTGGAGCACCACGAACTCATCGCCGCCATAACGTGCGATAAAACCACCAGACGCCGAGCAGACCTCTTTGAGCGTAGCAGATATGACCTGGAGAGCATGGTCGCCCTCCACATGTCCATACTGATCGTTAATCTGCTTAAAGCCGTCGGCGTCCATCATGAGCAGATACACATCTTCGGCCTGATCCACATTTGAGAAGAGCGACAGCATATAGGTCTCAAAACGGTTGCGATTGTTGAGGCCAGTCAACGGATCGGTCGAGATGAGCTGCTCCTGGTAAATGATGTAGAGCAGCAACATGCTAATCATTATGCCGACACAAAGGCCGGGCACCGAGTATGCGATCTGAAAGGTACCGCCCACTAGGGCCGGATTAGCGAAGAATGCCAGAGTTCGATAAATGGCCTTCTTTTGCAGGCTTTCAACCCGTAGGGAATGC
>CAUACA010000039.1 GCA_958427355.1 uncultured Collinsella sp. | reverse complement strand
GCGCGGGCAAGCAGGCGCGCCTGCGTGGACTTGCCGGCACCGTCAACGCCCTCGAGCGTGATAAAGCTATGTTGAGTAGGCTCAAAAGCCATGGGCGCAGTCCCTTCCTACAAGGCGCGTAAATGCAGATATATCAACCAAGCCATGATACCCCAGTGCTCGGCGCGTCCCCAATGGCTAAAGGTGCCTTTCCAAAGTTGCGGTGAAATAGGGACTGATTGAAGCTCTGAGACCTCCAAACAGTCCCTATTTCACCGCAACGTATGATGGGGATTTTTGGATGCTGGGTATAATCGTCGTATTGCATTGAAATGTGGCGAAAGGAGTGGCAATGTCTCGGTATTGCGCCTCGTGCGGCAAGCTTCTTGCAGATAATGCCAAGTTCTGCACCTCGTGCGGTGCACCTGTTGAGCAAACAACCGCGAGCGATAGCCAGCCCGCTTTTGAGCAGACCGGCTCCCTTGATACGCCGCGAGCCAAGGCGGACGACTACCTCGCCTATAGCCCCGACCCCGCCGCAAGGACCGAGGCCGTCGAGACCACGCAGCGCATACCCGTCGCGAGCGGCTCGACCCAACAGCAGCCGGCTCCCGCATACGCGCCCGCTTCGCCACAGACCCCCGCTCCCAAAAAGAGCGGCACCGGGCCGCTTATCGCCGTTATCGCTGTGCTGGTGGCGATCATCATCGCTCTGGTCATCTTCTTTGCAATCAGACCGTTCGACAACGCCGCCACGCAGACGACTGCCGAGGTAGCTAAGCTGCACCATGACGTCGACGACGATGACCTAAAACCTCTCGGCGATCCCAACAGCCTGTACGACGATGATGACGATGACGACGAGGATGGCGGCGAAGCAACGCTCTCCGAGCAGAACCTCTACCGCCGACTGAGCGAATACTACGACCTGCTCGAAGATCTCGACAGCCAGGTCCGTGGCTGCGCACAGAACTTCAACGGCAACTATCTGGAAGAGGATCGAACCACCCGTCAAAATCTCGCCGACGTCGCCGAGCGCACGGAGGACACCATCGAGCAGTATTACGACATCGTCGAGAACCTGGACGTCCCGACGAGCTCCAAGAACTGCAGCTCCTGGAAGGACATCATCGCCCTGTACGACGACCTGGATCACCGCATTGACGCAATCTGTGATGCCTGGGAGATCAGCCTGAAATACGCCAAGCCTGCGGACCACAAGAATGAGATCGTGGCGCCGCTGTCGCGCGACAACGTGGCGGGCACCAATGACAATAAGTACCGCCTAGACTTTGAGGAGCGCTATCCCGGCGCCAAGCCTGTCGAGGTGAACTAGCGCTTTGTCGTTCCCGAGCCGGCAGTTAGGGACGTTCCTAAACTGCCGACAGAAAAGGAACGTCCCTAACTGCCGGTCAAAAAAACGAGCGAGGATCACGGGGTCCTCGCTCGTTTTTTAGGGCAATGTTTCGACTGTGCCGTTACTTGTCGGCGGCTGCTTTCTTGGCAGTCGACTTCTTCGCGGTCGTCTTCTTGGCGGCAGTGGCTTTCTTAGCCGTCGTCTTCTTTGCCGTGCTCGCCTTGGTTGTGGTCTTGCGGCCGCGGACGGGCTTCTTCTCCTTGGTCGGGCAGTCCATGTTCACGCAGATGCGCCACGGTCCGCGCGCCGTGTTGACCACCACTATGGGAGCGCCGCACTCGGGGCAGGTCTCACCCGTCGCCTCGAGCTTACCGCGCGCCGGCAGAGGATAGCTCACACCGCAGTCATCGTAGTTGGTGCAGCGGATAAAGCGCTTGCCGCTCTTCTCGCTCTTGTGCGCGATCAGGTCGCCATGGCGTCCGGCCTCGGCGCACACCTTGCACTCGCCCACCTTAAGGTCAGGCTCGTAGTTGGTGGGGCACGTGGGGTTCACGCAAATCTCGAAGGCCTTCTGGCGGAACGGCTGGCACTTAATGCGCGGCGCGCCGCACTCGGGGCACACGGCCGCCTCGCCCTCGAGCGGGCTCACCTTGACGCCGCTCGGCACCGGATAGGTCACGTCGCAGTCGGGCCAGCCCATGCAGCCAATGAAGCTGCCACGGGTCTTGGCGCTCGTCTTCATAACCAGGTCCTTGCCGCACTTGGGGCAAGCGCCCACGCGCGCATCGGCCGTGACGGCGTCGCTGATGGCGTCGCCCAGCTCCTGCGTGTGCTTGAGCAGCTCGTCGAGCACGCCGGCCAGCAGCGCGCGCGAGTGTGTCACGACATGCTCTTCGGTATCCTCGCCGCGCTCCACACGGGTCATGTCGCCATCGAGCTCGCTGGTCATATCGGGGCTCGTGATGCGCGGGGCAAACTGCGTCAGTGCATCGATGATGGCTATGCCCAGCTGACTCGGCTCCACGGGATCGTTTTTGAGATAGCGCACGGCATACAGGCGCTCGATGATGCTCGCGCGCGTGGACTTGGTGCCCAGACCGCGCTTTTCCATCTCCTGCACGAGCTTGCCCTGGCTGTAGCGCGCGGGCGGCTCGGTCTGCTTTGCCTCGAGCTTAATGTCGAACACGTCGACCGTATCGCCCTGCTCCAGCGGCGGCATCTGCTCGTCGCGCTTAAGGCCGTACGGGTATGCCTCGCGGAAACCCGGGGTAACGAGCACGTCGCCCGAGGCCACGAACGGCTCGCCGTTGACGTCGAGCTCGAGCTTGGTGTTCTCGATGGTCGCGGGCCCCATGAGCGTCGCCAGGAAGCGGCGCGCGATGAGGTCGTAGAGCTTGCGCTGACCGCCATCGAGCGTGGACGGGTCGCCCTCGCCCGTAGGGTAGATAGGCGGGTGGTCGGTGGTCTCGACTTTGCCGCGCGTGGGCTTCATGGGGCCGGCGAGCACCTTTTTGCATACGGGCGCCAGCGCCGGGTTGATCTTTGCCAGGTCGCTCACCACGGCGCCCAGATCAAGCGTCGCGGGGTATACGGTATTGTCGACACGCGGGTAGCTGATAAGACCCGCCATGTAGAGGGACTCGGCGATGCGCATGGTGCGCGCAGGCGAGATGCCCTCGGCCGCGGCGGCGGCCTGCAGCGAGGTGGTCGCAAACGGCGTGGGCGGCTGCTGCTTGCGCGAGCGTTTGGTCACCGCGGCGACGGTTGCCGTCGTAACGCCGTCGACATGGCCGTACGCCGTCTCGGCAGCATCCTTGTCGGTAAAGCGCGCCGTCTTGTGAGCGATCTTAAAGCGATCATCCTCGGCAGCGCCCTGAGCGGCACCCATGCCGCGAATCTGCCAATAGTCCTCGGGCACAAACGCCATGCGCTCGCGCTCGCGCTCAACCACCAGGGCAAGCGTCGGCGTCTGCACGCGGCCGGCGGAACGCACGTTGCCAAAGCCGCCAAACTTGGCGAGCGTCAGGTAGCGCGTGAGCACGGCACCCCAAATGAGGTCGATGTGCTGACGGCTCTCGCCGGCGTCGGCCAGGTTCTGGTCGAGCGAGACGAGGTTATCGAAGGCCTGCGTGATCTCGGCCTTGGTAAACGAAGAATACTGGGCGCGGGCGACCGGCAAGTCGGGCGCCACCTCGCGCACCTTGTTGAGGGCGTCCGAACCGATCAGCTCGCCCTCGCGATCGAAGTCCGTGGCGATGATGACGCTGTCGGACTTCTTGGCAAGGTTCTTGAGCGAGCGAATGAGCTCTTTCTCGGCCGGCAGCTTAATGACGGGCGCCCAGGTGAGATACGGCAGGCTCTCGAGCTTCCAACCCTTGATGGATATGCCATCGGCAAGGAACGGCTTACGCTTGGTGTCATAGGGCGGGCGTGCCAGGCCATCGGGCATGTCGGCCGGCAGCATCTCGCCGTCCTCAGTAACCGAATACCAGCCCAGCTTTTTATCGAACAGCACGCTGTCGCAAAAATCGGGCGCAAGGATGTGACCGGCCAGGCCGATCGTCACGCACTCCTCGCCCTTCCACTCAAAACGGTAGATGGCGGTATTGTACACCTTATCCTTTTTGGGTTTACCCGTGGACAGACGCTCGGCGATCTGACGCGCAGCGTCGTTTTTCTCGGCGATGATGAGCTTCAAAAGAGGCTCCTATCTCGTGTCTCTGCGGCTACGCCCGCCCGTATGGCGGCCGACTTACGCCCTTGCTTGCTCGATCTGCCCGATGAGCCAATCGCACCAGGCATCCATGCCCTCGCCCTTGCGCGCGCTCACGGCAAACCGCGGCGCCTGCGGATTGAGGTCATCGAGTGTCTTAGTATACCTATCCATGTCAAAATCGAAAGCCGGGGCCACGTCGACCTTATTGAGCAGCTGTGCGCCGGCGTGCTGGAAGATGCCCGGGTACTTGACGGGCTTGTCGTCGCCCTCGGGCACCGAGAGAATCATGATGGACAGGTTCTCGCCCAGGTCAAAGTCGACCGGGCAGACCAGGTTGCCCACATTTTCGATAAAGATGACGTCGATGTTCTCCAGGCCGACGGCCTGGTCGAACGCATCGACAGCCTCCATAATCATGTTGCCCTCGAGGTGGCACAGGCCGCCCGTGTTGATCTGGATGGCGGGCATGCCGGCTTCCTTCATGGTGATGGCATCGACATCCGAGGCAATATCGCCCTCGATGACGGCACAGCGCAGGCCGGCCTTGTCACGCAGGCGCTCGTTGGTGCCCAGAATCGTGGTGGTCTTGCCCGAACCGGGGCTCGACAAGACGTTGATCACATAGGTGTTTGTCTCATTAAATCGCTGACGCAGCTGATCTGCCAGGCGCTCGTTGCGCGACAGAATCGGCGATGCGATATCAATCGTTTTCTCAGCCATATTCGGCACTCCTTACTTCTGCCATTTATACCCCGTCCCCAGATGGCTGGTAGGTTAATCGTCGGGGGTCTCGATTTCGATACTTGCGATGTCGAGCTCGCGGCCGTGCAGTAGGCGCACGTTGGCACCACCACACTGGGGACAGCGACAGTGGAAACGATCGTGGTCGAAAACCTCGCCGCAGTCCAGACACTCGCTTTGTGGATGGACCTCCTCCACGGCAAGCTCGCAGCCTCGTGTGAGCGGGTCCTCGTCGCGAAATGTCTCCCACGCAAAGTCGAGCGCCTCGCGCACGACCTCGGTCATATCCCCGATACGCAGCGTTACCAAAACGGCGCGCGAGGCCCCCGCCCCACGCGCCGCGCGAATCACTGTATCGAGTATGCCGTTGACAATGCCAACCTCGTGCATACCGATTTACTCCTCGCTGTCCTCTTCGTCGTCCGAAAACAGGTCCAGACGGCTCACAAACAAGCCCTCCTTGCCCTCGCGCGCGGTAATGACCACGCGAGCGATGGCGAGCGAAATCTCGTAGAGCGAGAGCAGGGCGCCATACATGAGGCCCAGCGTAACGGGCGAGCCGTCGGGCGTAATCACAGCCGAGCCCGCAAGCAGGCCAACGTATACGTAACGCCAGACACTGCGGAAGGCCGCATAGGACACAATATGGAAGACGGACAGGTAGAAGATGATGAGCGGCAGCTCAAACGCCACACCAAAGCCGATCATAAAGAGTAGCTCCATGTTGACGTAGTTCTCCAGGTCGGGCAGCGCGGTTGCGACGGCCGAGGTCTCGCCGATGAGCCACTCAAAGCCCGCCGGGATGATAATGAAGTAGCAGAAGATGGCGCCCAGGAAGAACAGCACCGTCGAGGCGAGCACCGTGGGAACGACCCACTTGCGCTCGTTGGGGCGCAGTGCCGGCAGGAAAAACGCCAGGATCTGCCAGATGATCATGGGCGTGCACATGACCACGGCCATCTTGATGGCCAGCGAGAAGCGCAGGCCAAAGCCGCCGAGCGTGGTAGTGATGTAGAACTTACCGTCCGGTACAAAGGAGCGGATGGGGTCTTCCAGGATGTCGAGCACCACGGGCGTGGCGAAATACAGCACGATGGCGGCGGCAAACACCGACACGACCACGATGGTCAGGCGACGACGGAGCTCTCCCAAGTGATCGAAGAGCGGCATGCGCGCAGGTCCGATAGGCATTACTCATCGCCTCCCTTCGGGGCATCGGCGGCAGTGGCGTCGTCCTCGGCCTCGAGCTCGCGAGCGAGCTGGTCGACGACGGCCTTGCGCTTGCGGGGACGACGGGCGTAGAGGTCGGCCGTCGTGGGCTCTGCCGGCTCGAGCTCGGGCTCCGGCTCTGCAGCAGATTCGGGCTCGACGACAGGCTCGGCGGCAGCGGCAGGCTCGGCACCCTCAGCCTCGGACTCCTCGGCAGCATTCTCGCCTTCGGCGGCACCCTCGCTTGCGGCCTTCTCGGCAGCAAGGCGGGCACGGCGCTCGGCAAAGGTCTCCTTCTTGGCGGGCGCTGCCGTCTCGGCGGCATCCTCGTCCGCATCGGAATCGTCATCGACGGCAGTCTTCTTGGGCTTGACCGGTGCCGAAGCGGCCTCGCTCACCGGATCGATAATCTCGGACTGAACAACGGCCGTCATCTTTTCCTGCGTCTCGCGGAACTGACGGATGGCACGGCCGATCGTGCGGCCCATCTGTGGGAGCTTATCCGGGCCAAACAGCAAAAAGCCGAAGACCACGATGATCGCGAGCTCACCCTCTCCAATACCAAACACACATACCTCCAAGGCTCGATGTGAGTCGAGCCCGCACCGCGCCATTCGGCCGGAACTCGTCTATTCATTCGGTCAAGTATAGCGCCCGGACGCCAAAACGTCCGAGCGCATCACAAACATATGCCAAACGGCACGCCCTTTTGGGGCAAAGATTATGCAGCGGTGATCGAAATCTCCTGGTCGACACCCAACAGCTGAACCACGCGCATCACCGGGGGCTGCACATTGGTGCAGCTAAAGCGCTTGCCGTGGTCGACCGCGTGGTGCGCGGCGCCCACAAGCACGCCAATGCCCGTCGAATCGATGTAGCTCACCTGGGCAAAATCGAGCTCAACGGCCTCAGTGGGCTGCTCGAGCGCCAGGTCGATGGCATTGCGCAGGCTATCGGCGTTAGAGATATCGATCTCGCCGGTTACCTTAATGGTGTAGAGCTCTGGCGTGGGGTTGGTGGAAATACCCAAATCCATGTATACGCTCCTTTACGTATCGAAAGTGCGGATAGTACGGGAAGCAGCGCGTTAGGCGCGCTCGGCACGAGCAAGCTCGGCAGCGACAAGCTTAACGGCCAGCACCAGCACATCGAGCGCGGCCTCCAGGTCCTCGACCGTGGGATAGCTCGGCGCGATGCGGATGTTGGTGTCGCGCGGATCCTTGCCATAAGGCCAGGTGGCACCAGCCGGCGTGAGCTTGACGCCCAGGTCGGCGCAAAGCGCGGCGACCTTTTGGGCCGAGCCCTCGGGACCATCAAAGCTCACAAAGTAGCCGCCGCGGGGATGCGTCCAGGTGGCGCAACCCGTATCGCCCAGGCCCTCGGTGAGCTTGCGCTCAACGGCCTCAAAGCGCGGGCGCAAAAACTCGGCATGCTTTTTCATGTGCTCCTTGACCGTCTCGATGGTGGGAAGGAAGCGCACGTGGCGCAGTTGGTTGAGCTTATCAGCACTGATGAGGCCGGCCTTCAGGCGCTTGGAGAACTCGGCGATAACCGCGGGGCTCGCACCGATAAAGCCGATACCGGCGCCCGGGAAGGTGATCTTGGACGTCGAGGCAAAGGCCACCACGCGGTCCTCGGTGCCCGCCGCGCGGGCAAGATCGAAGATGTTGGCGAGCTCGTCGGTCTCGTCGTACAGGTCGTGCACGCAGTAGGCGTTGTCCCAGAAGATGCGGAAATCGGGCGCGGCCGTGGGCATCTCGACCAGGCGACGCACGGTGTCCTCGCTAAAGGTGATGCCCGTGGGGTTGGAATACTTGGGCACGCACCAGATGCCCTTGATGGAATCGTCGGCGGCAACGAGGCGCTCGATTTCGTCCATATCGGGGCCGTTGTCGGTCATCGCGACGGGAACGTTCTCGATACCCAAGTCGGCGGTAATGCCAAAGTGGCGATCGTAGCCGGGAACGGGGCACAGGAACTTGACCTTCTTGCCGTCGTGCGCAGCCTCGTAAGCCTCCCAGGGCTCGCTGCCGCACGAGCCGCAGCGCCAGAACATGCCGGCGATGTCGTGCTCGATCAGCAGGCTCGACGAGCCCAGCACGAGCGTCTGCTCGGCGGGACAACCCAAGAACTCCCCCGCCAGCTTGCGTGCCGAGGGAATGCCCTCGAAGCAGCCGTAGTTGGAGCAGTCGACGTTGCCATCGTGCAGATCGGCGTCGGCGTTGAGGATATCGAGCATGGGTCGAGAGATGTCCACCTGGGAGGGCGACGGCTTGCCGCGGGCCATGTCGAGCGCCAGGCCCTTGGCCTTGACCTCGGCGACCTCGGCCTTGAGCGCCTCGATGGCGGCATCGAGTTCGGTGGTTTCCATCTTCTGGTAGATCGTCTGCATGGGTGCGACCTTTCACGAAGCGGTACGTTGCAATTCTTCTAAGTATAGACCGCCACCGTCGTAACGTTATGAAGCCGTGATAGATTAAGTCCATCGCAATGAATTACGAATCGCCGTGCATGCCGGCGTGGAGCGCCCAAGGAGGCACTATGGAGTACGGATCGTTTCAGGCCGAAGAATTCGGCGACCTGCAGCGCCTGGTCGACGGACTGTTTTACGACCGCCACGCCATCGACCGCCTGGATCTGATCGTACAGGCCGAAATCTTGGACCTGGCGCCCGATCTCATGGAAATCGTCAACCTGCTACCGCCCGGCTATTACGACCGCCAGTCACTTTGCGACCAGCTCAACTCCGCCTTGGCCGCCCACGGCTGGGGCGCCGTCTACGGCACCGTAGAATAAACCTAGTCATTTAAAAACGTCCCGAATGACTAAAACGCCGCCTGTGATGGTGTTCACAGGCGGCGTTTTCAAACTTGTATGTGCTCTTACTCGTCCTTGGGCGCGGGGTGCTTGCAGATCACACTCATGTAGATCATGCCAAGTACGGCCGCGGTGACAGAGCCGGCGAGAATAGCGGCCTTGGCGGCCAGAACCTCAAACTGGGCCGTCGGGAAGGCGAGGCCGCTGAGGAGAATCGACATGGTAAAGCCGATGCCGCCCAGAATGCCCACGCCGGCAATCATGTGCCAGTTGACATTGCGCGGCAGCTCGCAGGCCCTAAGCTTAACCAGGGCAAACGTCATACCAAAGATGCCAATCGGCTTGCCCAGCAGCATGCCAAAGTACACGCCGAGCGTCACCGGGTCGGTGAGCAGCGTGCTCATGTCCACGCCCACTAGGCGAACCTGTGCGTTTACGAACGCAAAGATCGGCAGGATCACAAAGTTGACCGGCGTGGAGATCAGACGCTCCATGCGGATGAGCGGCGGGGTCACGCGGTGCATGACGCGCTCGACCTTGGTGGTCGAGACGGTAAAGTCATGCTGGCCCAGGATGTGTGCCTCGTCGTCGTAGCGGTCGTCGAGCAACGGCAGGCACTCGACCAGCCAATCGGTAAGGCTATCGAGCTTAACGCCGCACTTGGCCGGAATGGTGAAGGCCAGGATGACGCCGGCAAGCGTAGCGTGCACGCCGCTCTTGAACATGCAGAACCACAACAGCAGACCCAGTACCGAATACGGGGCAAGGCGGTAATGCTGCGTCTTGTTGAGCCACACGAGCGCGCAGGTCACAAGCGCGGCGGCGCCCAACCAAAACGGATTGGGGCTCTGACCGTAGAAGATGGCGATGGCGGCGATGGAGATGAGGTCGTCGGCGATGGCGAGCGTCGAGAAGAACACGCGCACGCCGTTGGACACGCGATTGCCCAAAAGCGACAGCACGCCCAGCGCAAAGGCAATATCGGTTGCCATGGGGATGGCCCAGCCGTTGTGCGCGCCAGCATGGTTAAAGATCAGGTAGATGCAGGCGGGAACGACGACGCCGCCCACGGCCGCCAGCATGGGAAGCATGGCCTGACGCGGATTCTTGAGCTCGCCGACCGTCATCTCGTACTTAAGCTCAATGCCCACCAACAAAAAGAAAATCGCCATGAGGAAGTCGTTGACAAAAAGCTCAACGGTGAGACCGGCCGTAAGGTTGCCCAGACCCACATACAGCGGGGTCTCCAAAAAGTGATGGATGGCCTCATAGGCATCGGTATTGGCGCAAATAACGGCGGCGATGGCGGCGAAGACCATGACGGCGGCGGAAATCGTGCCGTTCTCGGCGATGCGTTCCCAGATGTCGTGACGTTCAAAGCGTTTGCGCTCACGAACGTTGAACAGCTGCTCGGGTGCTGCCATGGGCGGCTCCTTTCTCGGGAAAGCTCCCGTCTTAAAAAAGCACGGCCCGCCCAAGTGGCGGCGCCGCGCTCTAACGTATTACGCTTGCATCTAGCCTACCCTGCACGACAAGCACGCAGGCGTGGCCGAAAAGCGGAACCACAGGTTGAACATTATTTGCTCAATGGCACGGACGCGCCTGCCCAAGAGACGACGCGGCGCCGTGCACAAAAAACGACCGGAGCGCGGGGCGTCCGCGATCCGGTCGTGGCGTTCGGTCAACTAAACCTAGCAGGCGGCCATGATGGGGGCAGCGACCTGCTTCTTACGGGAGAGGACGCCCGGCATCCAGACGCCGTCGTGCTCGTCGGCAATGCCCAGGCCCTTCTGAGCGGCCTCGGTCTCGCCCTCGAGCAGGACCTGCGAGCCCTCCTCCATGATGTCGGTGATGCACAGAACGATGCCGTCGGCACCCTTCTCGGCGGCGTAGGCGCGCATGGCCTCGCGGATCTCGTCGATCATGCCGAGTGCGCGGCTCTTGTCGACGGTCTCGTACTGGCCAATGAGCAGCTTCTTGCCAGCGGGCTCGAACATCTTGATGTCGTTGCCGACCATCTCGGCTGCAGTGAAGGAGCCGGACGGACGGGTGAGGAAGACCTCCATGCCAAACTTGACCGGGTCGACGCCCACCTGCTCGCCGAGCTTGGCGGCGACGGCGCGGTCGACATCGGTGGTGGTGGGGCTCTTGAGCATGAGCGTGTCGGTCATCATGGCCGAGAGCAGCAGCTTGGCCTGAACGTCGGAAAGTTCAACGCCGAGCACGCCGGCGAGCTTGGTGACGATGGTGCAGCTGGAGCCCCAGGGCAGGCAGATGTAGTGCAGCGGGCCGGCGGTCTCGAAGTCGCCGATGCGGTGATGATCGACGACACCAAAGACCGTGGCGTCCTTAAGACCGGCAACGGACTGGGCAGACTCGTTGTGGTCGGTGAGGACGACGAGCTGACCGGCCTCGACGGACTCAATCACGCGGGGCTCGGCGATGCCGGCGTCGGCAAGCAGCTTGGCGGACTCTGCCGGAAGCTGACCAAGGGCGCAGGCCTCGTAGGTGTTGCCGGCATACTCAACCTGGTTGAGCAGCTGGGACAGGACGACGGCGCTCATGATGGCGTCGTTATCGGGGTTCTGGTGACCAAAGACAAGAACGTTTGCCATGGATATCCTCCACTTGATATGTGTACTTGGACGTAGCTATGGTAGCACGCCGATGCCGAGCCTTCGCAGACGGAAGGGCTACGGCATATTTTGGGGCAGGCACGGGGGACAGGTTACATTGCACCAGCTATTTACCGGCGGCGCGCAGGGCTACGTAGGCGGCACCGATGATGCCGGCGTCGTTTCCGAGCGAAGCGACCTTGATGGGCGTCTCGCGCGAGGCGGAGAGCGCGTACTGCTTAAAGTGCTCGCGGACCTTGTCGAGGTAGACATCGGCCGAAGCGGACGCGCCGCCGCCGATGAGGAACATCTCGGGATCGACCACGTTGGCAATAAGCGCCAGGGCGCGACCGAGATAGTCGGCCATGGTATCGGCCGCGGCAAGCGCGAGCTTGTCGCCCTCGCGGCAGGCCTGGAACACGTCCTTGGAATCGGAGGGGCCGGTGAGCTCGATGGGCTCGACGCCTGCCTTCTTGCACTCGGCAAGGTAGTTGCTCACCACGCCGGTAGCGCTGGAATACTGCTCCAGGTGGCCATGGCCACCGCAGCCGCAGGTGCGCTCCTCTTCGGGGTTCAGGCACATGTGGCCAATCTCGCCGCCGGCGCCCACAACGCCCGATACCACGTCGCCGTTGACGATGACGCCGCCACCCACGCCGGTACCGATGGTGACCATCACCACGTTCTGTACGCCCTTGGCAGAGCCGAGCCAGGCCTCGCCCATGGCAGCGGCGTTGGCATCGTTCTCGTACTTAACGACCGCGTCGGGGCAGTGCTCCTGAATGGCGATTCTTAGCTCAGGCAGGTTAATGGCAATGTTGGCCTTGACCTTGGCATCGCCCGATGCCGGGATGGGGCACGGAACGGCCAGGCCAATGCCCGCCACAAAGGCGCGCGGAATCTGGGCCTTGGCGACCACCTGGTCGATAGCCTCGGTCACCGCGGCAAAGCCCGCGGCGTCAACGATGGGAGGCGTGGGCACGCTGGCCTTGGCCAGCAGGTTGCCGTCCTCGTCGAACAGGCCCTCCTTAACCGAAGTGCCGCCGACGTC
>CAUACA010000038.1 GCA_958427355.1 uncultured Collinsella sp. | reverse complement strand
CAACGATATGGCACCGTGGGGACACATGTATGTCAATCCTGGTCTAACAGAGCCAAACAAAAAGCCGCCACAGACCGTAAGACCTGCGGCGGCTTCGCCTCAATTAATAGTTGAGTAAATACCTGAGCCTATCCCTCGATACGGCTCAAGAACTCACGGGTGCGCTGCTCGCGTGGATGGTCGATGACCTGCTCGGCAGGACCCTCCTCGACAATACGACCGCCGTCCATAAAGACCACGCGGTCGGCAACATCGCGCGCAAACTGCATTGCGTGGGTCACGATCACCATCGTCATATTCTGCGCAGCGAGGTCCTTAATGACACGCAGCACCTCGGCCGTCAGCTCGGGATCGAGTGCCGAGGTCGGCTCGTCAAAGAACAGGATCTCCGGGTCGAGCGCTAGGGCGCGGGCAATACTCACGCGCTGCTGCTGACCGCCCGAAAGCTCACACGGCACCTTGTTCTCGTTGCCCACAAGCCCCATCTGAGCAATCAATTCATGCGCACGAGCTTCTGCCTGCTCGCGCGAGCGCTTAAGCACGCGGATCGGCGCGTCGATGATGTTTTTCATCACGGTATAGTGCGGGAACAGGTTGTAATTTTGGAACACCAGGCCGAATCGCGAGCGCGCCTGTTTGGGCACATCGCCCTTCGCATAGACCGCGCCCGAACCCGCATCCGTCGCAACGGCAAGGTCGCCAAACGAGAGTGAGCCTCCGTCGAGTGTCTCGAGCAGCGTGGCACACCGCAGCAGCGTGGACTTGCCGCCACCCGAAGGCCCGATAATCGCCACGACCTCGCCACGCTTCACCTCAAGCGAGATATCCTTGAGCACCTCATTGCCGCCAAACGCCTTACGCGCGTTTTCGATTTTCATCACTGAGTTAGTCATGATAATAGTCCAACTTCTTTTCGGCGGCGCCCAGCAGCATCTCGACCACAAAGTTAAAGACCCAGTAGATCAACGCCGCGATCGCAAACGGCACCATGCTCACCTGCGAGGCGACCAGCGCCTTGGCCGTCGAGAACATCTCACCCACGCCAATGGCAAACGCCAGCGACGTGTCCTTGACCAGCGTGATGATCTCGTTGCCCATCGCCGGCAGAATACGCTTGGCGACCTGCGGCATCACGATATACAGAAACGTCTGCATGCGCGAGTAGCCCAGCACCTCGGCGGCCTCATATTGACCGCGCGGAATGGACTGCAGGCCCGATCGATAGATCTCGGCAAAATAGCCGGCGTAGTTGATGATGAACGCCACGACGCACGCCGTCCACTTGGAATCGGGCGTGAGCGAAATGCCAAACACGTAGTACGGGGCAAAGTAGATGGCAAACATCTGCAGCATGAGCGGCGTACCGCGCATGACCGAAATGTAGATGCGCGCAATCCAGCGAAGCGGCGCGATTTTGCTCATGCGCATAAACGCCACGGGGATTCCCAGCGGAATCGACCCCAGCAGCGTCAGCACAAACAACTGCAAACTGACCAAGAATCCCTGGCCAAGCATCTGCATCATGACCTGAATAGACATTACTTGAGCACCCAATTATCGAAAGATAGACCATAGCTTGAATACTTGTCGCAGAGGTCCTTAACCGTACCGTCATCGTAGAGCGCCTTGAGCGACTCGGTCACGGCATCGGCGGACTTGGTGTCGCCCTTCTTAAAGCCGACAGCGTAGTGCTCGCTGGACAGCGGCTCATCAAGCTGCGTATAGGCATCGGGCTTGGCGGCAAGCTGATACTGAGCAATCGAAAGGTCGCAAGCCACGGCATCGACCGCGCCGCTCTCGAGCTGCATAAAGGCCGTGTTGTAGTCGCCGATGGTGTCGAGCGTGGCGAACGTCGCGGCCAGATCCTTCTGGTCGCCCTCGAGCACATCCTGCGCAGCGGAATCGGTCTGAGTGATCACGGTCTTGCCAGCAAGATCGTCCCAGCTCTTGATACCCGCGTCCTTCTTGACCACGAGCACCTGCTCGTTGAGCATGTACGGCTCGGAGAACGTGTAGTCGTCCTCGCGGCCCTCCATGGTAAAGCCGTTCCAGATGCAGTTGATGGCGCCCGAGTTGAGCAGCGTATCCTTGGCGTCCCAGTCGATGGCCTCGTATTTGACCTCCCAGCCCTGCTTATCGGCAACAGCCTTGGCCAGATCGAGATCAAAGCCGGTGTACTCGCCATCGTCGCCCACAAAGCCGTACGGAGGATAGGACTTATCAAAGCCCACCACGAGCTTCTTGGACTCCGCAGCGCCCTTCACATCCTTGGCTGCGGCAGAACCGGCAGCGGAGCCCTTGCCGGCACCACCGCCGCAACCGACAAGACCAAGGCCAAGCACCGTGGCGAGCGAGCCGGCTAGACCAACAAACTGACGACGAGACATATCGGTATTCATGGTATCCCCCTTGATGGTACTTTAGTTAAGTAAAGTGAATCGTGTAACGTTCAGCATCATACACTTTAGCGTGATAGAGCACAAGGCGAGTTTGCCCGCCGCGTGAGGGGTGTGGGGGTTAAGTTTCCTGCTCTACAGTCCTGCTCACGACGGAGGCCACATTAAGTGGCCTCCTGTTCGTGCGGAACTCGCGATAAACTTAACCCCCACACCCCTCACGCGGCGGGCAACCGTCGTTGGGCTTATCACCGACACGATTAAACCGCTTGTATATCGTCTGCTGGCTTGGCACGGTACAATACTTGCAGCTTTAATTCATGAATTAGTGGAGTTATTGATGGCAGAATCTCGTGCGGAGCGTAAGGCTCGTCGTGCTTTGATCGAGGCGGCTGAGGGGTCGAAGGAGGAGAAATCTTCTACGAAATCCAAGTCTTCTAAAGCTGCAAAAAGCAAATCGACCAAGAACAGGGCTAAGACCAAGCGTTCTGACTCTCGTCGGAGCGAGGTCAAGGCATCTCAGACTCGCTCCAAGCGCTCGCATAAAGATCAGGTTTCGTCTGCGCGCAAGGCCGTTGATCCCAAGTCTCCTTGTTCCATCATGAAAGCTTGCGGTGGATGTACGGCGCTCAATCGTCCTTATAAGAAGCAGCTCGCCGCCAAGCAGGCTGCTATGGAGGAGCTTTTTGCTTCGCTTTGTGAGCGTGAGGGCATTGCTGTAGATCCTATTCGTGGCATGGGTGTCACCCTGGGCGACCCGGGCAAATATCCTGCGCCGCGTGGCTTTCGTCATAAGGCTGCCACTCCCTTTGCTCCCGGTAAGGAGGGCGCCGTCCGTTGCGGTTTCTTTGAGCGCGGCACGCACAAGATCGTTGCCGTACCCGAATGCCCCGTCGAGGCACCGGGCGCCCGACAAATTCTTAACGGCATCGCGCGTGAAGCTGAGCGCCTGCACATTCCCGCCTTTAACGAGGACAAGCATCTGGGCTTGCTCCGCTATGCCGTCGTCCGCTGCGGTTGGCGTACCGACCAGGTCATGGTCACGCTCGTGACCGCTCAGCGCGACTTGCCGCATGCGCAGGAGTTCTCTGAGGCTGTCGCCGCACTCGATCCGCGCATCGTCACCGTCGCCCAAAACATCAACGGACGCCCCGGCAACGCCATCCTCGGCGAGGAAACCCGCATCGTGTATGGCGCCGAATGCATGCGCGACCAGCTGCTCGGCTGCGAATTCGACATCTCCCCTACCGCGTTCTATCAGACCAATCCGCAGCAGACCGAGCTGCTCTATCAGCTCGCGATTGACGGCATGGACCTGCAGCAGGGCGACGTACTCATGGATGCCTATTGCGGTAGCGGAACTATCGGTCTGTGCGCCGCGAAGGATGCCCAGGACAGAGGCGTCGGCATTATGCTGCTCGGCGTGGAGCGCAACCCGGCGGGCGTTGCCGACGCACGCCGCAATGCCGAGCTCAACGGCCTCACCCGCAGCGCCTGGTTTATGGCCGACGATGCGACCGACTATATCCTCGATGCCGCCGACAACAACGAACGCGTCGACATTCTTTCCATCGACCCGCCGCGCGCCGGCTCCACGCCCGAGTTCCTCGAAGCTGCCTGCGCACTTAAACCGCGCCGCATCACCTATATCAGCTGCAACCCCGTGACTCAAGAGCGCGACCTGCATCAGCTCCTCGACGGAGGCTACCGACTGCTCAAGATCACGCCCGTCGACATGTTCCCTCACACCGACCACACCGAAACCGTAGCGGTCCTCGAACGCCGCTAACCAACCTCAGTAGATTTTTGGGACAAGAAAGGGGGCGACCTGCCTGGGCCGCCCCCTTCGCTTGGTTTATAAACTCCGCTACATCCCATTGCGCAGATCGCACACGCCGGCTGCCGCCATCTCGCGCAGCAGCGTCTCGCGGTCGCGCGTCACGATCAGATCCAACGGGAAGTGAATCTCGTCGAGCATCTTGCGCGCGTGATCGAGCTTGCCAATGGCCATGCCAATGTGGGCATCGGTTGACACGCCAATGCCCACGCCCAGCTCGGCGCAGCGCTCGGCGATCTTGCGGCATACGGCCCAATGCTCAGTGTCGACACCGTGTTCAAGACTATGGTTGTTGATCTCGATAATCTTGTGCTTGGCCTTAGCTGCCAACAGCACCTCGTCGATATCGAACGGCACGCCCGAACGCCCCGTGTGGCCCAGCATGAACACCTTGGGGTGCTCCAGGGCATTGATATACATCTCGGTCGTCTGGGCCAGCGTCGCGCCCTCGGCAATCTGCGAATTATGCACGCTCGCAACCAAATAATCCAAATTACGCGTAACCAAATCGAACAGCGAATGCTGACGGCTGTACGAATCGCCGGCAATATCGAGCGTGACAGGAGTGTCCTCGCCAAACAGGCTTCCGTCCAGCGAAACGATATCGGCCTCGGCACCACGCAGCACCAGCACGCCGCTCCAAATGCGCGGCCAGATATCCTGGTTGATAAAGAACTGATAACTGCGCAGGTCATTAGGGCAAGCCGTAACCATAGAGCTCAGATGGTCGGCAGATCCGAGCACCTGCAGGCCACGCTCTGCCGCCCAGTACACATTCTCCTCAATGGTCGAATATGCATGCGCAGAGAACATCGTATGGGTATGAATGTCACAAGAAAGCAGGTAGGGCATCAGGTCTCCTTATCTGGCACGGCCGTCGCTTATATTCATTGTACGCATAGCCTTCGATAGTCGTAAAACCACTCCATCCCAAAGACACAACGTCCATGACAACGGGGTCCGGCTTAACACCAAACCCCGTTTCACGTAAAACATTGTAGGCAGAGCGCTTTACTTTTAACGATACTCGTCCGCCAACTGTTTCCAAGCGGGTAGCGAATTGATAATCGTCTCGTAACTCACGCAATAGCCCAGGCGGAACCAGCCCGGCATACCAAAGCTGTCCGAGGGAACCGCAAGCAACTCATACTTCTTTGCGCGCTCGCAAAACGCATTCGCATCGGGCTCCAACGCTTTCACCCATAGGTAGAACGCGCCATCCGGCTCAACATAGGTGTAGCCATACTCCGCTAGTGCGTCGGTAAGCGCGGTGCGGTTGCGTGCATAGGCCTCAACGTCACTCGGCTCATCGATGCAGTCGATAATTACGCGCTGGAAGAGTGCCGGTGCGCATACAAAACCCAGCGTACGGGCAGCACCCGCAACAGCCGGCATCAGACGGGCAGCCTGCGGATTGGTGTTGGGAACCAAGATCCACCCCACGCGCTCACCCGGCAGCGACAGCGACTTGGAATACGAGTAGCACACGATGGTGTGCTCGTAGATCGAGGGCACCCAAGGCACCTCGGCACCGTACACGATTTCGCGGTACGGCTCATCCGAGATGAGCATAATCGGATTCTCGGGATTGCGCTGAGCGTTGGCCTCGCGCAGAACATTGGCCAGTCGCGTCAGCGTATCGCGCGTATATACGGCACCGGTCGGGTTGTTGGGAGAGTCGATGATGACGGCCGCCGTCTTATCGCTAATCGCCTTGAGCACGTTGTCCACGCTCAGCTGGAACGTATCCTCATCGGCGAGCGCCTCAACACACGTACAGCCGGCCTTCTCAATCCAAACGCGATACTCCGGAAAGTATGGGGCGATAACAATAACCTCGTCGCCCGGGTTCGTAACGGCGTTGAGCGTGCAGGTGAGCGAAGCCGCGGCACCAACCGTCATAAAGACGTCTTTGCCCTCATAGTTCGTTCCAAAGCGGCGGTTGAGCGATTCGGCGACGGCTGCTCGACATTGCGGCAGGCCCGGAGCGGGGGTGTAGCCGTGCAACTGGTCACTCGGCAGCTCCAGGGCCTTCTTAATCGACTCAGCTACAGTAGCGGGCGCCGGAACGCTCGGATTGCCCAGCGAAAAATCGAATACGTTTTCCGCACCGATCTGTGCCTTGCGCTCAAGACCATAGCTAAAGATCTCACGGATGATGGAGCTTTCCGCACCGCGAGCATACATAGTTTCGTTGATCATCTGTTCCCCTTTCGCATAGGCGCTATTGTACGCTTTAGCCGAGCAAAGTACCGCAGCAATGTTGATTGGGGACAGACTTAAATGCGTGAAAACGCTCATTTAAGTCTGTCCCCAATCAGCAGACGGCCCCATATCGCTCAAAAGAAAAAGCCTCCGCAGGTTTCCCCGCGGAGGCTTTTGCCACAGAGACTATTTGTCGGCGTCGGTGTCGGCATCGACATCGACGACGGCATGGTCATCGTCAGCATCATCGGATGCGGCTTCGGCATCCTCCTGCATGGCCGCCTGCGCAAAAGCCGCGGCATCGGCCGCCAGCTCCTCCTCGCTCATGCGAGGCGCACGCTTCTTGGTCGGCATACCGGCCGCCTTGGCATTGCGCTCCTCCTTGGCCGCCAGGATATCGCCCTCGCGCTCAAGGTAGGCGTCCCACTCATTATCGAGCAGGGCATTCACGGCATCGCCCTCGACAGTCTCGCGCTCAAGCAGCACCTTCGCCATCAGATCGAGCTGATCGCGACGGGCGTCCAGGATCTCGACCGCACGACGATGGGCCTCACGCATAATGCGCTGAACCTCGATATCGATACGGCGCGCCGTCTCCTCGGAGTAATCCTGGTGATCGGCGTAATCGCGACCAAGGAACACCTGATGTTGCGCCTCGCCAAACACTTGCGTGCCCAGCTCCTCGCTCATGCCCAGGCGCGTGACCATCTCGCGCGCCATCTTGGTTGCGCGCTCCAGATCGTTGCTCGCGCCCGACGTAATGTCATCGCACATGAGCTCCTCGGCAACGCGACCGCCCAAGAACACGGCGAGCTCGTCGAGCATCTCGTTCTTGGTCTTGAGGAAGTGGTCCTCCTGCGGAAGCTGCAGCGTGTAGCCCAGAGCCTGACCGCGGCTGACGATCGAGATCTTGTGGACCGGATCGGAGTGCTCCAGGATGTGGCCCACCAGGGCGTGACCGCTCTCGTGGTAGGCAATCGTGGTGCGCTCGGCCTCGGTCATCACGCGACCCTTGCGCTGCGGTCCGGCAATCACGCGCTCCATCGATTCCTCGACCTCGTCCATCGAGATCACGGAACGATGACGGCGAGCGGCCAGCAACGCAGACTCGTTGAGCAGGTTCGCCAAATCGGCACCAGTAAAGCCAACGGTCATCTGGGCGAGCTTCTCAAACTTAACGTCCTCGTCCATCGGCTTGTTCTCGGCATGCACGCGCAAGATCTGCTCGCGGCCCTTCACATCCGGACGGTCGACCGTAACCTGACGGTCAAAACGGCCGGGACGCAGCAATGCCGGATCTAGGATGTCAGGACGGTTGGTCGCAGCGATCAGGATGACCGACTCGCTTTCCTCAAAGCCGTCCATCTCGACCAGCAGCTGGTTGAGCGTCTGCTCGCGCTCGTCGTGACCGCCGCCCAAGCCAGCTCCGCGCTGACGTCCCACGGCATCGATCTCATCGATGAAGATGATCGACGGGGCCTGGGACTTGGCCTCCTTAAAGAGGTCACGCACACGGCTGGCGCCGACACCTACGAACATCTCGACAAAGTCGGAACCCGAGATGCTAAAGAACGGCACGCCCGCCTCGCCGGCAACAGCCTTGGCCAGCAGCGTTTTACCGGTGCCCGGAGGGCCAACCAGCAACACGCCACGCGGGATCTTGGCGCCCAGCTTGCGATAGCGATCAGGATCGCTCAAAAAGTCACGGATCTCCTCGAGCTCCTCGACTGCCTCGTCCACGCCGGCAACGTCTTCAAACTTGACCTTGGGGCGTGTGGCCTCGTTGGTCTTGGCGTTGGTCTTGCCAAACTGCATGTTCCTGTTGTTGGCGCCCATCATCTGGCGCATAAAGTAGAACATGATGGCGATAAGGGCGATCGTCGGAAGCACACTCATCGCCAAGTCGCCCCAAAAATCGGGATCGTTGGTGTTGACGATGTACTTGGTATCGGGGTGCTCCGCCATGAGCTCGGCAAGCGAATCGGAGCCGACATAGGTCGAAGAGAAGCTCTTGAGCTCGCTCGTATCGCCCTTGTCCTTCTTCGTCTTCCAGTAATGACCCGTCACGCTTCCGTCTTGAACCGTATAGGTCAGATCTTCGACGCGATCCTGCTTGATGGCGCTCACCATCTCGCTCGTCGCGAGCTTAACGGTATTGCTGGAATTGGCAAAGCCGGAGCCCATGTTAAAGAAGGCGTAGCCCAGAAGCGCGCAAGCCAAAATAAAATACAGCCAGCCCGTACGCGTGGGCTTCTTGCCTCCGGGCATCCCCGGGATCTTTGGGTCCCGGGGAGTCTGGGAATTGTTATCGTTACGGTCGTCGGGCATCTTACGAATAAACCTCCGGTTTCAAAATGCCCAGATACGGAAGGTTACGATAGCGCTCGGCATAGTCGAGGCCGTAGCCCACCACAAAGGCATCGGGGCAATGGGTTCCAACATACTTGGGCGTGATGGCCGAGACGCGGTCCTCAACGTCCTTCCACAGGAAGGCGGCGACCTCCAGAGAAGCGGGCTTGCGGCTCTCGAGGTTCTTCATCAGATACTTGAGCGTCAGGCCCGAGTCCAGAATGTCCTCGACGATCAGCACGTCGCGACCGCGGATGTCGATATCCAGGTCCTTAATGATACGCACGATACCCGAGGACTTCACACCGTCACCGTAGCTCGAAACAGCCATAAAATCGATGTTGGTCGGCAGCTCGATCTTACGCATCAGGTCGCCCATAAAGACCACGGCGCCGCGCAGGACCGCGATCAGCACCAGATCCTTACCCGCGTAGTCGCGAGTAATCTGCTCGCCTAGGCGAGAGACGATACCGTCGATATCCTCCTGCGTGAACAGAACCTTCTCGATATCCGGATGTTGAGAAGCCATGACAACCCTTTCTTGTGCTTATCGCCCACACACCGCCGTATGGACGCGAACTACACATTCTAGCAGCGCACGGGGTAAATTTACCAGCCCGTGCGCCATCAGCGCGGGAATACCGTCAACGTCGCACAGAATAGCAGGCGTGGGACGCTATTCCGCATCGACCACGCGGAGCAGATATGCCACGCGCGTCGCGGCCGTGCACTTAAAACGCTCGTCCGCACGAACTCCGGCGACCCACACCACGGCACCCCCCGGCGCCGTCCTCACCATGGGCACGCCGACGCGCTCGGAAACGGGAATGCGAGCCTCGCCTAGCAAGTCGGATACTTTCTTGCTTCGGCCACTCATCCCCAACGGGCACATCACGTCTCCCGGTGCGGGACCGTCCACCCACAGGCGCGCCAATCGCGCCTCGGCAGGGATCTCGCCACGCGAGCCCGCCAGGATCCGCTCACTATCGCTGTCGGCAAAACCCAGGGCAGCCGCGTCTACCAAAGCTGTCACTTCCCCGGCAGCCGCAAGCTCACGGGCGCGGCGCACGATATCGCATCCCGGCTCAACGGCCATCGGTTCTGTGACCAGCATACGTCCCCCGCCCAACGGCAAACGACCGGGTACGGTAACCCAGTCCGCGACCAGGCCCTCGCGAGCCGCCGGCGCCTTGAACGCCAGCATGCCAAACTCAATGCGTGCGTCAATCCCCGCCGGAAGCGTGACCGAGCCGGCGCCCTCGGCAACGCAGGAAAGGACTCGCTCCACATGTCGCATCTCTGGACGAGCGTCCGGATCGATGCGCTTAATCGCCAGTCGCACGATGCGCCGCGCGATTACCACCTCGGCCGCAGCAAGGCGCCTGGCATCGAGCACCAGCGCGCCCGCCGCCTCCTTACGCAGGCAGCTTCGAAACGCCTGCGCCGAAAGCTGAAACAAAAACGCGTCCTCATCGCCTAAGATCTCGCAGGCGGCGCCAATCGTCTTGCAGACGCTCGAGTTGCGCTGCGCCACCACCGGCATCACTCGATGGCGCACGTAGTTTCGCAGATACGAGATATCCTCATTGCTCTCGTCTTCACGCCACGGCTGACCATGTACCTGCAGATAGCCCACGAGCTCGCCATGAGTTAGGTCGAGCAAGGGACGCACCACGATATTCCTCCGGCGAGGAATGCTCGATAGGCCAGCGGGCCCCGAACCCTTAATCGCGTTCATCAAAAACGTTTCCGCGCGGTCCGAAGACGTGTGCGCGGTGCAGATACGAGCCGCCGTTCGCGGTGCCCCCGTCTGGGCGCAGAGCTCGCGAACATACCTCCGCGCCGCGGCATAGCGCACCTCGCGGGCCGCGGCCTCAATATTGCCCGACTCCCCATCAAAATAAGCGTGCTCCACGCACAGCGGTAAACCATATTTCGCGCAGAGCTCACGCACAAAGGCCTCGTCGCCATCGGACGCCTTGCCGCGCAGATGATGGTTTACATGCAGCACATGCAGGCGCTCGCGAGCAATGGGGGCAACACCGCGTCCGTCTTGGATATCCAGCTTTGATGTGCACGCCATAAGAAGCAGTGCCGTCGAGTCCGCGCCGCCTGATACCATGAGCACGACAGGAGCAGCCTGCTGCCTCGTCCGGGTCTCATCGACTGCCCCAGGCACGGCATGGTGTCCGTAATGCTGTGATACCGTTGGCATTCGCTTCCTCCTCTATTCGTCCGCACCCATTGTATCCTTTGGAATCTTATGTCTTGCCTGCACCTTCATATCCTCGGCAGTGGCTCTAAAGGCAACTGCGCACTCATCGAGGGCCCGCAGGGGCTCATTATGGTCGATGACGGACTGTCTCGCCGCGAGACATTAAAGCGCATGGCAGAACTGGGGCTCTCGACAGACAACGTCTCGGCTCTTCTCATTACTCATGAGCATAGCGATCACATCAAGGGCCTCGATGTCTGGTGCAAGCACTGGCACGGCCCCCTCTTTGCCAGCAGGGGCACTCTTTCGAACAAAGAAAATCTTTCTCATCTGCCTGTCGAGGAATTCGATCCCGGTGACACCCTATCCATTGCCGGCATCCACGTGCAAACCTACTCAACGTCACACGATGTCATCAATCCAGTCGGCTATCGATTCGACACCCTCGATGATTCCATCGGTTTTGCCACCGACACCGGAGAGCTATCGAGCCAAGCCATGAACACCCTCGAAGATTGTCGAGTCCTCGCACTCGAAAGCAACCACGATGTGACCATGCTGCGCGAGGGAGAATATCCCCGCTTTCTTCAGGAGCGCATCCTGTCTGCAAGGGGACACCTCTCCAATGGCCAAGCCGCCGAAGCCGCGCGCGAACTTGTTACCGAACGCACCGAACAGCTCATTGCCATGCATATCAGCCAAGATAACAATCGTCCGAGCCTTACCGTCAAAAGCTATGCCAAAGCTCTGACCGCAACCCTGGATGACGAGGTCGGCAGCTCCGCAACCCTTCTCCAAGGATCGCGAAAACTCTCGATACGCCCCGCAAGCCAGCATCGGCCAGTAACCATTCAATAGACTGTCCTAGACAGCAAAAGGGGCCGAGAATCGCTTCCCAGCCCCTTTTGCTGTCTTTTAATAGCGCAGAACACCAACGAAGTTAGTCGATGGAGATCTTCGTAACGTTCTTCTTCTCGACGATCTTGGGGACCGTAACGGTCAGGATGCCGTCAGCGTACTTAGCCGAGAGGCCCTCGCTCGAAGCGTCCTTTAGATACACGCCACGCGTCGCGCTGTACGAGCTGAACTCCTTCTGCAGGAAGTTCTTGCCCTCGTTCTCCTCGTCTTCCTCGACATTCACGCTAATGGACAGACGACCCTCGTTAAGCTCGACATCGATATCGTCCTTGGCGACGCCGGTCAGATAAGCCTTGACCTCATAGCCGTCGCCCTTATCCTCAACGTCAACGGGAAACGCCTTGGAAGCAATCGAGTTGTTTGCAAGGTCAGTCATATCATCAAACAGATCGAACAGCGAGCTAGCAGAAGGACGAACGCCAAAAACCGAACGATAAGGAACCATGCTTGCCATGTTTACCACTCCTTTTAAGGACTGCCGAGTCATCTTCTAGGTGACTGGGACTTCTTTTGACGCTCTTATATATGCCCACCCAGTGCTCATATATACATCGACTATAAAGTTTTTTGAGTCTAGTACTATAAGCATATCTAAGTGTGTTTGACTCAGGTTTTAATAAGGTTAAGGTTCTTTGAACCAGAGCTTAAATAACAAGTATGTTCACAGCTACAAATAGCAAGGGGCTTACAATGAGCGCGTACACGTTGTTGGTAACGAGCTAAAGGGCATCATGGACGACCAAAACCAGAACAAAATGTTTATGCCGACGCAGGGGGAAGATACTTCCACGCAGCCGCCGCGGTTCCATCGCCCCCACATCTCGCAAGAGCCCATTAATGATCCGGAGCCCGAGTATGTGACGAGAAATCGATATCAAACGCTCGAGGATGCCCAAACGGGACGTAAACATATGGGCGTCGCCTCGGGAGACCCTGTATATCTGAAAGACGCACCATTATCTAAAAACAGCGCAGCTAGTGATGAGCCGATGAAAGCATCCGCCACTCATCGACAAAGAGGTCCTCGACCAAAGCAAACCTTGACGCATTCGGCTCGCTATCTCGAAACGCCAAAACAGGGAAAATCAATCTTCGTTTCGACAAGTAAACGACGCAAGCAGCATCGACTGACAATCCTGCTTTTGATCATTGCGGTCATAGCAGTTGCCCTTGTTATTCGATTTATCTTCTTTAAATAAAGGCTCAATACCAAAAACGATAAGATCGTCTGGTGTAATAGAGTCATTTACGCCCCGTAAACGCAAAAAAGGGGGAGGCCGCGTGGCCTCCCCCTTCTCAGTTCAAGCGTACGGCTCGGT
>CAUACA010000037.1 GCA_958427355.1 uncultured Collinsella sp. | reverse complement strand
TCGCGGTCGCTCTTGTTGATCTTCTCAACGTAATGCGCGTTGGCGACGAGTTCCTCAAACGAGCCAGAGGCCAGCAGCAGCGACAGGATGTTCGTGCCGCCGGACTTGTAGCTGGCGGCCACGCGATCGGAAAGGTCGTTGCGCTTCTTCTTGAGCTCGGCCTTCTTTTCATCGATCTGGGCCTGCGTGTCGTCAATCTTGCCCTGGACATTCTCGATGTCGTTGAGGGTCTGGGCATTCTTGTTGGCCAGCGCCGCATACTCATTTGCGATGCTGTCGAGCTGGGCCTGAACCTCGTCGAGCTGGGCCTGGGCGGCATTCAGTTTATCGGTTGTTTCTTTGGAAGCCTCTGCCGCATGGGCGCGAGTGGGCAGGCCAAAAAGAACTGCCGCAGAAGCAGCGCCGAACAGGGCCTTGAGGGCAGTGCGACGCGAGAGCTCCTGGGAAAGGATGGAATCGCTGTTTGGTGACATATGTACTCCGTTACATGCTTATTTATATGTCGCTCAACTCATACATATTAGCGTACATATGGCGCGTCCCAACGATTTCCACGAACGGCAGGAAACTGCAAGGTCGGCGGCTCGTAGGCAAATGCCAAAGATCAGGTTATGCGTACGCGAGCTCTGTTATGAGTACGCTAGCATAATCCTCTGCTTTTCCTACAGCGCACGATTTGGGCGTCCCTGCCTGCGCTATACTCCCCTGAAGAAGTGTTCCTGATTCGATAGGAGACTACATGTCCAAAGCACTCGACCCCAAAGACACCTGCGTCCTCGTTACCGGTGGCGCCGGCTTTATCGGCTCGCACACCGTCGTTCAGCTGCTCGAGGGTGGCTACCAGGTCATCATCGTCGATGATCTCTCCAACTCCAGCGCCGTCGCCGTCGACCGCGTCAAGACCATCGTGGGCGACGAGGCCGCCAAGAACCTCACCTTCTACGAGGCCAACGTGCTCGACCACGATGCGATGAACAAGATCTTCGATACCCATCAGATCGACCGCGTCATCCACTTTGCCGGCTTTAAGGCCGTCGGCGAGTCGGTGAGCAAGCCCGTCGAATACTACCACAACAACATCGAGAACACCCTGGTGCTCATCGACGTCATGCGCAACCATGGCTGCAAGTCCATCATCTTCTCGAGCTCCTCGACCGTCTACGGCGACCCGGACAACCCGCCCGTCACCGAGGAGGATCCTAAGAAGCCCGCGACCAACCCCTATGGTTGGACCAAGTGGATGATCGAGCAGATCCTTATGGACGTCCACACCGCCGACCCCGAGTGGGACGTCGTGCTGCTCCGTTACTTCAACCCCATCGGCGCTCATCCGTCGGGCCTGATCGGCGAGGACCCCAAGGGCATCCCCAACAACTTGGTGCCCTATGTCGCCCAGGTCGCCGTGGGCAAGCTCGAGGCCGTTCAGGTCTTTGGCAACGACTACCCCACCTCCGACGGCACCGGCGTGCGCGACTACATCCACGTGTGCGATCTGGCCTCTGGTCACGTTGCCGCCCTTAACTGGATGAACGGCAAGACCGGCGTCGAGATCTTTAACTTGGGCACCGGCACCGGCACCTCGGTACTCGAGGTCGTCGCCGCCTTCTCCAAGGCTTGTGGCAAGGAGCTGCCCTACGTGATCCGCGAGCGCCGCGCCGGCGACATCGCTGCCAACTGGTGCGATGCCTCCAAGGCCGAGCGCATGATGGGCTGGAAGGCCCAGTACGACATCGCGGACATGTGCCGCGATAGCTGGAACTGGCAGAGCCACAACCCCAACGGCTTCGCCGACGCCGAGTAGCAAAAACCTACATACCGCTCTTGCCCCGATCTCACGTTGTGAGGTCGGGGCTTTTTCATGGCATGTAACCATTCGCCGAAAATCGACCAACTTTTTTATCTTGCCTGTACATGTTTAAACAACATGTTTTACAATAGGCGTATCGAATCAGAACATCGGGGGCGGACTGCACACCCATCGGCAGGCCGACCCCACAACAAGAAGGTTGGTGAGCGCATTCATGGAGCGTGCAAGCGGCGTCCTCATGCCCGTCTCATCTCTGCCCGGACCATACGGAATCGGCGGCTTTGGCTGGAATGCCTACGACTTCGTCGATTTTCTCGCCTCGTGCAAACAACATTACTGGCAGATTCTGCCCCTTACGACGACCAGCTATGGCGATTCGCCCTATCAGTCGTTCTCGGCCCGCGCAGGCAACCCCAACTTTATCGACTTTGCCGAGCTTATCGAGGCAGGGTATCTAGAGCAGCGCGATATCGATGGCGTGTACCTGGGTTCTGACCCCAGTAACGTCGACTACGGTGCCATCTTTGGCGGCCGCCGTCAGATTCTCGACCGCGCCGCCGAGCGCTTTGCTGCCGACAAGCCGGCCGATTTCGATGACTTTATCCAAGCCAACGAGGACTGGCTCATCCCCTACTGTGAGTTCATGACCGTCAAAGAGGAGTGCGGTCTCAAGGCGTTTTGGGAGTGGCCCGCGGAGCTCCGCACCCGCGGTGAGGCTTCCGCCAAGGTCTGCGCCGACCATCCGGCGCGTATGCTCTACCACCAGATGACGCAGTACTTCTTCGATCGCCAGTGGAGCCGCCTCAAGGCCTATGCCAACGAGCGCGACATTCTCATCATCGGCGACCTGCCCATCTATGTCTCGCGTGACTCCGTCGAGATGTGGGCGACGCCTGAGCTCTTTAAGATCGACGCCGCCGGCAATCCCGTGAGCGTCGCCGGCACGCCGCCCGACCAGTTCTCGGCCACCGGCCAGTACTGGGGCAACCCCATCTACGACTGGGACGCTATGGAGTCCGATGGCTTCTCCTGGTGGGAGGGCCGCATTCGCGCCGCCCTCGACATGTACGACGTCATCCGCCTGGATCACTTCCGCGGCTTCGAGGCCTATTGGGAGGTGCCGTTCTCCTCGCCCGATTCGTCCTACGGTTCGTGGACGCAGGGCCCCGGCCTCAAGTTCTTCAAGACGCTCGAGGAAAAGCTCGGCACGCTGCCCATCATCGCCGAGGACCTGGGCTTCCTCACCCCCGGCGTCATCGACATGCGCGACAACTCGGGCTTCCCCGGCATGAAGATCCTGCAGTTTGCCTTTGAGGGTACCAACTCGTACTACCTGCCGCATAACTACATCGCCAACACCGTCGCCTATGTGGGCACCCACGACAACGAGACGGCGCGCGGTTGGTTTGAGGGAACGGCCACCCCGCGTCAACGCGAGCAGGCAGCCCTGTACACCCATCAGCAGGCCGGCGAACCCATGGCAGATGCACTCAATCGCACCATCGCCGCCAGCGTGAGTGACACGTGCATCTACACCATGCAAGACCTGCTCAACTTGGGCAACGAGGCGCGCATCAACACCCCTGCCACGCTGGGCGGCAACTGGACCTGGCGCATGCTCGACGGCGCCATCACCCGCGAGCTCGAGCACAAACTCACCGACTGGACCGAGACCTACTTCCGCATCCCGTCGGAAGCCGAAATCGAGCTTCCTCAATAGGAGCTACCGCGCCCGGCCCCTCCCCACCGTGCGGACGCGCTTGCTTTTCCCGCGCGAGGCCACCCCAATCCCCTCGCGCGGGCTTCTTATGAATTGCAGACATGAAACAACCCATCACAGGAGAAAACATGCCCCAAATTAACCTCATAGAACTCGCCGAGCAGTCTTTTGGCGCCTCGCTCGAGCAGCTCGACGACCGTCGCATTTACAAGCTGCTGGTCAAACTCGTGCAGGAGCGCTCTGCCACCTGCCCGCTCAACAACGGCAAGAAAAAGCTCTATTACATTTCCGCCGAATTTTTGATCGGCAAGCTGCTCATCAACAACATGATCGACCTCGGCATCTACGACGAGGTTAAGGACCAGCTCACCGCCGCAGGCCACGACCTCAACAAGATCGAGGAATTCGAGGTCGAGCCGTCACTCGGCAACGGCGGCCTGGGCCGCTTGGCCGCGTGCTTCCTGGATTCCATCGCCACGCTGGGCTTGACCGGCGATGGCGTGGGCCTCAACTATCACTACGGTCTGTTCCGTCAGCGCTTTGTCGACAACCAGCAGAAGGCCGTCCCCGACGAGTGGCTCGGTGAGCAGGACATCCTAGTCGACGATGACCGCTCCTACACCGTCGAGTTCGGCGATTTTGCCGTTACCTCCAAGCTCGTCAACATCGATGTGCCCGGTTACGGCCAGCCCACCAAGAACCGCCTGCGCCTGTTCGACCTGGCGAGCGTCGACGACGGCCTGGTCCCCGGCAGCTCCATCGACTTCGACAAGACCGAGATCGCCAAGAACCTCACCTTGTTCCTCTACCCCGACGATTCCGACGAGCAGGGCCGCCTACTTCGCATCTATCAGGAGTACTTCATGGTGAGCAACGCCGCCCAGCTCCTGATCGACGAGGCCGTCGAGCGCGGCAGCAACCTGCACGATCTGGCCGATTACGCCGTTGTCCAGATCAACGACACGCACCCCACCATGGTCATTCCCGAGCTCATTCGCTTGCTCACCACCGAGCATGGCATCGAGTTTGACGAGGCCGTGACCATCGTACGCTCCATGGTCGCCTACACTAACCACACGATTCTTGCCGAGGCGCTCGAGAAGTGGCCGCTCGCCAGCCTACAGAAGGTCTCCCCTGCCATCGCCGACATTATCGTCAAGCTCGATGAGATCGCGAAGGCCGAGCACGATGACCCGCGCGTCGCCATCATCGACAAACACGATACCGTCCACATGGCCCACATGGACATCCACTTTGGCTTCTCCATCAACGGCGTAGCCGCCCTCCACACCAAGATCCTGGAGGACACCGAGCTTCATCCGTTCTACGAGATCTATCCCAAGAAGTTCTCCAACAAGACCAACGGCATCACCTTCCGCCGCTGGATCCATGGGGCCAACCCCGCGCTCGCCAGCCTGCTCGACGATGTGATCGGCACCGACTGGCGCAGCACCGGCGATCTGAGCAAACTCGCCAAGTTCGCCGACGACAAGGACGTTCTTGAGCGCCTGGCCGCCACCAAGGTCGAAGCCAAGGCCATCATGCGCCAGTTCATGGCGCTCGAGCAGGGCGTGACCATTCCCTCCAACGCCATCATCGACGTCCAGGTCAAGCGCATCCACGAGTACAAGCGTCAGCAGATGCTCGCGCTCTACATCATCTGGAAGTACCTCGATATCAAGAACGGCAACAGACCTAAGCACCCCGTCACCATCATCTTTGGCGGCAAGGCGGCGCCTGCCTACACTATCGCGCAGGACATCATCCATCTGATCTTGACGCTGTCGCAGTGGATTGCAAACGACCCCGACGTGGCTCCCTACCTGCAGGTCGTCATGATCGAGAACTACAACGTCACCGCCGCCGAGCGCGTGATCCCCGCCGCTGATATCTCCGAGCAGATCAGCCTGGCCTCCAAGGAGGCGAGCGGCACCTCCAACATGAAGTTCATGCTCAACGGCGCCCTAACCCTGTGCACGCTCGACGGCGCCAACGTGGAGATTGCCGAGCTCGTGGGCGACGAGAATATCTATACCTTTGGTGCCTCGTCCAAACAGGTCGAGCAGCTCTATGCCGACGGCACCTATGACGCCGGTGTGCTCTACCGCAAGCCCGGCATTAAACTGCTGGTGGACTTCATCACCAACCCGGCCTTTATGGCGACCGGCAACGTCGAGCGCCTGCAGCGCCTGCACGATGACATTAAGGGCAAGGACTGGTTTATGGCCCTGCTCGACATCGAGGAGTACATCCAGACCAAGGAGCGCGTGTTGGCCGACTACGAGGACCAGGACGCCTGGATGCGCAAGACGCTCATCAATATCGCCAACGCCGGCACCTTCTCGTCTGACCGCACGATCTCCCAGTACAACGACGAGATTTGGCACCTGAGCTAATTTCGCTTCCCTTACCCATCCTCTTGAGAAACGGAGTCGTGGCAACACGGCTCCGTTTTTTGTGCCCGCACGTTACCCTGCGACCCAACTCGGCCAAACAATCTCGATCTGTAACAACTACTCGGTAAAAACGGTCCCAGCTGTTACAGATTGAGACATACCGGCCCCTCCCCTTGGGTTTATCTCGATCTGTAACATCTAGCAGCTGAAATTCACCTTTGGTGTTACAGATTTAGATGAAATGGTTAGCTCAGCGGAACCGTCTCGATCTGTAACATCTAACGTCCGAAATCAGCCTCACCCGTTACAGATCGAGACAAACGACCGGTCAGACAGCCCCAACACAAAGAAAGGCTCCCCTCTCGCCCAGTGGACGGGAGGGGAGCCTTATATGTGACCGCGGCAAAAGGATGGCAATACCGCAGTCGCCCAAAGGGAGGGCCTGGATGCACCGGGCCTAGATAAGGTTCTTGCCAGAGACCTTATCGAAGAGGTGGGTCGCGTTCTTCTCGAACTTGAACCAGATGGTGTCGCCAGCCTTGAGCGCGCCCTTGGCCTCGAGGTCGACGACGGGGATAATCAGGACAAACTGGCCGTCGGGAGCGGTCACGTGGACATGCTCGGTCGAGCCCATGAGCTCGGTCACCTCGACGGTACCCTGGAGCGCGCCCTCCTCGCCCTTGTCGGCAAGCAGGATCTGCTCGGGACGCACGCCGGCCGTAATCTCCTTCACGTCGCCGCCGTCCCAGTTGAGGGCAAGCTGAGCGCAAGTCTCGGGGGCGAGCGCCACGTTCATATCCTCGGTCTTGACGGTAAAGCCGTTGCCCGAGCGCACCAGCTGGGCATCGAAGAAGTTCATCTGCGGCACGCCGATGAAGCCGGCGACGAAGATGTTCGCGGGATGGTTGAAGACCTCCTGCGGCGTGGCGATCTGCTGGACGACGCCGTCCTTCATGACCACGATACGGTCGCCAAGGGTCATAGCCTCGGTCTGGTCGTGAGTAACATAAATGAACGTGCCCTTGATCTCATGGCGCAGCTTGATGAGCTCGGCACGCATCTGGTTACGCAGCTTGGCGTCCAGGTTGGACAGCGGCTCGTCCATCAGGAAGACCTTAGGATCACGCACGATGGCGCGGCCGATAGCGACACGCTGACGCTGGCCGCCCGAAAGCGCCTTGGGCTTACGGTCGAGGTACTCGGTGATACCCAAGATCTCGGCAGCGGAGCGAACCTTGCGGTCGATCTCGTCCTTGGGGACCTTCTTGAGCTCAAGCGTAAACGCCATGTTCTCGTACACCGTCATGTTGGGGTACAGAGCGTAGCTCTGGAACACCATGGCGATGTCGCGGTCCTTGGGAGCGACGTCGTTGACGCGCTTGCCGTCGATGAACACGTCACCCGAGGTGATGTCCTCCAGGCCAGCAACCATGCGCATCGTCGTGGACTTACCGCAGCCAGACGGGCCAACGAGGACGACGAACTCCTGGTCGTGAACGGTGAGGTTAAAGTCCTCAACAGCGAGCACGCCATCCTCGGTAACCTTGAGGTTGTGCTTCTTCTCCTCGGTCTTCTTCTTTTTGCCAAAGAAGCCCTTCTTTTTGGACTCGGTGTTGGGATACACCTTCTGAACATGTTTGAGAACGATCTCGGCCATGTCTTTACCTTTCGATATGCGGCACCATGTTGAGGGCGCCGCAGAAACTTGCAAAACAGTTACGGCATCAGCCCTTGACGGCACCTGCCACCACGCCGTCGATGATGTACTTCTGGCAAAGGATATACATGACGACGATGGGGACAACGACCATCATGATGCAAGCCATCATGGGGCCGAGCTCGACGTGGCCGTAGCCGCCGCGGAAGTACTGGATCAAGATAGGAATGGTCTTGTACTTGGTGGAGTCGAGCGTAAGGTAGGGCAGCAGGTAGTCGTTCCAGACCCACATGGTCTCGAGAATGCCGACCGAAAGATAGGTGGGCTTCATGATGGGGAGGACGATCTTAAAGAACACCTGGACCGGGTTGCAGCCATCAATCATGGCCGCCTCTTCGATCTCGAGCGGGATGTTCTTTACAAAGCCGGCGAACATAAAGACCGCCAGGCCCGCGCCAAAGCCAAGGTAGATAAAGCAGATGTTGAACGGCGTGTTGAAGCCGATGCGGTCCGCCAAATTGGACAGCGTGAACATGAGCATCTGGAAGGGCACGACCATAGAAAAGACGAACAGATAATAGAAGAAGTTCGAGATCTTGCTGTTGACACGGACTACGTACCAGGCGCACATGGAGCAGCACACCAAGATCAGAACGACCGACGTGACCGTGATGATGAGCGAGTACATAAACGCCGAAGCAAAGCCCTGCTCGTTAAGAGCGTGCACGTAGTTTGCAAGGCCGTTGAACGTCTCGGGCGTGAGCAGATCGAATGCCGTGGTGGTGCTGATTGCAGTTGCCTTTTTAAAGGAATTGAGCGCAATCATGAACACGGGGTAGATCCACGCGAGCGACAGAATCGTAAAGAAAATCGAGAGCGCGCGATTGATAACCTTATCGCGTTTCATTACTGCTGCACCTCCTTGGACCTCGTGGCCTTAAGCTGGATCATGGAGATGGCCACGACCAGGATGCAGAAGATAACCGCCTTGGCCTGACCAATGCCCTGCCATGCGATACCGGCACGCGAATAGAACGTGTTGTAGATGTTCAGGGCGAGCATCTCGGTGGAGTGCGCGGGGGCGCCGCCGGTAAGGGCGAGGTTCTGGTCGAACAGCTTAAAGCCGTTGGTGATGGACAGGAACAGGCAGATGGTGATGGTCGGCATCAGGTTAGGGATCTTAACCTTCCAAAACGTCTGCCATGCCGTAGCGCCGTCGACCTTGGCGGCCTCGATGTAGTCGGACGGAATGGACTGCAGACCAGCGATGTAGATGATCATCATGTAGCCGACCTGCTGCCACAGGGTCAGGATGATAAGGCCCCAGAAGCCAGCGGCAGAGTTAAGAGCGATGAGCTGGGCGCCCACGTTGGAGAGCAGGCAGTTGATCAGAATCTGCCAAATGTAGCCCAGCACGATGCCGCCGATCAGGTTAGGCATAAAGAAGATCGTACGGAAGATGTTGGTGCCTTTGAGCGCCTTGCGGGTGAGCGCCTGCGCAATGGCCAGGGCGATCACGTTGATGAGCACCGTCGACAGGAAGGCAAACGCCACGGTAAAGAAGAACGACGTGGAGAACTGCGGATCGGACAGCGCGCGCACGTAGTTCTCGATACCGACAAAGTGCGCGTTACTAATGATAATAAACTGGCAGAACGAGAGATAGAAGCCCTGGATAAAAGGGATCACGAACCCGATCATAAACGCCAGGCACGTGGGCAGCATAAAGAGCGGCCACCAGCGCTTGAGTGCTTTGCCCATAAAAGGGTCCTTTCAATATGCAGGGGGCGGGCAAACCAACGTCTGCCCGCCCCCTGTCGCTAATCAGATAGCTTGGGCAGCAACTGCTTACTCGGAAGCGGCCTTCTCGGTCTTCCAACCATCGACGAAGGCGTTCTTGACGCCGTCCCACTTGCTGTTATCGGCAGCGTAGGCAATCAGAGCCTGCTTGAGGTTCTTCTTCCACTCCTCGGAGGGAATGTAGACGAAGTCCCAAGCGACGGTCTTCTTGCCGTCCTTGGCCATGGCAACGGCCTGCTGCGAGAAGACGTTGGTGGTCTCCTTGGCGCTCTTGAACGGAGCAGTCAGACCCATCTTGTCGGCGATGATGCTGGTCGGGGTGTCAGCGGTGACGCACCAATACATGAAGTCCTCGGTGGCCTTCTGGGCATCCTCGGAAGCCTGGGAACTGACGCACCAGTAGTTCTCGCCGCCGGAGCACAGGCCCTGGTTCTCCTCGCCGTCAACACCGATGTAGATCGGCATCATGCCAATCTGATCGTCGGTCATGCCGGCCTTGACGAGGTCAGAGTAGGCCCAAGAGCCGTTCTGGTAGAAGACGGCCTTGCCGGTTGCGAACTCGTTGGTGGCGTCGTCGCCGGTCTTGGAAGCAAGCTGCGAAGGATCGCAGGTGGAGTCGGTGATGTACAGGTCGAAGATCTGCTTGTAGTTGTCGAGGAACTCACCCTTGATCTCGTCGTCCTCCTGGTTGTGCTCCTTCTCAAACTCGTAGTAGAGCGGCATGTTGGCAAGGTGGGTGGTGTAGCGCCAGCTGGAGGAGTCGTCCATGCCGGCGGAAGTGAAGGCACCCTCGACACCAAGCTCGTCCTTGCGGGCCTGGATGTCATCGGCACAAGCCTTCAGCTTGTCGAAGGAGTTGATGTCCTCGGCCTTGTAGCCAGCCTTCTCGAGCAGCTGCTTGTTGTAAATAATGCCGAAGCTCTCCTGAACCCAGTCGATGCACACATCCTTGCCGTCGGACTGCAGAGCCAGGGAGTCATCAATGAGCTCACCGCGGAGCTTGGTATCGGACAGGTCGGCGCAGTAATCCTTCCAGTTCTTAAGACCGGTGGGGCCGTTGACCTGGAACAGGGTCGGAGCGGAGCTCTTGGACATCTCGGACTTAAGCTTCTCCTCGTAGGTGTTGGAAGCGGCGGTCACGATCTTGACCTCGACGCCCTTCTCCTTCTTATAGGCCTTGGCGATCTCCTTCCACTCCTTGTCGACCTCGGGCTTGAATTGGAGGAAGTAGACCTCGGCAGCGTCACCAGAAGCAGAGGAGCCGGAGCCGGCAGAACCACCGCAACCTACGAGGCCCAGACCAAGAACTGCAGCCGCGGAACCAGCAAAGCCCAGGAACTGCCTTCTGCTCATTTCGTTCTTCATTACAATCCACCCTTTCACACCGTGGCGGCACCCTTTGCCGCCGCCTTCGGAGATTGGCTCGGGGACTTTGCCCCTTTTGCTGATTTGAACGATACGCTATTTGGCTAGTTGTTTGAACAAGTATTACTAGAGCGGTAGAAAAACTTCGGTGAACGGTAATTTCAACTTGATACTTGACAAGTTTTGTATAAACAATTATTTGTTATCGAATGCAGAGAAAACGCCCGGTCAAGCCGATGTACCGTCGGTTTGACCGGGCGTTTTCTCTTTGAGGCCATGAGTCTCGTCAGGCTGCGAACTAGCCGGCTATCGCTTGGAATTGACGCGGTAATGGAAGATCTCGGGGTGTGTGCGAGTGTGCGTCACCTCAAACAAGATGCCGTCCGAAGTGTACGACTGACTCTCCATGACGGCAACGCAGTTGTATTTGCCGAGGTCAAGATAGCTGCAGTCCTCATCGTTGGCGAGCTCGACACTCACCGTACGACGGCTCGCCATCACTTTGACACCGCGCTTGTGCTCCAGATAGCCGTAAATAGAATCTGCCGCGATCTCGGGAGTCAGGCCCTTGGCGATCGACGCCAAAAAATAGCCATGGTCCACTTGGCGCGCGTTGCCGTTGAGGCTTCGGACACGCACTACGCGAATCAACTCCTCGCCCACCTTAAAGCCCAGGTGACGAGAGAGTTGCTCGGTGCAAACCAGATGTTCGAAAGACTTAACGTCCGTCGATGCAACGGCATTGTTGCGCTTTGCAAACTCGCCAAACGACTCAACCTCTTCGAGTGCGCCCAACATGTCGGTTTCGCCCTTAAGCCAAATAACGCGCACGCCCTTGCCGTGTATGGGCTGCACAAACATCCCGTCGGCCAGCATGCTCAAAGCGCGGCGGACGGTATTGCGCGTGCAGCCAAATTCCGCGGTCAGCTCGGCTTCGGTTGGCAGCATCTCCTGAAACGCATAGGTCCCATTAATGATGCGCGAGCGTATTTCTCGGTAGATTCCTTCGTATATCGCTTTTGGCATTGTTTCACCTCTACATTATTCATTTCCGGCTAGGCACGATAGCATTTCTTAAAGTTGTTTAAACCGAATATCGGTGAAGCGACAGGATTTAGCCGTTGACGGTTTCTGTCATGCCCAAATCGGTTTCGCTCAAAACTGCCGGTACGACACTCGTCTGGTCCTCTACAATGAATCCATTGTTTAAACGTTTCCCCACGCGCAACGCGCCTCGATATTCGGAAGGCAGAACATGCTGCAAAAAATCCAACGCTTTGGCGGGGCAATGTTCGCGCCCGCCATGCTGTTTTCTATATCAGGCCTCATGGTCGGCGTCTCCGCTCTCGCAACGACTGCGGACATCGTCGGCGATCTCGCCGTATACGGAACCCCTTGGTACGCTTTTTGGACCATCATCCAGCGCGGCTCGTGGACGGTCTTTAAACGCCTCCCGCTCCTTTTTGCCGTAGCGCTGCCCATCGGTCTTGCCCAAAAACAACCGGCTCGTTGCTGCCTCGAGGCTCTCGTCGCCTATTTTGCCTACTGCTTCTTTTTGAGCGAGATCATTAAGCTGAGCGGAGACAATCTTGGACTTAAGTACCCGTCGTCTTTGACCTCCGCTAGCGGCGTCACCATCATCGACGGCATCAAGACGCTCGACACCGGCATTATCGGCCCGCTGGCGGTATCGGCAACCGTCGTCGCCATCCATGACCGCTTCTACGATGCCAAGGTTCCCGATTGGCTCGGCACCTTCTCGGGCTCCTCGCTGGTCTACCTCATCAGCTTTTTTGCCGTGTTTGCCCTTGCCGCTATCTCGGCCGCCATCGTGCCCTCCGTATACGCAATGACCGAAACGCTGCGCCATGCACTTACGAGCGTCGGCCCCTTTGGCGTGGGCATCTTTGTGTTTTTGGAGCGAGCGCTCGAGCCCATGGGGCTGCACCACCTGCTCTACATGCCGATCTACTACGACAACCTGGTCATTAACGACGGCATCTACGCCACGTGGAGCAGCTTGCTCCCCATCCTCTCCCATAGCACGCGCCCCCTTAATGAACTTGCGCCGTGGGCCGGTTTTACCGCCACCGGCTGGGTCAAGCTCTTTGGCCTTCCCGCCATCGCAGCCGCGTTCTACTCCACCGCAAAACCAGAGCGCCGCGCCGGCCTTAAGGTCATCCTTTTGCCCGCCATCGTCGCCTCGGTGGTTTGCGGCGTTACCGAGCCACTCGAGTTTCTCTTTATGTTCACCCACCCCGGGCTCTTTTTGCTCTACGCCGTCTTATCGTCTTGCCTTGCCACAACCATGAATCTCTTTGGCATCGTCGGCATCTTCTCGGGCGGCCTGATGGAGATGGCAGCCTTCAACTTTATTCCGCTCATGCGCACGCATGCCGGTGCCTATCTTTTGGCGCTCGGTATCGGCCTTGCCTTTAGCCTCATCTTTTTTGTTAGTTTTCGAGCACTCATCTTGGTCTATGACCTTAAGACGCCGGGCCGCGAGGATCATGTTGCCAATCGCGCGGCAATCGATCGTTTAACGGAAAGCGGCTTTGCCAAAGAACAATCTCCCAATGACGAGGTCAATAGTCGATCCGATCAAGATCACGTCCTCGCTGAGCGGGTAATTCAGCTTTTAGGTGGCGTTGGCAATATCGTGGGCGCAACCAACTGCGCCACGCGCCTGCGCGTCGAGGTCGCAGACCCTTCCATCGTTGCAGATAACGCGTCGTTTGTCACGGTGGGCGCCAAGGGCCTCATCATTACGGGCAAGACCGCCCAGGTGGTCATCGGCATCTCCGTTCCCCGCGTTAAAGAGCATTTTGACCAGATCATGGGCCTCGAGCCGGAATTTGTGCCCACCACCTCGGCCTCCCCTGCCGCCAGCGCAGCCCATAAGCGCGGCGATATTTGCTTCTTCGATATCGACGGAACGCTCGCCTGGCAAGACCCCAGGCTCGCCCAAGACCTTCCCGAAGACGAGCGGGACCTCTCCCCCTATCCCAACGAGGCGGTTTCGCAGGCAATCCGCGAGTTTGTCGCCAACGGCAACATGGCCTTTATCTGCACGGGACGTACCCTCAGCTGCATCCACCCCAAACTTCTTGAGCTGCCTTGGACCGGCATCGTCT
>CAUACA010000036.1 GCA_958427355.1 uncultured Collinsella sp. | reverse complement strand
CGCGGCCTCCCCCTTTTTGCGTTTACGGGCTTTTGTCTCACATAGTAGCTGTGTTTTATAACCCTCGTTTGTCGCATCTTCTGTGAACGGGCTACAATAACTTAGTCTGTGCGATATGGAGGTGAACATGGCTGAAGCTGGTATCGGCGTTGATATCGTCGAGATTTCCCGTATGAAATCAATTCTTGAAAAGACGCCGTCGTTTGCTCGGCGTGTGTTTACCGAAGAAGAGCGTGCGTATTGCGATGCATCATCGCGTCCCGCTGCTCACTATGCGAGCCGCTTTGCTTCGCGCGAGGCGGTACTTAAAGCTCTCGGCACGGGTTTTAGTCAAGGCGTGGGTCGCAAGGATGTTTCGGTTACGCGTGATAAACTCGGCAAACCGAAGGCGCTGCTTTCGGGCCGTGCTCTCGAGATCGCTCAAGAACTGGGTGTTGTTGAGGTCGCTCTTTCCATTACGCTTACAGGAGACTTGGCCGTTGCGAATGCCATCGCGATTACCGAAGATGCTCGGCCTAAGCCAAAAGATGAAAAGGTGAGCACTAAGAAACGCGTTGCGCAGACATTTAAAGAGGCTCGCTCTGTTTTAGATGAGCTTGAGCAGCTGCAGAATTCAGCATTGACGGAGCACCTGGGCGATGCTTCGCAAGATACGCTAGGAGCATAGATGAAACCGGTTTTGAGTACCGAAGAAGTCGTTCGTCTCGAGGATATCATCGAACGCGAAGGGACTTCGAAGGCCGAGCTTATGGAGCTAGCGGGTGAGTTTGCCGCCAACGAGGTCTTGAAGCTCAATCCCGATCGGGTTCTCGTTCTGGTCGGTTTTGGTAATAATGGCGGCGACGGTTGGGTTGCCGCCGATATCCTGAGCCATAAGGGTGTGGACGTCGATATCGTTTCTCCGGTTGAGCCGGATGAGATTCCTGCTGCTCTGGCACGTCATGTTGCTCGTCGTACTGCCGGCCGCGATGTGCACGTTTGCGTTGGCCCCTCGCGTGACGAACTCGAGGTTTTGATCGATAAGGCCGATGTTGTTGTCGATGCCATTTTTGGTACCGGTTTCCATGGGAATCTGCGTGCGCCGTTCTCCATCTGGATTCCTACGGTCAATGAATGCGCCGATTGTGTCGTATCCATTGATGTCCCCTCGGGCCTGAATGCCGAGACGGGCGTTGTTGATGACGACTGCATTCGTGCCGAACATACGGTGACGATGATTGCGCCCAAGATTGGTCTGTATAGCGCTGATGGCCCTGAGTATGCTGGCGATTTGATCTGCGGCAATCTTTACGACCGTCTTGACGAGGTCATCGATGATGTCGACCACGCCGCCGAGATTGTCGAGCCCGGTGACTTAGTTGATTACTTTGCCCCACTACCTACGAATATCGATAAGTATTCCCGTGGCTCTGTGCTTATTGTCGCCGGATCTGCGCAATATCCTGGTGCTGCCATTATGGCGGCCAAGTCTGCAGCTCGCGCGGGTGCTGGTTACGTGGCAGTCGCGGCTCCTGACGCCTGCGCTAATCTTATTCGCATTGCACTTCCTTCGATTCCCGTCTTTGCTATTCCGTCTGATTCCCGCGGCTCCTTTGGCGCCGCTGCGCGCATGACGGTGTGCGAGATTGCAAAGAAGTACAGCTGCGTACTGTGCGGTCCCGGTATGACGACGTCTGCCGGCGCTATGCAGGTGGTTTCGGGCTTGCTCGAGCTTGATGTACCGCTTATTTTGGATGCCGATGCACTCAACTGCCTTGCTAAGATTGCCATTGACGGTATTGATAGTAACCCCGAGATGTATCGTCGCGAGCAGCCGTTGGTTATGACGCCGCACTATCGTGAGCTTTCGCGTCTGGTTGCCGGTGACGAGGTGAACGACCTTGGTACCGCGATTGCGGCCGCGCAGAAGGTTGTCTGGGCTGCAGGCTCCGACAACCTGGTTGTCATTGCCAAGGGGCCGACGACGGCTATCTGTGGCGTTGAGCGTGTGCTGTTGCCGCTCTCGGGTCCGGCTTCTCTGGCAACTGCCGGTTCGGGTGATGTTCTCGCGGGTATTTTGGCCGGCACGCTTGCCACCATGCGCGACGAGATGGATCGTTGGGAGTTGCTGTATTCGTACGCCGTCGCACTTCACAGCTACGCCGGTTTTGCCGCGGCGACGGAGTATGGTGAGAAGAGCGTTATCGCGACCGATCTTATCGACTTGATCGGTCCTGCCATGGAGCTGGCGGCAAAGGATGCGCTCGAAGATCTGGGAATCATGGACGAAGGGTCGGATGACTAATCATGAATAAAGCCGATTTGACGCGCTGGTCCTGGGTCGAGATCGACCGTGGGGCGCTCCGTCGCAACACGAGGGCCTATAAGAACTTGCTGAATCCACGTCAGCGCCTGTGCTGCGTGGTCAAGGCCGATGCTTATGGTCATGGAGCTGTTGAGTGCGCCAAGATCATGTATTCGGCCGGTGCCGACATGTTTGCCGTGGCGACGGTTAACGAGGGCGTTGAGCTCCGACAGGGCGGGATTACGAAGCCCATCCTCATCCTAAGCGAGCCGCCTATCGAGGCCATTCCGACGTTGCTCGAGTTTGATATCATGCCTTCGGTCTATACGTCTGACTTTGCTCTTGCGTATGGCGAATGTGCCGTCGCGGCGGGCAAGGTGGGCAAGTATCATCTCGCCATCGAGACGGGCATGAACCGCATTGGCGTACATTACACGCAGGTGCTCGACTTTGTCCGCGGTATTAATTTCCATCGCGGTATTCAGTGCGACGGCGTATTTACGCACTTCGCCACGGCCGATGAACCTTCGGGCTGGGACTACAAGCTGCAGTGTCAGCGCTTTACCGAGGCCGTTCAGGCCATTAAGGATGCGGGTTTTGAGTGCGGTATCGTGCACTGCGCCAACACGCCGTCCTCGATGCTCGACCCCTCGATGCATTTTGATATGATCCGCGCCGGCGTTGGCTTGTATGGCATGCAGCCGTGCGAGCTGAGTGGCCGCGTGATGCAGCTTGATCCCGTTATGAGCGTCCATGCGCGTGTGACGCGCGTGGCACACCCTGCGATGGGTGAGGGCGTGGGCTACGGTTTTACCTACCGCGTACCGCGTACGCGCGTTCAGATCTGCACGCTGCCGATCGGTTATGCCGATGGCCTATCGCGTACGCTTTCCAATCATATGGATGTGCTGTATCGCGGCGAGCGCGTGCATCAGGTTGGCAATATCTGCATGGACCAGTTTATGGTCGCCATTCAGTCCAACCCGGCACACGAGATTCCCGAGGCCGAGTATGGTGACGAGATGATCATTGTCGGCCGCGATGGCGATGCCGAGATCACTATGGACGAGATGGCCCGACTGCGCGGAACGATTAACTACGAGGTCGCCTGCGGCTTTGGCATGCGTCTCGACAAGGTCTACGTGTAGGAGCCGCTATGGGCGTCATGCACATCCCGGGCCATACCCATCAGGCGCCGCGTGAGGTCGCACTCGAGGAGATCGAGGCCGTTCTGGGCGATTGTCACCTCTGCCAGCTCTACCAGTCGCGTCACAATATCGTGTTTGGCGTGGGAAATCCCCGCGCTCGCGTGATGTTTATTGGCGAGGCACCGGGCCGCAATGAGGATTTGCAGGGCGAACCCTTTGTGGGGGCGGCAGGCGAGGACCTCAACGGCATTTTGTCCCTGGCGGGTCTTAAACGCGAAGACGTCTACATTGCCAATGTGCTTAAGTGCCGCCCGCCGGGAAACCGCAATCCGCGCCCCGAGGAAGTGCTGGCTTGCTCGCCGTTTTTGCGTGAGCAGATTCGTAGCATCTGGCCCGATATCATCGTGACGCTCGGCAACCCCGCGACGCACTTTGTGCTTAAGACCGAGATTGGCATTACTAAGCTGCGCGGTAGGTTCCACCAGATGGGGCATTTTGTTGTAATGCCCACGTTCCATCCGGCAGCAGCGCTGCGCAATCCGGCGTGGCAGGAGCTGTTGGAGGAAGACTTTAAGATGCTGGGCGACTATCTGGAGCGACATCCCGCACCAGAGGACGCCTCGGAATAATAAGGAGCATATATGTCCCTGGAGCGCCTGGGGGTAGGTACTTACAAAACGACTTGCGCTGCCGATACGGAGTACTTTGGCGAGCTAATTGCACCGTGCCTTGAGGACGGCGATGTGCTCATCCTGACCGGTGGCCTGGGGGTGGGCAAAACTCACTTTACCAAGGGCGTCTCGCGCGGGCTGGGCGATGAGCATATGGTTACGAGCCCTACGTTTGCGCTCATGGCCGTTCACGATCAAGGCCGTATTCCGCTGTTTCACTTTGATCTATACCGTCTGGAGCATGCCTACGAGCTCGAGGATACGGGCATTTTCGATGTGCTGGGCTATGAGGGTGCTTGCCTGCTGGAATGGGGCGAACAATTCCAAGACGAGCTGACGGATGAGTATCTTTCGGTGACGCTCAAGCGTGATGAGGGCGACAGTGATGTGCGAACGATAACGCTCGAGGCGCACGGTGACCGCGCAATGGAGCTTTCCCATTTGATTGATAAGGCTGTACAAGATGAGCTTGCATAACGACAACGCGCTGGTGGTGGCGCTCGATACCTCGACCGACATGCTTGCCTGCGCGGCAAGCTGGATTGATGGGCAGACGGGCGAGACGAAGCTCGTGAGTGGCGACCACATGTGTCGCCGTCACGCCAACGTTGAGCTCGTGAATACCGTTGATGGCGTGCTGGCTCAAGTCGGTCTGGATCGCAGCGATGTTGGTTGCTACGTGGTCGGCCGCGGCCCGGGGTCGTTTACGGGTGTGCGCATCGGCATCTCCACTGCCAAGGGCCTCGCGCGCGGTGCCAATGTTCCGCTGCTGGGCGTGTCGACGCTCGACGCTTGCGCTTGGACGGCGTGGAAGGCTGGCGTGCGCGGCAAGCTTGGTGTCTTGGCCGATGCCATGCGCGGTGAGGTATATCCGGCGCTGTATATGCTGGTCGATGAGGGCCCCGAGCGTCAATTTGAGCGCGAACACGTGGTCAAGGCCGCCGTGGCGCTCGATGAGTGGCGCCGAGCAGCGGACTGGGACCAGGTTCAGCTGACCGGTGACGGTCTCGTGCGCTATGGCAAGCTGCTGGGTGAGGACGAGACCGCCCGCTGCGTGGAGCGCGACCTGTGGTGGCCTTCGGGCGAGGGCTTGCTGCTCGCGCACGCTGCGGGTGACGGCGATCCGGCTCGCGTCCTGCCGATTTACACGCGCCTTTCTGATGCCGAGGAAAACGAGCGCAAGCGTCTTGGTCTTGCCGAGAGTGCGCAGAGCGAAATTACGGGCGTTGCCGATGAGCTCGCCGGTCGTCATCTGCAGTTCCGTCCCATGGGCGCGGCGGATGCCGAGGGCGCGAGCGCGCTGGAGGCTGCCTGCTTTGAAGGTGCCGGACACAAGGCGTGGACGCCGGGCATGTTCCTGTCCGAACTGGGCGAGGACGTCGCTGCGCCGCGTAGTTGGTGGGTGGCACACGACGACGGCAAGCTGCTGGGCCTTGCCGGCGGTATGGTCGTGGACGGTGATGTGCAGATTCTGGATGTCGCCGTCGACCCGGCACATCGCCGCGAGGGCATTGCCCGCAAGCTGCTGTCGCACGTGAGCTATGATGCCCAGATGCTCGGCTGCACCACGGCTTCGCTCGAGGTCGAGGACGGTAACGAGGGGGCGATCGCGCTCTATGCCGCTCTGGGCTTTACCGAGGCGGGTCGTCGTCGTGGCTACTACGGTGCCGGCAAAGACGCCATCGTCATGACGGCCCCACTTCCCCTCGTACTTCCGGTCGATAATGCCTCGCCCGAGCCGACGGCGGCAGAGCAGCGCGTATGGCCGCTGCCTGCACCTGGGCGCTCCGAGGGGGAGCGTGCCGAAATTGAGCGCCGCCGCCTAGTGCTCGCTATCGAGAGTTCCTGCGACGAGACGGCCGTGGCGATTATCGATGCGGATGGCAATATGCTGGCCAACCAGGTGTCGACACAGATTGATTTTCACGCCCGCTTTGGCGGCGTGGTGCCCGAGATCGCTTCGCGCAAGCACGTTGAGGTTATCGTGAGTGTAGTGGATGCGGCGCTTGAGGATGCCGCAGCATCGCTTGGTCTTGAGGGTGGAGCCATTGCCCCCAGCGAGCTTGCCGCCGTGGGCGTGACACAGGGTCCGGGCCTGGTGGGCGCGCTCGTGGTTGGCGTCGCCTTCGCCAAGGGCTTTGCCTACGCTGCCGGCAAGCCGCTCGTGTGCGTCAATCATCTTGAGGGTCATCTGTTTGCCAACCTGCTGGCGCAACCCGACCTCAAACCGCCGTTTATCTTCACGCTTGTCTCGGGTGGGCACACCATGCTCGTGCACGTGAAGGCGTGGGGCGACTACGAGGTGCTCGGTGAGACGCTCGACGACGCTGTGGGCGAGGCCTTCGACAAGGTAGCCAAGGCGTTGGGTCTGGGCTATCCCGGTGGCCCCATCATCTCTAAGCTGGCCGAGACGGGCAATCCCCGCGCGATCGATTTCCCCCGTGCGCTTAACAGCAGGGGGGACTACCGCTTCTCGCTTTCGGGCCTCAAGACGGCGGTGACGCTCTACATCGAGCAAGAGACCAAGGCCGGGCGCACGATTCACCTACCCGATCTGGCGGCTTCGTTTGAGGCAGCTGTCTTTGACGTGCAGTACAAGAAGGCCAAAAACGCATTGCACGCTACCGGATGCAAGGAATACTGCATCGGCGGCGGCGTCTCGGCCAACCCGCATCTGCGCGAGATGATGATCAAGAAGCTTGGGCGTCAGGGGATTCGCGTAACGGTGCCGCCCTTGTCTGCCTGCACCGATAACGCCGCCATGATCGCGGAGGTCGCCCGCCGTAAATTCGACCGAGGCGAAATCTCGCCGTTCGACGTCGACGCCGATCCAAACATGACGCTGTAGCTGGTATGGCGCGGTCCCCGGACGGAGGGGCCGGATATAAGGTTTCCTGCTCTGCAGTCCTGCGCAAGACGAAGGCCACATTAAGTGGCCTTCTTTGCGTGCGGAACTCGCGATAAAGTTCATATGCGCCGCCCGGCTCCCGCGGCTCTCAGGGGCATCTCTCATGCAAAAACTGTCGTGGGGTAAAGTCCGAGGTCAGTGGCGTTTTATACCGAGAAATCCAAAAAAGTTGAAAATTCATTACAAATTTGCGTTGACTTTAGGTAACTAAAGTTTCATACTCCTTTTCAACCACTGGGGGATGTGAACACGCACGGATCGTTCGCATCATGATTGAAGAGGATTTCTTAGACATGTTCACGCATCAGCTAAACATTATCAGCGTAGTAATTATCTGATGCGGGTTAGCACATACAGCTAGCCCGTACGATAACGGGCGGCTGATGAAGATGAGGGCCGTCGAGCGCAACCGACGGCCCTCATTTTTTATGTCTGGGAAGTTCTTTTTAGAGGAGGAAATGTAATGAACGGAGTTTTGCTCATGGTTGTGGCCGCGGCGGTGCTCGCCTGCGGCTATCTGGGCTATGGCCGATGGCTGGCCAACAAGTGGGGCGTTGACAAAGAGGCCCTCACGCCGGCCAAGCGCATGAAGGACGGCAACAGCTTCTCGCCCGTCTCCGCCTTCACCGCGTTCTCGCACCAGTTCAGCTCGATCTGCGGTGCTGGCCCTGTTACGGGTACGATCGTCGCCATGGCCTTCGGCTGGCTTCCCGTCGTGCTCTGGGTCCTCGTCGGCGGCATCTTCTTTGGCGCCGTCCACGACTTTGGCGCTCTGTACGCCTCGATGAAGAACAACGGCAAGTCCCTGGCTCAGCTCATCGAGAAGTACATCGGCAAGACCGGCCGTCGCCTGTTCCTGCTGTTCTGCTGGCTGTTCTGCATCATTGTCATCGCCGCCTTCACCGACATGGTCTGCAAGACGTTCATGTTCACCCCGGCCGTTGACGCTTCTGGTGCTGCTACCGGTGCCATCGACTTCACCAAGTCCTATGCCGCCGGCTGCGCTGGTACCATCTCCATCCTGTTCACCTTCGTCGCTATCGCCTTTGGTTGGGCTCAGAAGAAGTTCAACCTCACCGGCGCTGCCGAGTTCGTCACCGGCGTGGTCCTCATGGTTCTCATGTTCGCCGTCGGTATGCAGTTCCCGGTTTACCTGGATAAATTCCAGTGGTTCGCCGTCGTCATGGTCTACCTGGTCTTCGCTGGCGCTATGCCCATTCAGATGCTCAAGACCCCGCGTGACTACCTCACTTCCATCATGATGATCGTCATGATCGTCTGCGCTGTCCTCGGCATCGTCGTCCTGGGCGTTAACGGCAAGGCCACCATCACCGCTCCGGTCTTCACCGGCTTCTCCACTGCCTCCGGCATGATGTTCCCGGTCCTGTTTGTCTCCGTTGCCTGCGGTGCTCTCTCCGGTTTCCACAGCCTCGTTTCTTCCGGCACCTCTTCTAAGCAGGTCGAGAAGGAGCAGGACGCCGTCAAGGTCGGTTACGGCGCCATGATCGTCGAGTCCTTCGTCGGCATCCTTGCCATCATCGTCGCCGGCATCATGTTCTCCGATATGAACACCGCCGGTACCGGCGCCCTCAACGCCGGTGTCGCTTCCACCCCGTTCCAGATCTTCGCCGCCGGCATCTCCCGCGGTATGCAGGCCTTCGGTGTTGACGGCACGCTCGCTACCGTCTTCATGACCATGAACGTCTCCGCTCTGGCCCTGACCTCGCTCGACGCCGTCGCCCGCATCGCCCGCACCTCGTTCTCCGAGTTCTTTGCCCAGACCAACGACGCCCTGGCCATCGAGTCCAAGGCCGGCTACATGAAGGTCCTCGGCAACCCCTGGTTCGCCACGGTCGTCACCCTGCTTCCCGGTCTCGCCCTCGCTTTTGGTGGCTATGCCAACATCTGGCCGCTCTTTGGTGCTTCCAACCAGCTGCTCGGCGGCATGACCATGATCACCCTCGCCGTGTTCTGCAAGTGCACCGGCCGCAAGGGTTGGATGCTCTACGTGCCCGTCGTCTTCCTGCTCTGCTGCACCTTCACCTCGCTGGTCCAGAGCGCCATGGGCTGCATGACCGCCGTCCAGGCCTACGGTTTCTTCGGTACCATCCCGGCTACCGCCACCACGGCCGCCGTCTCCGTCGCCGCCACCAAGGGCCTGCAGCTCGTCTTTGCCGTCCTGCTGATGGTCCTGGGCCTCATCGTCGCCGTCAACTGCCTCAAGGAGTTCTTCGGCAAGGAGGCTGGCTCCATGCCTGACGAGGAGCCCGAGTGGTCCGAGATGGGCAAGGCCGAGTACGGCCGCGCCGCTGCCGCTGAGGCTCCTGCCGATGCCGAGGCTGCCAAGGCTTAGTCGACCTGACGAGTTGAACGTCACATCTATATGACTCGGAAAGACCGGGTCCGCGACTTCGCGGGCTCGGTCTTTTTTTCATGCAAAAGCGGGTGACGCTCGAGTGTTCTCGCAGATGTTTTGCGTGGATAAGGGCGCGCGTTGTACCATATAGACGTATATGTGTGCATATGAAAGGGGCCCCGTGGCCAAGACGGTATATTCCGATAACCAACAAAATGTCGATGCTCTGGCTGAGCGTCTGAGCGGACAAACGTCGCTTTCTGCCGAGCGGGCAAAGCTGGTTGCCTACGACCTGCTTTGCCGCAAGGCACTCAAGATTAAGTCGAGCGCGCTGGCGCAGATTTTCCGCTCCGTCGATAAGGAATGTGACACCAAGGCGATGCGCGATGAGCTTATCGCGGCAAATATCGTGACCAAGATCGAGGGTAGCGGCATTAACGGGCGCCCGGCGTTCTATACCATCAATGCCGAGATCCGCGATGCCCAGGAGCAGCCTGCCGAGTCCGTCGAAGATTTTGTCGTCGAGGATTCCGCTGACGTGCCTGCTGTGGAAGAAGTTGCCCCGCGTGAGCATGTCGATACCGATGAGTTGCTCGATGAGAACGTCGTGCGTGCCTTTACGGCCAAGGCAGGACGCGGCGGTTTTGGCGGGGGCGGCAAGCGCGATGCACAGCGCCGCGCCCAGCAGGAGCGCTTCCGTCGCGCCGTTGCTCGAAAGGGCGAGACGGATGCCGAGGCTGTTGAGACCGAGGCTGCTGCCGAGTCGCAGAAGCCCACGAAGGAGCAAAAGCCCGTGGAGGCCCAAGAGCCCAAGCACCGTCGCGGCGCTCACTTTAAGGCTGCACAGCAGGATGCCGCGCGTGAGGTCGAAGAGTCTTCTGAGGTTGCAGACGATGTTGAGGAGTCTGCCAAGAAGGCTCCGGGTTCATGTCGTCCCGGACGTGGTTTTGCGGGGCGCGCGTATCCCGTGAGGCGTCAGGAGAAGAGCGAGCCGGCTTCGACCACTCAGGACGAGAAGGCCGTTGAGCCGGCGGCTCGCGAGCAGAAGCCTGTTGAGCCGCAGCTTAAGGTTGATGCCGAGGCCAAGGGCCAGCAGCCTACTGATGAGCGGACGGAGCAGGGCGCGTCGAGCAAGCCTCGCCGCCGTCGCCATCGTGGGGGCCGCAGTTCCCATGCCGAGACTGCAACCGAGAAGACCACGCCGCAGAACGAGGATGCGAAGGCCGAGGTTTCTTCGGGGCAGCCTAAGCGCCAGCCGGCGAAGGAGAGCAAGTCCGTTCGTCCGCAGAAGCAGGCGTCTATGCCGAAGCACGAGCGCAATTCCCAAGGCGATTCTAAGCGCAAGTCTCAGAAGAAGCCGGAGTCTGCCGCAGCAGATACTGCTGCCCAGCAGCCCAAGTCGGCCGTTCACGGCGAGGCCTCGGCGTTTGCCCTTGCCCGCGTTTTAGGCAGGCAGCTGCTCAAAGTTGTCCCTACGCCCACGGCGCTCTCTAAGATCAAGGAGCAGCAGACACAGATCGTAAAGGTCGAGGGCAAGGATGGCAAAAAGGCTCCGCAGCGCACTCAGCACAACGAGATGTCCAACCGCAAGATTGCCGAGGAAATCGCAATCATCCAGGCTTGGATCGAACAGAACCGAGGTGCCGATACGCCGGTTGCCTCGCGCCGCCAGCGTGCCTACCAGATCTTTAACGACGAGAAGGCTTTTGACGGCAAGCACGGTGAGCGCCTGATCAGGCGTATGACCGAAAAGGGCATCAGCATGCAGGCGATCAAGGTCGCCCCCAATCGCCCCGTGCACTTTACGGGCTTCTTTACGCTGGGAGCCGACAAGCCGTTCATTATGGTCGAGAACCTGGACACCTACGACGAGATCGTCAAGCTGCTGCGTGGCCGCAAGCACGCCAAGCTCTTTGGCATCAAGGTGGGCGGCGTGATTTTTGGCGGCGGATGCAAGGCGAGCGTCTCGCATGCCCTGGACGATTATCTGGCCGAGATTGGCTATCGCTTTAACTACGTCTACTACGTGGGCGATATCGATCGCGAGGGCGCGCGCATCGTCGAGCAGACTCGCAATGCCAATGTGGTTGAGATTCGCCTGCATGCCGGCATGTATCGCGCTATGCTCGCCGAGCATAAGCGTCGCGTGAAGGCCGGCGGCGAGTGCGAGCCCGCGGCTGCCAACCAGGGTGTGCCGCAGAACCTGGCAGCGACGATCAAAGATCTGCCCATGGTCACGCGCGTGCAGTTCCGCAACGTGCTGCGCGAGGGCGGGCGCATTCCGCAGGAGATTCTGATGACAGCAGACTATCGGGATGGCGACTCGGGAAGCTTCGACCGCATGCTCAACAACTAGGGCGTTCGGCCCCGGGAGAGCGGGGACACCGGCTTAGGTTTCCTGCTCTACAGTCCTGCTCACGACGGAGGCCACATTAAGTGGCCTCCTGTTCGTGCGGAACTCGCGATAAACCTAAGCTGGTGTCCCCGCTCTCCCGGGGCCTGTGGTTACCTGGTTGTTGCATGCGGCTCGCTTTTCGGAACTGGGCTGATATTTTCTTGATGTTAGGCGCTCTTGGTCCTAATGGGCTTGGGGCGCCTTCGCGTTTCCTCGGCTCCGCACCCTTGCGGGTTCGAATTCCTCCGCTTGCCCACAAGAAAGCGCTCCAGGTTCATAAGGGCCTGGAGCGCTGTGTTCTTAAGGGCTGGGACGGAGGGATTCGAACCCCCAACAGCCGGCACCAAAAACCGGAGTTCTACCGTTGAACTACGTCCCAATGTGTGGTGTTGCCCAAAAGCAACTCGTTTAGTTTACCTAATCTGCGAGGGCATCGCAAACGCCATCGAGCAGGCGTACGGCGAGTGTCTGCGCGTCGCTGGCCGTGAAGGTGCCGTTGTAGCGCGTCATGCCCGTGAGCTCAATGCGAATGCGTGCCGGCTTCTGCTGCGCGGCGACATTGGCAGTGCGGATGCGCTGGGCCAGGTTGTGGCACTCGGCGAGGGCGATCGTGGCGCGCGGCGCTGCATCTGCGGGCAGCTCATCGCTTGCGATCTCGAGCACCAGGTCAACGTCGGTTGGGACCTCGGAGTCGCAGAGCATCATGCCGCTGTTGTCGGTCGTTGCCGTGGCGATATTCCACATGCGCGACGCAACGCTGCGTGCGATGGGGTCCTCGCCGATAACGGCAATCTGGAAGCGCTCGAGCACGTTGGCGGCGCGAGCAAAACCGATACGGGACTCGGCTTCGGTGACCGAGGGCTTGCCCTCCCACACATGGTGCAGGCGGTTGATGTAGGCGTAGGTGTCCTGGAAGGCCATGCCGTCGGCAAACAGGCCGACATTTTCCTGGAACTGCTGCAGGGCGGCCTCGGTATGCGGACCAAAGTAGCCGTCGTCTTCGCCACAGGCAAAGCCCAAAACGTTGAGAGCGCGCTGCAGGGCCTGCACATCGGCGCCATGGAAATTGGGCATGCGCAGATAGAGAGTGCGGTCGCCCAGCTTATACGAAGCGTCTACAAGGGCGCTCCAGCAGGGGATATCGACGGCATGACCGGCAGCAAGGCCGCTGTCGAGCCTGAAGGTGCTGACGGCCTGCTCGGTGGTGGCTCCAAAGTACTTGTCGGTGACTTCGGCGGCATCAATCGTGTAGCCGAGCTGCAGGAGACGAGACTGCACGTCCTCGACGGCTGCTCCTTGCATGCCCGTTGTAATAGGTTCCATGAACGAACCCCTTTCGGCGTACCATTCGTACTATTTGAGCGTCTGTCGGATAGACAACGCAAAGGGATGCATAAACATGCACTCAACAGTGTAGCAAGTTGTGCCTAAATACGCTGCTGACAGGTTTTATAACCCCCGTTAGTTAAGACGCTCCACAAAGAAATCTGCCATGGAGAGGAACAGCTCGCGTGCGTGCGGATCAAGCTCAACGTTCTCGATGGCCGCTTTGGCCTTAGCGGTCAGGTCGAGCGCGTAAGTGTGGGCGTAATCGATGGAGCCGGTCTCCTGGAAGATCTCCACGGCGCGTGCGAGCTGCGCGGGATCATCGGTGCCTGAGGAAAGAATCGCCTCGACCTCGTCGTGGTGGCGCTCATCAGAGAGGGCGTGTACGGCGACAAGCGTGCGCTTGCCCTCGGTGATGTCGGTGCGGAAGTCCTTGTTGGCGGCTTCCTTAGTGCCGACAAGGTTGAGCAGGTCGTCCTGAATCTGAAAGGCAAGGCCCGTGTGCAGGCCAAAGGCGCGCAGCGCTTCGATTTGCTCATCGTTGCCGCCGCCGATAATGGCTCCGGCGGCAAGCGGCGTGGCTCCGCTGTAAAACGCGGTCTTGTGCGTCGCCATGTCCAGGTAGTCATCAACCGAGATATCAAAGCGCCCGTCACGGACCCAACCCAGGTCGAGCGCTTGACCCTCGATGGTGCGGACGATCATCTCGGTAAGCTCGTGGAGCACGCGCAGCTTCACGTCGGACTCCAGCGTAGGGTCGTCGAGAACCGTCTTGGTGACCATGGTGAGCGCCAGGTCGCCGCAATTGATGGCAAGGCCCGTGCCCTCGGTAAGGTGCATGCAGGGCTTGCCTCGACGAAGCTGTCCGTTGTCGGCGATGTCGTCGTGGATCAGCGCGCCCGACTGGAAATGCTCGATGGCTGCCGCGGCGCTGCGGGCGCTCTCAAAGCTACCGCCCACTGCGGTTGCGGCGAGCATACAGATAAGCGGGCGGTGGCGCTTGCCGGCGTTGGCCGTAAAAGCCGAGAGCGGCGCGTACAGGTAGCGCTCGATATCGGCAGAGGTCGCCTGTCCGTCAAAGAACGTGGCCAGATAGTCGTTAATCTGGTCAAAGTGCTGGGCTAAAAAGCTGGTAAACGGACTGGACACGGGTTCTCGCATTCTTTCTGAGGTTGCATTGGTGCAATATGCAGACAACATATTGCCACATCAGGGCGTTTGGCGCGGCAGTTTTGGCGATTTAGGACAACGGGCGTGCGTTTGATGGAGCGCGCCTAAATCAGCCTAAAATGCTCGAGCGCCGCAACGACACCGTCGTGATCGACGGTGTCGGTCACGTAATCGGCTTTATCCTTGAGATAGTCTGGCGCATTGCCCATGGCGATACCGACATCGACGGCGTTCATCAGCGAGACGTCATTGCTGGCGTCGCCGATGCCATATACGGTTCCGTGGTGGGGATCGAGGGCGTCGAGTACAGACTGGATGCCCCCGCGCTTCGTGCATTCGCGGGGCGAGATTTCGGTTACCTCGAGTTCGAGCTCGTTAAAGCACAGCAGCGGCTCAAGTGCCTTATCTTGAGCGATGTGGTTGGCGAGCGATGTAGACATCAAGATCTTGTAGACACTGTAATGTTGCAGCTGCGTGACTGCGTCGCCCAGGGTGCGCGCGTATCCGGGAGCATCGGGCGCATCGGCACTCATGCGCACGACGCCGTTGAGGCCCTCAAAGCGGATGACCTCGCCCGATTGCTCAAGGTAGGGGGCAAGACGTTGCAGCATACTGGGCGTCATCGACAGATCGCGAATTGCGTGTCCGTTGATCTCGGCGTAACCGCCCGCAAGACAGACGATGCCGGTCCAAGGCAGCTCAAGAAGTTTGGGGTGGATGCAGCTGAGGGT
>CAUACA010000035.1 GCA_958427355.1 uncultured Collinsella sp. | reverse complement strand
CGATATGGCACCGTGGGGACACATGTATGTCAATCCTGGTCTAACAGAGCCTTAAATAATCATTTGGCTGCCCGCTGGCTAAGTGAGTAGACTTTTTTGGAAATGCCGAGCACCCAACATATTTGCCTCAATAAAACCGCAGGTCACAGACTAGTGCTCTGTCGGTGTGGTCGGGGATTCGGTAAAAATCTACTCACTTAGTTTTACGTGATGCATATTGTCTTCAACGAGACCCCAGCCGGGGCGATTCCATCGCAAATTCCGGTGACCGGGGCAGCTAATTAGGCGCCGTACGGATTCCGGTCCCTCTCTATGCGTTGGCGGATGCGGCGGTACTCGATAATCAGCAGCACCAGGAGTAGGGCCATGATGGCTAGGTAGCTCACCACAGCGCCCATCAGACCCAGCAGCTTAATCAGGATCACCGGCAGCACCACGCTTACGGCGAAGCAGATCAGGTAGATCTTGGTGACGTCTCCAGCGTGGCGTAGCACCGTGATGATGGCGTAGATAAAGTCGATGGCCGCGGTGACGCCGCCGGCGACGACCATCAGCAACGCCAGCGTACGGTAGCGCTCAAAGCTGAGGCCGTACATCAAGCTCATGAGGGGAATACCGGGACCTGCCATAAATGCGGCGCACACGCCGGTGATGACCACGATCAGCGCCATAACGGCAACAATAATCAGGTCAAAGCGATGACGCTTGCGAGGATTAGCCCAAATGCTCGACAAGCGCAGGAGCTGCGGTTTATAGATAAATCCAATGCTCAGCAAAATAGCCTGAGCCGGAAAGAACAGGGCATTAAAGTACAGCTGGTATTTGTAGGCCAGTGTGCCCTCCATCACAAACTTGGGCATGCTCTCGATAAGGTTGAACAGGAACAGTGCACCAAAGAGTGGGGCGCACTGGACAAACAGGTGGCCGACCTCGCGCAGGCTCACGCGGCGCGATTTTTCGGTCTCGAGCAGGGCGAGCGGCACGGTGACCAGCACGAGCGAGGCGATCGCGGTGACACCCATGGCCATGGCCGCGATGGGCATGCTGCGCGTGAGGAATAGCGCCACGCTGAAGACCGCGATGACGCCGACGGAGCGTAGCGTTTGGCTCATTCCAGCCAAGTAGAGTTTGTCGGCCTGCTGCAGGCGGCCTTCGTACACGTCGGCGACGCCGTCGATGACCTTATACAGGTAGACGCCCAGGCCGATCGTCGCCATCTGCGCGTCATAGCCGCGGGCGCTGCTGTACATGAGGCCGCAGCCTAGGGCGAGCGCTCCACAAAGCCAGCGGTTGAGCTGGTAGGAGGCAAAGGACGTCTTTTCGTCGATGTCTGAGACCTGAAAATTGCGCACGCCGTAGTTGCACGCGATCATGATGAGCGTGCCGGTGACAAAGGCGATGGAGAATTTACCTGCTTCTTCGGCGCCCACGAGCTGCGTAGACACGATGGTGAGCAGCGGAAACGCCAAGCCCCACACGGCGGTGCCCAGGGTATTCCAGAGATAGTCGCGGCGGGTGGCGTGCTCTTCGTATTCCGCTTCCTGCATGGAGAAGCCGCCGCCGTAGACGGCGCCGAGCAGGCGGTTCCACCAAGCGTTGACCATGCGGCGGACGGGGCCGGGCTCCCGATCGCGTTCGCGCCGGCGACGTGTGGCTTGGTAGCTATCGGGTCCGCCGGCGTTGCGCTGACTCAGCTCCTGGATGCGTGCGAGCTCCTCGGCGGTGTGCGAGGCGGGGAACAGGCCGTTCTCGATGCGTCCGCCCTGGGCCCTTGCGGTGCCGCTGCCCGCTACGGCGGGGTCGGCGACGCCATTGCGGCGGGCGATGGCGCGGCGAATGCTATCGAGGGGCGTGATGCTCAAAGCGGGGTCCTTTCTATTGCTGCGCTCTAGTATAGTCGCGGTGGTATCCATTCGTGTTTTTGAACAGGTTGTTCGATAATTTCGGCGGCGCCATTCAGTAGTCGGCACTTAGGGACGTTCCTTATGTGCCGGCACTTTGGGAACGTCCCTAAGTGCCGGCATCCGAGGACACTCCTTGAATGTTGCCTGTTCAAGAGTGTCCCCAACGACTAGTCGTTTAAGAACGTCCCCAATGACTGGGCCGCTTGCCTGCGATTTTTGACCGTTGGGCGGGCTTGCCGCCCTTGCCGCAAAAACGTTTTTGCATATCGGGTACAACGGGCTTTACGTGAGTAAAGTGCGCGCCGCGTCTACGTGTCGCGTTTTTAAAGGAGGCCCCATGCCTGGTGTTACCCCTGCAGAAGTTCTGTCCAACTTTGGTATTACGCTGGTCGAAGATCCCGCCGAGAATCAACCCCGTCTGCTGGTCGATCTGCCCGCCGCGGAGCTCGTCGAGCACGCTATCCGCCGCGAAGAAGGCCGCATGGCATCCAACGGCGCGCTGGTGATCGAGACGGGGGAGCGTACCGGCCGTTCCCCCAATGACCGCTTTATCGTTGACACCCCCGATGTTCACGACAAGATTGCCTGGGGCGCCGTCAACCGCCCGCTGTCCGTCGAGAGCTATGAGGCCATCAAGGCCGGCATCGTCGACTATCTCAACGAGCGTGACGTGTTCGTCACCCGCGGCATGGCAGGTGCCGACCGCAACCACACGCGTCGACTGCTCGTTGCCTGCGAGCGTGCCAGCCAGGCACTCTTTATCAAGCAGATGCTCGCCCGCCCGCTCGCCCGCGAAATCGCGCGCACCGGCGAGCCCGACTTCTGCGTGCTCGCAGCGCCCGGTTACCAGTGCGACCCCGCCATCAAGGGCCTCAATTCCAGCGCCGCGGTGGTCATCAACTTCCAGGAACGCGTGATTCTGGTCGCCGGCACCGGCTACTCCGGCGAGATTAAAAAGTCGATCTTTAGCGTCATGAACTATCTGCTGCCCGTCGAGGACGACGTGCTGCCCATGCACTGCTCGGCCAGCATGGATCCCGTCACGCACGAGACCGCCGTGTTCTTTGGCCTGTCCGGCACCGGCAAGACCACGCTTTCGGCCAATCCCACGCGCCTGCTGATCGGCGACGACGAGCACGGTTGGTCCGACATGGGTATCTTCAATATCGAGGGTGGCTGCTACGCAAAATGCGAGGGCCTGGACGCCTTCCACGAGCCCGAGATCTTCAACGCCGTCCGTTTTGGCGCCATTTGCGAAAACGTGGTGCTCGACGAGAACCGCAAGCCCAACTACGACGACATCTCGATCACGCACAACACGCGCGTGGCCTATCCCGTGGAGCACATTCCTAACGCGTGGACTAAGGGCATGGGCACCACTCCGAGTGTCGTGCTGTTCCTGATTTGCGACGCTTTTGGCGTGCTGCCGCCCATCTCACGCCTGACGGCCGATGCCGCCATGTACCACTTTGTGACGGGCTTTACGGCTAAGATTCCCGGCACCGAGGTCGGCGTCACCGAGCCCACGCCCACGTTCTCTTCGCTGTTCGGCGAGCCGTTTATGCCGCTCGACCCCATGGTTTACGCCAAGATGCTTGGCGAGCGCATTGCCGACGGCCGCACGCGCGTGTACCTGGTCAACACCGGCTGGATTGGCGGCGGCTACGGCGTGGGCCATCGCATCGAGCTGGCCTACACGCGCTCGCTGGTCGCGCGCGCCCTCGACGGCACCATCGAGGACAGCGAGTTCGTGCACGACGACATCTTTAACGTCGACATTCCCACGACGTGCCACGGCGTGCCCGATGGCATCCTGGTGCCGCGCCAATACTGGCAGAGCACCGCGCGCTATGACGAGGCCGCGCACAACCTGGCGGTGATGTTCGAGGAGAACTTCGAGAAGAAGTACTCGCACCTGCCCGAGTCCGTCAAAGCCGCCGGTCCGCACGCTCAAGTACACGCCGACGCCCGTCATCGCGGCCGCGGCCTGCTGGGGCTCCGCCACTAGCTTCGCCGTGAGTCCATATCCACCACAAAGGGGACAGGCACCTTTGTGGTGGTTTTGCTCACGTGGATGACTCGGGTTACAATACGCCTGACATATCGTCCCCTTCTCCGGATGGGGACAGCGCAAGCGTTCTTGTGACGGCACCGTAGGACTTTGAAGGTGGCCGTTGTGAGGGCGCTTTTTGTTTAGGCGCCCTCGCTCGGGCGTACGCTATGAAGGGAGAGCATATGAAGAGTTTCGTTGCCGAGGATTCGTTTTGGGAGCTGTTTCCGCAGGCGGCGGTCGGCGTCGTAGTCGTAAAGGGCATGAAGCCCGCGGCCCAGATTCCCCAGGAGGACGTGGATGCGATCGCCACGTTGCTCAATCGCGCCAATATCGATGCGGAGCGTCACCTGACAAGCGATACCATCAGCGAGAACGCGCCGGTTAAGGCATGGCGCGAGGCGTATCGCCTGTTCAAGACCAAGAAGGGCGCGCGTTGCTCAGTTGAGAACCTGCTCAAGCGCGTGCTCAAAGGCAAGCCGGTCGGCCACATCACACCGGCGGTGGATATCTACAACACGATTTCGTTGACTTATGCGCTGCCCGTTGGCGGCGAGGACCTGCATGCGATTGAGGGAGATCTTCGCTTGAAGGTGACCGATGGTGGCGATGCGTTCTTGCCGCTTGGCGAGGAGGCGGTCGATCCGACGCTGCCCGGCGAGCTCGCCTACATCGACGATGCGGGCGCTGTGTGCCGCTGCTGGAACTGGCGCGACGGCGTTCGCACGGCGCTGTCCGATGATTCGGCCGATGCGTTCCTGGCGATTGAGTGCGTGGAGTCCGAGCGGATGGGGGATTGCCAGGCCGCGATCGATCGCTTAGCCGAGCTGCTCGAGCGCTATCTGGGAGCGACGGTTGTCGTTAAGACGCTTGTGACCCGCGACAATCCCTGCGTGGAGCTGTAGCGACGCCTGCGGATCATGTTCGCCGGTCAAAACCACCACAAAGGTGCCTGTCCCCTTTGTGGTGGTTTTTATGTTGATGGGTTAACAAATGGGGTATTTGGGTACGGGTGTCGCCTTATGCGACTAAGATGTTTACCCGTAAGCATTATGCAAGCGAAAGGCGGTCGTCTCCCATGCAGCAGAACGACGAGACACGTTTCGAGGACTTTGTCGGACTGATCAGCGGGCTCTACAAGGAGATTCAGCGCATTAAGACATCCGAGGGCGCAAGGCTGGGCCTCAAGGGCTCCGACGTTATGTGCCTTTACTATCTTGAGCGCAGCAAGGACGGCCTGACTGGCGCCGACCTCGCCCGCATGGCAGGCGTGACTCGCGCTGCCGTCTCGCGCACGCTGGCGCATCTGGAGGAGGGCGGCTACGTCGAGGTCGACGATTCGGCCGAAGCCGCCGTTAAGTATCGCGCCCCGGTTCGCCTGACCACGTTGGGCGGCGAGAGCATGAACGAGGCCGATCGCATTATTCGCGAAGTGCTCGACACCACCGGTAAGGCCATGGGCGTGGAGCAGCGCGAGCAGATGTATGCGTCGCTGCGTACGATTCTTAACACCCTGCGCGAGATCTAAGGCCGCCAAGGCATTTGCTTCCCATTAACAACTGCATAGTCCCGTTTGAGCGCGTATACCGTGCCGGGGCATTGCTGTCAAAATTCCCCGCGCGAGCTCCGCGCAAGAAAGGATTCGCTATGTCCATTCGTATTATTACCGATTCCGCAAGCGATATGTCGCCGGCGGAGCACCCCGCTCTGCGTGTTTTGCCGCTGTCTGTCACCTTTGGCACCGATGTATACATGGATGGCGTCGACATCGATCACCAGCGCTTTTACGAGATGCTTGTGGAACGCGATGAGCTGCCCAAGACCGGTCAGGTCAACCCGTACGCGTTTTCGCAGGCGATTGCCGAGGCGCGTGAGGCCGGCGACGAGGCAGTGATTATTACCGTGGGCGCCAAGCTTTCGGGCACCAATCAGAGTGCCCGTACCGCACTTGCCGAGGCGCCGGGCGGCGACGTGTTCGTGGCAGACAGCAATAACGTTACCTTGGGCGAGCGCGTGCTGGTCGAGTATGCCCTGCGCTTGGTGGACGAGGGCCGTAGTGCGGCTCAGATCGCGGCGGCCGTCGAGGCCGTGCGCGACCGCGTGGTGGTTATCGGCCTGCTCGAGACGCTGGAGTACTTGGTGCGCGGCGGTCGCCTGTCTGCCGCTGCGGGCGCTGTGGGCACGCTGCTCAATGTGAAGCCCGTGGTGGCCGCCGAGGACGGCCTGATCGTGCAGCTGGGCAAGGCGCGCGGTTCCAAGAACGGACGTAACCTGCTCAACCAGAAGGTCGAAAAAGCGGGCGGCGTCGACTTTTCCATGCCGCTGGCGCTCGGCTATACGGGCCTTTCGGACGCGGTGCTCAAGAAGTACATCGAGGACAGCGCCGCGCTGTGGGCCGGCCACACCGAGGGTGAGTTGCCCGTTCACACCATCGGCGCCACCATCGGCACCCACGTAGGCCCCGGCGCCGTAGCCGTAGCCTTCTTCCGGCCCGCCAACTAACCGACCCGCCAACAAATGATCCCTTGGGGACGGAGGAAAACGGATCATCGACCGCACGGAGGCCGCGAATGATCCGTTTTCCTCCGTCCCCAAGGGATCATTTGTTTATGCTGTTAATGCGGAGAGGGGAGCGAGCGATGGCGTCTGAGGGCTTTTTTGAACGGGTGTACGAGGTGGTCGAGCAGATCCCCGAGGGGTTGGTCGCCACGTATGGTCAGGTGGCGCTGCTTGCCGGTCGTCCACGAAGTGCGCGGTACGTGGGGTATGCCCTGCATAGCAATCCGCGCCCCGGACAGATTCCCTGCCATCGCGTGGTGTTTGCCGACGGGCGCATATGCGAGGGTTTTGCTTTTGGCGGTCCCGATGCTCAACGTGAGCTTTTGCTGGGGGAAGGCGTGACGTTTGTCGACCCCATGCATGTTGATCTGGCCGCCTGCCGTTGGCCTGCCGGACTCTAACAGCTCTGTCGTGGCCAAAACCATCACAAAGGTGCCTGTCCCCTTTGTGATGGTTTTCCTTTACAGGTTTACCTGGGCTAACTTATGGAGAAGCTATGGCGGCTCATATTGATGCTGCAAAGTAAACCACGGTGAACTATATTGTATTCAGCAACGGAGCAGGCAATAGGCGATGAAAAAGCCTGCCCTGTTGAGTTTGATTCGCATCCCTCCCCTCTGTGCGATTCAACGGTGTACTTCGGGAACGGGCCCGCTGGCAACTGACTGCCGGCGGGCCCGTTCCCGTTTGTCGGGGGAGTGCGATGGGCGGAGCCGAACCGGTCGGGCACCAAAAAAAGGCGGACGCCGTAGCGCCCGCCCTATAGCAATCGAAAGTTCAAGCCAGCAGGTCGGTCTAGTACACCATGCCCATGGCGTCCCGAACCTCGGCCAGGGTCTGCTCGGCGATCTCGTTGGCGCGACGGTTGCCCTCGTGCAGCACGTCCTTCACGTAGTCCAGATCGTTCTCGTAGCGCTGACGACGCTCGCGGATCGGCGCGAAGTACTCGTTGACGGCCTCGGTCACGTACTTCTTGAGCTGGCCGGAGCCGCCCATGCCAATCTCCTCGGCAATCTCGACCTCGGAACGGCCGGTGCAGATCGCGGCGGTCGAAAGCAGGCCGGAAACGCCGGGGCGGTTCTCGGGATCGAACGTGATCATGCGCTCAGAGTCGGTCTGGCTCTTCTTGATGCGCTTGGCCGTCTCCTCGGCGGTCATCGAGATGTTGATGGCGTTGCCGTAGCTCTTGCTCATCTTGCGACCGTCCAGGCCGGTCAGCAGCGGGGTCTCGGACAGCAGCGCGTCGACCTCGGGGAATACCTTACCGTAGCGGTTATTAAAGCGGCGGGCGATGGTGCGGGTGAGCTCGATGTGCGGCAACTGGTCGCGACCGACGGGCACCACATTGCCCTTGCAGAACAGGATGTCGCAGGCCTGGTGCACCGGATAGGTGAGCAGAAGACCGGTGAGCTCGTGGCCCGAGGCCTCCATCTCAGCCTTGACCGTGGGGTTGCGCGCCAGCTCGGCCTCGGAAACCAGCGACAGGAACGGCAGCATGAGCTGGTTTGCGGCGGGCACGGCGGAGTGCGCGTAGATCATGGTCTTGTCGGGGTCGATGCCGCAGGCAAGGTAGTCCATGACCATGTTGTACACGTTGTCCTGGATGTGCTCGGTGGTGTCGCGGTCGGTGATGACCTGGTAGTCGGCGATGAGTACGTTGGTCCTGGCGCCCATGTTCTGCAGCTCCACGCGGCCCTTGAGGGTGCCAAAGTAGTGACCCAGGTGCAGACGGCCGGTGGGGCGGTCGCCGGTAAGCATGGTGAACTTCTCGGGCGTCTTGGCCAGGCCCTCGCGAATGGCGTTGCTCTTTTGCAGCGCGACTTCGTAGCTGTTCTCGTTTGGCATGATTGCTCCTAACGTATGTTCATGGGTCAAGATGATAACGCGTTTATTGGAGGGGCGGGGCGTAAGTAGGCGAGGGGCGGGAGAGGGGTGGCTTGTGCGATGGGCGCGGCGCGGCCGCGCTTGGCCAACGGTGCCTTGGCACATCCTCGGCAGCTTGCCCTAGAGCTTGTGGTGGCGCTCTTCCTTACGTTCCTCAGCTGCCTGCTCCTCCTGCTTAAAGGCGGGGTCGTCGGGGGTGACGAGCTCGTCCTCGTGCGTGCGCTTGTTGTAATGGTGGCGCAGCACGGGCTCAAACAGATGCAGATGCTTGGCGAAGGCAGCCGAGCCAATGGCGAGCACGGTAAAAATGAGCACGCGCATGGGCACCTCGACCTGATTGATGGCGGCGGCGCCGGCCGAAAGCATGATGCACCAGGCATAGATGAGCAGCACGGCCTGTTTTTGGTTGTAGCCTTCTTGGATCAGGCGGTGGTGGATGTGGCCCTTGTCGGCCTGTCCGATGCTAATGTGGGCGCGCTTGCGGCGCACAATGGCGCTAAACGTGTCGATGATGGGCACGCCGGCAACGATGAGCGGGATGATAAGCGAGGTGAGTGCGGCGGTGCGGCTCACGTTGAGCAGCGAGATGGAGCCCAGCGCAAAGCCCAGAAGCAGCGACCCCGAGTCGCCCAAGAAGATGCTTGCGGGGTTGAAGTTGTAGTGCAAAAAGGCCAGACAGGCGCCAAAGAGCGCAATAGAGAGCGCGGCGGCGTCGATGCGGCCCGAGAGCACGGCCATCGAAAACATGGTGAACGACGCGATGCCGCAGATGCCCGTGGCCAAGCCGTCGAGGCCGTCGATGAGGTTAATGATGTTGGTGAATGCCACCAGATAGATCACGGTGATGGGGTAGGCGAGCCATCCGAGCATGATCTCGCCGGGGGCAAACGGGTTGACGATGACGCCGATTTTTAGGCCGCCGATACAGGCGATAAGCGCGGCGAGGACCTGTCCGGCCAGCTTTTGCTTGGGCTTGAGCTGGAAGACGTCGTCGATAGCGCCGGTCGCAAAGATGACGGTAAAGGAGAGCGCCAGCATGGGATAGCTAATGTGAAGGCGCGGGTGCGGCACCAAAACGGGCGGCCAGCCTAGGTGCCAGGTGCCTAGGATTTGCACAATGCAAGCAACGACCAGGCCCAAAAACACCGCCGCTCCGCCCAAACGTGGGATGGGCCTGGTGTTGATGCGGCGCTTAGAAGGATAGTCGACGGCATCGAGCTTAATTGCCAAGCGCTTGACCAGGGGTACCGCGAGGAAGGTCGTGATAAAGGCCGCCGCTGCCACGCATAGGTACGGTATGTAGCTCGGGGATGAAGCCATGAATCTAAAAACCGCCAAGCGTCGAAGGAAAAGGTCAAAGGTTGCTACGCGGAAATGGCATAGCTGTCCCATGATACTCGACCGAGGGGGGTGCGGAGGTTTGCACCGTGCGATTATCACGCGCATACCAGATATTGGAATGTTGTCGATGGCTTGTCGGGATGCCGGCGGGGATCCATATGGACTGTATGGTGATTTTCGGCAAAAGAAAACCACCCCCCACGTTACGAAAATGAACCCACCTAAAACAGGTGGGTGCCCTCATCGACTGTTCCAGCGTCCTTAACAACGAAGGATACCTGTACTAGGCACGACTGTGTGGGCTCCCTAAATAAACGCGACGGTTCACCCAGTTGCTCCGCGGGGGGCGGAATACCTACATCATAAAGCGGCACTTTATCGATTCCAGTCTTGACATTACAAAAATCGTGTCGGACGATTACGGCGCCTTAGGGACGGAGCCGTCTACCCGGTCTGGCCCTTTACGTTTGAGCTGCTGAATCGTTGTTTTGGAGCATGTTTTTATGCCGACGTCGTTGACCGAACTTTTTTCGCCCGCCTGCCATTTGTGTCCGCGCCGTTGCGGTGCGGCGCGCGATGAGGGCGCGCACGGCGTCTGCGGTGCTAACGACACGCTCAAGGTGGCCCGCGCCGCGCTTCATATGTGGGAGGAGCCGCCTATCTCGGGCGAGGCCGGTTCGGGCACGATCTTCTTTAGCGGTTGCTCGCTTAAATGTATCTACTGCCAGAACCACGAGATCTCGACCGGCAATTTTGGCCTTGAGATTTCGCCTGAGCGCCTGGTCGAGATTATGCTGGAACTGCAGGACCAGGGTGCCAACAACATCAATTTGGTGACGGCGACGCACTATGCGCACCTGTTGCCTGCCGTGATTGCCGCGGCACGGGCGCGCGGACTGGTTATCCCGATCGTCTACAACACGAGCGGTTATGAGCGCGCGAGCGCCGTGGCTGCCTTGGGTGACCTGGTTGACGTGTGGCTCACCGACTTTAAATATGCCGATGCGGCGCTTGCGCAGTCGCTCTCTCATATAAAGGACTACCCACGTGTGGCTGTGTCAGGCCTGGCTCAGATGGCGCGCGAGATCGAGCGCCGCGGGGGAGAGCTGGTGGATGAGGGCGGGCTCATGAAGCGCGGCATGATTGTGCGCCATCTGGTACTGCCGGGACATGCAGACGATTCGTGTCGCGTGCTGGACCTGGTGTGGCAGACGGTGGGCGATGTGCCGATCTCGGTCATGAACCAGTACACGCCCAATGCACTTATGCGCGAGCAGGGCGGCGACCTGGCGCGTGCCGTGACGCGCGAGGAGTACGAGCGGGTGCTCGACCATGCCGACGACCTGGGCTTTACGACGATGTTCTGGCAAGAGGGCGGCGCGGTAGACGAGAGCTTCACCCCGGCCTTCGACACCACCGGTGTTCTCACCAGTGCAAAGTAGTGCGTTCGTCGATGAATTTTCTGGGGATAAAAAATCATCGAGAGCATCGCCTGTTCGAAAAGTTGCCAAAATAGCCGCGCCCCAAAAAGACTGGTTATTGGGCGTTGACAGTTGGCGAGCCGTAGGTAAAATATCGACTTGTCCTGGGGACGTAGCTCAGTTGGGAGAGCGCTGCCGTCGCATGGCAGAGGCCGAGGGTTCGACTCCCTTCGTCTCCACCCTTGGATTTGATAAGCCGCTGACATTGTGTCGGCGGCTTTTTTTAAAAGAAAGGGCTATACCATGGCCGAGCTTGAGTCCCAACCACTGTCTGCCGAGGAGCGCGCCGAGTTGGAGGAGCTCCGCGCCGAGAAGGCTCGTCGCGAGGCCCAGGAAGAGGCCCGTCGCGAGCGCGAGGAGCTGGCTGCCCTGCGCGCCGAGCGTGCGAAGGTCGAGGAGGTCGCCGCGAACGCCGCATCCGAGCGCAAGCCCGCGCCCGCACCCAAGCCCGCTGCCGCGAAGCCTGCACCTGCCGCGCCTAAGCCTCAGCCTAAAAAGGCCGCTCGTCCCAAGTCCGTCGAGCCCAAGCCGAGCCGTGACGAGATGACCTTTGCCCAGCGCATGGTTACCTCCAAGGAACCTACGGGCGAGAACGAGATCCCCGGCATGGCGCCGGCTCAAAAAATCATCATCGTGCTCGCCCTCATCGCGTTTATCGTCTTTATGGTTTACACGATCACGGGCAGCATGGGCCTGCACTAACCTGTTCGCGCCGGGCTCCATGCCCGCACGTCCGCCTCGCCCAACCCTCAACCTCTGCACAACACATCCGAAAGGTCGCCCCATGGCTTTGACCGATATCTCTCATCCCACCGACATCGCAATGCTCACCGATCTGTACGAACTCACTATGGCCCAGGGCCTGTGGGAGAGCGGCAAGGCCAATGAGCAGGGTTGTTTTACCGCGTTTTACCGCGACCATCCCTTTGGCAGCGCCTATGCCGTCATGTGCGGCACCGCCGAGCTGCCCGAGCTAGTCGAGAATCTGCGCTTTACGCCCGAGGATATCGACTACCTCGCATCGCTTGAGGCCCCGGCCGGCGGCGCGATGTTCAAGTCCGCATTCCTCGACTACCTGCGCGATTTTCGTGCGCATGTAAATATCGACGCCGTCCCCGAGGGCGAGCTCGTCTTTCCACGCGAGCCCATGGTGCGCGTCACCGGTCCTGCGCTCGAGTGCCAGCTGCTCGAGACGGCGCTGCTCAACATCGTCGGGTTCCAGACACTTGTCGCCACCAAGACGGCGCGCGTGGTGCTGGCGGCGGACGGCCGTCCCGTGGCCGAGTTTGGCCTGCGCCGAGCCCAGGGTCCCGATGGCGGCCTGGCCGTTGCGCGCGCGAGCTACGTCGCCGGCTGCTCCTCTACGTCCAATGTGCTCGCCGGCCGCCGCTACGGTATTCCCGTCTTTGGCACGCATGCGCACAGCTGGGTGATGAGCTTCGATTCCGAGCTCGAGGCCTTCCGCGCCTTTGCCAAGTCGAGCCCCAAGAACTGCACGCTGCTCATCGACACCTACGATGTGCGCGAGGGCTGCGAGCATGCCATTACGGTTGCCAAGGAGATGGAGGCGGCGGGCGAGCGCCTGTCGGCTATTCGCATTGACTCGGGCGACCTCGCCAAGCTCTCCAAGTATGTCCGCGGTCGTTTCGATGCCGAGGGCCTGCCCTATGTGGGGATCTCGGTTTCTAACGATCTGGATGAGTACACGATTCAGTCGCTGCTGGACCAGGGCGCGCCCATCGATAGCTTTGGCGTGGGCACCAAGCTCGCGACCTGCTACGACCAGCCGGCGCTGGGCGGCGTGTACAAGCTTTCCGCCCGCCGTGCGAGCGAGGCCGACCCGTGGACGCCGGTGGTCAAGCTCTCCGAGCAGCCCTACAAGCGCACGATCCCGGGCGTGCAGCGCGTGCGCCGTTATTACGACGGCTTTGGCGGCCCGGTCTGCGACATGATCTACGACGAGGACCATCTGGTGGGGGAGGGCGCCGCGCGCGGCAATACCCTCGTGGCCGTGAATGATGCCGCCCTGGTGACCGACGTGTCGGAGCTTGAGTATCGCGAGCTGCTGGTGCCGATCGTGCGCGATGGCAGCGCAGTGGCTCCGCGTGAGAGCATCCAGGACGCGCGCGAGCGCTGTGTTTGGGCGCTCGATCATCTGGACGCAGCTTTCAAGCGCTTCCTGTACCCGCAGACCTATGTGGTGGGCATGGAGCAGGGCCTGGCTCAGGTGCGCGACGAGCTCGTGCGCAAGAACATGGCCGCGGCCTCGGCTTTCCCCTGGGCAAAATGATCAGCATGCGACGGAAGATAACGGATCATTTTCTCGCTTGCCCGTTCGCCCGTTCGCTGAACAGTTGATTGGTTTGACGTATGACGACTTCTTATAAAACGATGGTGGTAAAGATCGGTTCGTCCACGGTGGTGGGCGCCGATGGCAAGGTCAACCGCGCCTTTATCGGCGGACTTGCCGATCAAGCCGCAGCGCTGCGCAAGCTCGGCTGGCGTCTGGTCGTGGTGAGCTCGGGCGCTATCGCCTGTGGCTATCCCGTGTTGGGCTTCGACCGCAAGCCGGTCGGCGACCTTCCGAGCCTGCAGGCCTGCGCCTCGGCTGGTCAGTGCATCATCTCGTCGGCCTACGACGAGGAGTTCCATGCGCGCGACCTGCTCACCTCGCTCGTGCTGCTCACGCGTCACGACACGGCGCGTCGCACGTCCTACCTGCACGCGCGCGACGCCCTGCTGCGTCTGGTGGAGCTGGGCGTGGTGCCGGTCGTCAACGAGAACGACACCGTTACCGTCGACGAGATCAAGTTTGGCGACAACGACACGCTGGCGGCGCTCGTGAGCTGCCTGGTTTCCGCCGACCTGTGCGTGACGCTGTCCGACATCGACGGCCTCTACACCGCCAATCCGCACGAGGATCCGACGGCCGAGTTTGTCCCGGTCGTGCATAAGATCGATGCCAAGATCATTGCCTCGGCGGGTGATTCTTCGACCTCGGTGGGTACGGGCGGCATGATCACCAAGATTCGCGCGAGCCGCATCCTGATGACGGCGGGCATTCAGAGCGTGATTTGCTCGGGCGAGGAGTCCGATGCCCTCGTGCGTCTCGCCCGCGGCGAGAGCGTGGGAACCCTGTTCGATCCGCCGGCGGAGCGCCTGGACATCGCACCCCGCAAACTGTGGATCGCGCTGGGCGACAAGGCCCACGGCTCGGTGACGGTTGATGACGGTGCTGCGAAGGCGCTGGTCAGCCGTGGCTCTTCCCTGCTTGCGGTGGGTATTCGCGAGGTCGATGGCCAGTTTGCCGAGGGCGATGTGCTCGATGTGTGCGATCCGAGCGGTATGGTCGTCGCCCGCGGTATCGCCGAGGCCGATTCGGACGTGCTGGAGCTTGCAGCCGGCCGCCGCCAGGACCAGATCGCCAGCAACCGCCTGCTCGCTAACCTGGCCGAGAAGCCGGCGATACACAGGGATAACCTAATCGTCTTCGCTTAACCAATTGACGCTGCAAACGCCCCTAAGCGGCAATCTGACGTTCAATCGTCGGGCATGACCAAAAGGTCAATGCCCTCCTCTTTCACGTCACCTTGCTCGCTTAGGGGCGTTTTCGCTTTCCGTCCTCTACCTGCGATGGCCGTAACGCCGGCATATCGTAAGTTGCGGTGAAATAGGGATGGTTTGGCGGCTTTAAAGCCTTTAACAGTCCTTATTTCACCGCAACTCGTTGAGGCGGCGGGGTCCCACTGCCGGCACTTGGGGACGTTCCTTTTAATATGAGCAGGACATTGTCAAGAGGCAAAATC
>CAUACA010000034.1 GCA_958427355.1 uncultured Collinsella sp. | reverse complement strand
TCTCCACCCGAGCATTGAATGAGGCTCCAACGCAAGTTGGGGCCTTTTTTCATATTGGCACACAAGGTCAAAGGCGGCACCATGATCCTCCTGGTCGACAAGATCGAAAAAAGCTTCGGCGCGCGCGTCCTCTTTAGCGGCGCGTCCTTCCAGATCAATCCCGGTGAGCGCTTCGCGCTCGTGGGCCCCAACGGCGCCGGCAAAACCACCATGCTCAAGATCATCATGGGCATCGACAGCCCCGACGCCGGCCAGGTCCAGTACGCCAAGGACTGCCAGGTGGGCTACCTAGAGCAGGAAACCAACCTGGAGCACAAGGACACCACCATCCTCGCCGAGGTCATGGCCGCCGCCAAGGAAATCCGCCGCATGGGCGAGCGCGCCAACGAGCTGCAGGCCCAAATCACCGATCTCTCCGAGCAGGGTAAGGACGTCGACGCCCTCCTCAACGAGTACGGCCAAGTCCAGGACCGCTTTGAGCACCTGGGCGGCTACGAGCTCGAGAGCAACGCGCGCAAGATCCTGTCCGGCCTGGGCTTTAAGGTCACCGATTTTGAGCGCCCGTGCTCCGAGTTCTCGGGCGGCTGGCAGATGCGCATCGCGCTGGCCAAGCTCTTCCTGCGCCACCCCGACCTGCTGCTTCTGGACGAGCCCACCAACCACCTGGACCTCGAAAGCGTCCAGTGGCTGCGCGGCTTTATCGCCAACTACGACGGCGCCGTCCTCATCGTCAGTCACGACCGTGCCTTCATGGACGCCTGCGTCGACCACGTCGCCGCACTCGAAAACCGTCGCGTAACCACCTACACCGGCAACTACAGCAGCTACCTCAAGCAGCGCGAGGACAACCTGGAGCAGATGCGCGCCAAGCGCGCCGCCCAGGAGCGCGACATCGCCCACATGCAGGTCTTCGTCGACAAGTTCCGCTACAAGCCCACCAAGGCTGCCCAGGCTCAGGAGCGCATCCGAAAGATCGAGCAGATCAAAAAGGAGCTCGTCATCCTGCCCGAGGGCCACAAGCACATCGACTTTAAGTTCCCCGATCCGCCGCGCTCCGGCGACATGGTCGTGGGCCTCGAGGGCGTATCCAAGTCCTACGGCGACAAGCACATCTACAGCGACATCGACCTCAAGCTCTACCGCGGCGAGCACGTGGCGCTCGTCGGCCCCAACGGCGCCGGCAAGTCTACCCTCATGAAGATCCTCGCCGGCCTGGAGCCGCCCACCACCGGCACCCGCGATCTGGGCACCAACGTGGGTGTAGCCTACTACGCCCAGCACGCACTCGAGGGTATGACCGAGTCCAATACCGTCCTGCAAGAGATCGACACCGTTACGCCCAAGTGGACCGTGCCGCAGCAGCGCAGCCTGCTGGGCGCCTTCCTGTTTAGCGACAACGATTCCATCGAGAAGCAGGTCCGCGTCCTCTCCGGCGGTGAAAAGGCGCGTCTGGCACTGGCCAAGATGCTTGTGGCCCCCGAGGCGCTCCTGTGCCTGGACGAGCCCACCAACCACCTGGACATCGACTCGGTGGATATGCTCGAGAACGCCCTGCAAAACTTCCCCGGCACCATCGTGCTGATCAGCCACGACGAGCACCTGGTGCGCGCCGTTGCCAACCGCATCATTGACATCCGCGATGGCAAGGTCACGGTCTACGACGGCGACTACGACTACTACCTCTACAAGCGCGAGGACCTCGCGGCCCGCGCCGCCGCCGAGGCGGCAGGGGAGAGTGCGCCGGCCACGGCCAAGTCCGCCAAGGTCACCGCGGCCCAGCCCGATGCGCCCGCCGCCGCTTCCAAGCCTACCGAGGGCAAAAAGACCAAGGAGCAAAAGCGCGCCGAGGCCCAGGCCCGCGCCGCGCTCAACAAAAAGCTCAAGGGCGTGCGCAACCAGCTCAAGAAGATCGAGGCGGAGCTCGACAAAAAGCGTGCCCGCTATGACGAGCTTATGGAATTGATGGCAAGCGAAGAGCTTTATGCCGATCAGGATAAGTTCAACGCCGCGCTCGGGGAATATAACGGCCTTAAGCAAGAGCTACCCAAGCTCGAGGACGAATGGCTGGAACTTTCCACCCAGATCGAAGAGGAGACCGCGCGTGAACTCTCGTAAGGCCGCTGCCGTGGCGATGAGCATCATCGCTATCGCTTGTCGCATCTGCGGCATCTTTATGAGTGCGATGACCGTGCTGCTGTGCTTTAGCGGCCTGACCGCCAAGCTGCAGATCGTCGGCTTTGTCGTTGAGCTTTCGCGCGCACTGCCGAGTGCCATCGCCGGCTACGGCGTCATCACCTCGCCCTTTGGCGGCGTGTTCCGCTTAGATTACGCCATCGTGGCCGTCATCCTGTTTGTGGCCGATTACCTGCTCACGCGCGCCTCGCGCCGCGTCCGCTAGGGAAGCGCCATGTCCAGCAGCTACCTCATGAACCTGCTCGCCAGCGCCGTTGCCGTCATCGTCGGCATCGTGATCCACGAGAGCGCGCACGCCGCCGCGGCCTGGGCGCTCGGCGACAAGACGGCCCGCTCCCGTGGCCGCGTCTCGCTCAACCCGCTCAACCACATCGACCCGTTTGGCACCATTCTCCTGCCTCTGCTGATGCTCGCCGCCGGCGGCCCGGTGTTCGCCTTTGCCAAGCCCGTGCCCGTCTACCTCAACAACCTCAAGCACCCCAAGCGCGACGAGGTCCTGGTGAGCGCGGCCGGCCCCGCATCGAACATCGCGCTCGCGTGTCTCGCAGCCGCCCTCATGCACGCGGCATACGGCAACCTCTACACCAGCATGTCCTTTGCCGTGGCGTCACAGATCATGAACTTCGGCGCCACGTTTATCGTGGTCAACCTGTCGCTTGCGTTCTTCAACCTCATCCCGATTCCGCCGCTCGATGGCTCGTCGATCATCGTGCCCTTCCTCAAGGGCAAGGCGCTCAGCAACTACTACCACCTGCAGCAATACGCCATGCCCATCCTCATCCTGGTGCTGTACCTGCTGCCTATGTGGACCGGCATCGATGTGATCGGGCGCTATTTCGACGTTACCGTGTATCCGCTCGCCGAGTGGCTGCTCAACTTCGCAATCGCCGGCATCTAAGGTAAACTTACGGGTCGACCGTGCTAAACGGTCGCAACATGCACCCAAACCGCGCCGCGAAGGCGCCGTCAAAGGAGGTCGAAGATGTCGTATCGCGTGTCGACGCAGGTCTACAGCGGACCGTTCGACCTGCTGCTGCAGCTGGTAACCCGCCAAAAAGTTGATATCGGCGCCATCTCGATCAGCGAGGTGGCCGAGCAATACCTTGCCGAGGTCGAGCGCATTGAGGCGCTGGACCTTGACGTGGCGAGCGACTTTTTGCTGGTCGCGGCAACCCTTTTGGACATCAAGGCTGCCTCTCTGGTGCCGCAGGAGGCCCCGCGCAAAGCCGATGACGACGATGACGAGTTCGACGAAGACCTCGAGGAGCTCAGCACGCTCGACGGCGACGCCTTGCGTGAGGTCCTGATCCAGCGCCTGATTGCCTACAAGCAGTTTAAGGGCGCGGCGGCAGCCCTCGGTGCCCGCATGCAGGCCGAAAGCCGTATGCACCCACGTGTGGCCGGCCCCGATCCCGAGTTCCTAGGCCTTATGCCCGACTACCTGGCTGGCATCACCCTGCGCGGCCTAGCCGTTATCTGTGCCGATCTGGATGGCAAGCGCCAGACCTTCCTGCTGGAAGCCGAGCACGTGGCACCGCATCGCGTGCCGCTCGACCTGACCGTGGCCTCAGTCGACCGCTTTACCATGGCACACCAAACCTGCACCTTCCGCGAGCTGTTAGACGGCGATGCCACCACCGAGCAGCTCGTCGTCACCTTCCTGGCCATGCTTGAGCTTGCCAAGCGCGGCTCGCTCACGCTGAGCCAGGACGAGATCTTCGGAACCATCTGCATCAACCGAGTCGAGGGAGCCGAGGCATACGTGCCCGGCGAGGGCCCCGAGCTCACCGAATAGGAGCCGCAACCATGTCAACCCTTTCCACGCTGGAGGCAAACAGCCTCAAAGGCGCCCTCGAGGCACTGCTGCTGGTGTCGAGCGACCCGGTGAGTGCGCCCGCGCTGGCCGGCGCACTGGATATCGCCCCCGGCGAGTGCGCGTCGCTGCTCGCCGAGCTCAAGGTTGAGTACGAGGAGGCCAACCGCGGCTTTCAGCTGCGCGAGGTCGCCGGCGGTTGGCGCCTGTTCACGCACCCCGCCTACCACGACGTGGTCGAGGCCTATGTGTTGAGCTGGGACACGCAAAAGCTGTCGCAGGCAGCGCTCGAAACCCTGGCCGTGATCGCCTACCACCAGCCCGTGACGCGCGAGGTGGTCAAGGGCATCCGCGGCGTCAACTCCGATGGCGTCATCGCGTCGCTCGTTGACAAGGGTCTGGTGCGCGAGCTCGGCCGTGACCCCCAGCGCGGTCAGGCCATCATCTACGGCACGACCAACGCCTTCTTGGAAAAGTTCGGCCTGCGTTCCACCCGCGACCTGCCCGATCTGGAGCAGTTTGCCCCCGACGAGCAGTCGCGCCAGTTTATCCGCGAGCGCCTGAGCGGCCGCAGTATTCAGTCCACGCTCGAGGAGCAGGCCGAGGACCTAGACGAAGAGCGCGAACTGCTCGATACCGATGTTGAAGATGTTGAGGCAGTCGAGGAAGAGGACACCCTGATCGTCGACGAGACCTCGGAGGATTTGCATGACGAGGACTAACGAAGTAGGGGAGACGTGCACCGTGGGCAACGCGGCACCCGCAACCGACGCCCAGCCCGTCTACCCGCACATCATGCGCCTGCAGCGCTTTTTGGCGCGCGCAGGCGTGGCGAGCCGACGTGGCTCGGAGGATCTGATGACCGCCGGCCGCGTGACCGTCAACGGCGAGGTCGCGACCGAGCTGGGTACCAAGGTCGATGTCGACCACGATCACATCGAGGTCGACGGCATGCCCGTCAAGCTCAACCAGGGCGCCGTGTACCTGATGCTCTACAAGCCAACTGGCTACCTCACCACCATGAGCGATCCGCAGGAACGCCCTTGCGTGGCTGACCTGGTCCCGCGCGACCGTTTTCCGGGGCTCTTCCCGGTGGGTCGCCTGGACCGCGACACCACAGGCCTTTTGCTCTTTACCACCGACGGTGATCTGTCGCAGGACCTGCTGCACCCCAGCAAGCACGTCTACAAGACCTATCAGGCGCTCGTGGACGGCCACCTGACCGATCGCGACTTAGAACCGCTCCGCCGCGGCATCGAGCTCGACGACGGCCTGTGCCAGCCGGCGATCTGCCGCGTCATTACCGCGCGCGAGGCCGAGGCCGTGGCTCCGCAAGGCGTCAAGCCCGGCACCACCGCCGTGGAGGTCATCATCCGCGAGGGTCGTAAAAACCAGGTCAAGCGCATGCTGAGCAAGATTCACCATCCCGTGATCCGCCTGCACCGCTGCAACTTTGCCGGCCTGGAGCTCAAGGACGTGGCCAAAGGCTCGTGGCGCGAACTCTCCGACCGCGAGGTGCAGATCCTTAAAGCGGGCGGCATCCCGCCCAAGCAAGCGAGCGCCAAGCGCGTCGCCGCGTCCGCGACCAGCACCGCCAGCCGCACGCGTCACCACGGCAGCCACGGCTCCGCACCCAAGCGCAACACCTACCGCGAGCGCTACACGGGCTAGGCAACCCGCCGCGCCCCAACGCCCGCGAACCATACCAGCACGTCAACCATCGAAAGGAAGCATTGCATGATCGTCGCCATCGACGGCCCCGCCGGTTCCGGCAAGTCCACCATCGCCAAGGAGATCGCCCGCCAGCTGGGCTTTAATAAGCTCGACACGGGCGCCATGTATCGCGCCGTCACCTTCGCCGCGCTCGACCGTGGCATCGATTTGGACGACGAGGCGGCAATCGACGCCCTCGCCGAGCAAATCGAGATCCGCTTTACAAACGGCACCGGCGAGGACACGCGCCTGACCATTGACGGCCAGGACGCTTCGGCCGCCATCCGCACCCCGCAGGTCGACGCCAACGTGTCCAAGGTCTCGGCCTATCCGGGCGTGCGCGCCGCCATGCTCATCCACCAGCGCCGCGCCGCCGAGGACCGCGACATCGTGGCCGAGGGTCGCGACATCGGTACCGTCGTGTTCCCTAACGCGCAGGTCAAGGTCTTCCTAACCGCCGACCCGCGCGAGCGCGCCCGCCGCCGCGTACTGCAGCGTCACCAAAACGACGCCCAGCCGCTCACGACCGAGCAGCTCGAGGCCGAGGTCGACGAGACCCTCGACGCCCTTAAGCAGCGCGACAAGCTCGACAGCAGCCGCGAGGTCGCCCCGCTCGTGCCCGCCGAGGACGCCGTACACGTCGACTCCACCGCCCACACCATCGACGAGGTCGTCTCGATAATCGAGGACCTCATCAACCAAAGGAGGTAGCCCATGCGCCTGTTTAAGCAGACGCCCGAGGATTATTACAACGCCCCCTACGCCGAGTTCCCAGCGCTCATCCGCGGCACCGTCGTCGTGGTCATGGCCATCCTTTGGGCCTTCTCCAAGCTCATGTGGCGCTGGAAGGTCGAGGATGCCGATCTGCTGTTTGAGCGCCAGGAAGGCCGCGGCAGCGTGGTCATCTGCAACCACACCTCGATGGCCGAGCTCTTGGCCGTGGAGACGGCGCTGTTCTTTGGGGGGCGCCGCATTCGTCCCATCTTTAAGTCCGAGTTCGCCAAGAGCAAGATTGTGCGCTGGGCCTTTAGCCGCGTTGGCGGCATCCCCGTGGAGCGTGGTACTGCCGATATGAAGTGCCTGCGCGCCGCCCAACATGCGCTGCAGCGCGGCGAGGACGTTCTGATCTTCCCCGAGGGCACGCGCATCCGCTCGCGCGAGATCAAGCCCGAGGTCCACGGCGGTTTTGCGCTCATTGCTCAGATGGGCAAGGCGCCCGTCAACCCGCTCGCCATCTGCGGCTGGTCCGACATCACGCCCGCGGGCAAAAAGATCATGCGTCCCAAGAAGTGCTGGATCCGCGCCGGCAAGGCCGTCTCGCTTTCCGATGCACCCGCCGGGCTTAAGCGCACGGAGCGCCTGGCCTGGTTTGAGTCCGAGGCCATGAACCGCGTCTACGCTATGCGAGACGAGCTGTGCGCCGAGCATCCGGGCAGGTTCTAGCCATGGGCGAGAATGTGACGAACACCGCCGCGACTGCGTCCGACCAGGCAACCGCGCCTACCATCGAGATCGCCGCCCACGCCGGCACCTGCTACGGTGTGCAGCGCGCCCTCGACATGGCACTTGCCGCCGCGCCGCAGGCAGGGGGGATCGCTCAGGTCCACACCCTGGGCCCGCTCATCCATAACCCCATCGTGGTGCGCGAGCTCGCCGAGGCGGGCATCGGTCTGGCCGACACCCTGGACGACGCCGCATCGGGCACCGTAATCATCCGCGCCCACGGCGTGGTGCCGCAGGTAATCGACGCCGCTCGCGAACGCGGCCTTACCGTGGTCGACGCCACTTGCCCCTACGTGAAGAAGGTCCATGTGGCCGCCGAGCGCCTGGTGCGCGAGGGCTACCGCGTGATCGTCGTAGGCGAGCCGGGTCACCCCGAGGTCGAGGGTATTCTGGGTCACGCCGGCGTCGATGCGCAGGTCGTGAGTTGTGCCGCCGACGCCAACGCCTTGTCGCTCAAGGGCAAGGTAGGCCTCGTCGTGCAGACCACCCAGACCGCGCAGAACCTCGCCGAAGTCGTGGCCGCTATCACCCCGCGCGTGCAGGAGTTGCGTGTGATCAACACCATCTGCGCCGCCACGAGTGAGCGTCAACAGGCAGCAGCCACACTTGCCAACCGCTGCGACTGCATGGTCGTGGTGGGCGGCAAGAACTCGGGCAACACCCGTCGCCTGGCACAGATTTGCGCGGACGCCTGCGAGCGCACGTATCACATCGAGGAAGCTTCCGAGCTCCAGGCCGCGTGGTTTACCGACGCTCACCACATCGGCATCACCGCCGGAGCCTCCACCCCGCAAGAACACATCGAGCGCGCCGTCGAGCGCATCAAGGAGCTTTGCCGCTAACCATGGACCAGACCGTACCCGCATACGCCGCCGAGGTGGCCGATTACGGGCGCAGCCGCGACCCCGAGCCGGGTGAGGGCGCGCTCGTAAAGAACGTGCGTCCCGAATCGCCCGCGTGGGATGTGGGTATAGAGCCGGGTATGCGCGTGCTCACGGTCAACGGTGAGGCACTCACCGACATGATCGTGTGGCTCTGGGAGGCCGACGACGACAGCGTCGAACTCGAGGTTTTCGACCCGCGCGACAACAGCGTCACCCCCGTCGAGCTCGACCGCTTCCCGGGAGAGGACTGGGGCCTTGAATTCGATGGTCCCATCTTCGACGGCATGCGCACCTGCGTAAACGCCTGCGTGTTCTGCTTTATGACGATGCTCCCCAAGGGCGGCCGCTCCACGCTCTATATTCGCGACGACGACTATCGCCTGAGCTTTTTGCAGGGCAACTTTGTCACGCTCACGAACCTCACCGACGAGGACGTGCAAAACGTCATCCAGCGCAACATGAGCCCCATGAACGTGTCAGTCCACGCCGTGAGCCCCGACGTCCGCCGCCGCATGATGGGCCGCAACGCCCAGCGAGGCATGGACGTGCTCGAGACCATCATGGCCGCCGGCATCGAGATTCACGCGCAGATCGTGTTGTGCCCCGGCATGAACGACGGCGAGGAGCTGGAAAAGACCCTGCGCTTTTGCGAGGAGCACGAGCAAATCACCAGCCTGGGCATTGTGCCGCTCGGTTTTACCAAGCATCAAAACCGCTTTAGCTGGTCCTACAGCGACAAGCCCGAGCTGGCGCGCGAGACCATCGCGATGATCAGGCCCTTCCAGGACCGCGCCTATGAGCGCTTTGGCCGCCACACCTTCCAGATGAGCGACGAGTTCTATCTGGACGCTGGCATCGATCCTCCCGAGGCTGACTTTTACGACGGCTACCCGCAGTACTACGACGGCATCGGCATGATCCGCTCATATCTGGACGAGACCGACGACGTGCTTGCAACCGACGCCGAGCGTCTGCGTCGCGTTCGCGAGACAATCGCCGAGCGCAACCAGCACCTGCTGTGCCTCTCGGGCGCCAGCGCACGCGACACGGTGGCCCGCTTTGTGGAGTCGCCCCGGGGACTCGCCGGCACCGTCACAGCCATCAAGAACCGCTACTTTGGCGGCAACGTGGACGTGACCGGCCTCATCGTCGCGTGTGACATTCTGGAGCAGCTGCCCCAAGATCTGTCGGGGGTTATGCTCTTTGTGCCTAAGCTCATGTTCAACGCTGACGGCATGACGCTTGACGAGTATCATCGTGACGATTTACTCGCAAGCCTTAACCACCGTGGCGCCGAGGTTCATGTGGTGTCGACCATGCCGCATGAGCTGCTCGATACCCTGGAGCACATCCTTGGCATTGTGCCTGCCGACTCTACTAATTCCGCTGACCCTACCCATTAAAGGAGAGCAGATGAAACCTATCGTCGCCGTCGTCGGACGCCCCAACGTGGGCAAGTCCACGCTAGTTAACCGCCTGGCCCAGACCTCGGACGCCATCGTCCACGAGTCCCGCGGCGTCACGCGCGACCGCTCGTATCACACGGCCGATTGGAACGGCCGCGAGTTCACCATCGTCGACACGGGCGGCATCGAACCGCTCAAGAGCGACGACGTCTTTGCCACGTCCATCCGCGACCAGGCGCTCGCCGCTGCCGAGGAAGCCGCCGTCATCCTGTTTGTGGTCGATGGCCGCACCGGCGTCACCGAGGAGGACGAGTCGGTCGCCCGCATGCTCAAGCGCTGCGACAAGCCGGTCTTTCTGCTGGTGAACAAGCTCGACAACCCCGATCGCGAGAACGACAGCATCTGGGAGTTCTATTCGCTCGGCATCGGTGAGCCCACGCCGCTCTCGGCCCTGCACGGCCATGGCACGGGCGACCTGCTCGACGACATCGTGGCCCTGTTGCCCGAGGAGGAGGACGAGATCGCCGACGCGTTCCCCGACGCGCTGAACGTGGCCATCATCGGCCGCCCCAACGCCGGTAAGTCCTCGCTGTTCAACCGCATCTTGGGCGCCGACCGCTCCATCGTGTCCAACATCGCCGGCACCACGCGCGATGCCATCGACACCGTCGTCGAGCGCAACGGCAAGCACTACCGCATGGTCGACACCGCGGGCATTCGCAAGAAGAGCACCGTGTACGAGAACATCGAGTACTACTCCATGGTCCGCGGCCTGCGTGCCATCGACCGCGCCGACGTGGCGCTGCTCGTCGTCGACGCCTCCGTGGGCGTCACCGAGCAGGACCAGAAGGTCATGGGCTTGGCCATCGAGCGCGGCTGCGCCATCGTGGTGCTGCTCAACAAGTGGGACCTTCTCGACGACGACCGCAAGCGCGAGGCCTGCATGGAGACCATCGACCGCCGTCTGGGCGTCATGGCTCCCTGGGCCCAGTACCTGCGCATCTCTGCCCTGACCGGCCGCAGCGTCGAGAAGATCTGGGCGATGGTCGACGCCGCCGAGAAGACGCGCTCGCAGAAGATCAGCACCTCGCGCCTCAACACGTTCCTCACCGACCTGCGCGAGTTCGGTCATACCGTGGTGGACGGCAAGCGCCGCCTGCGCATGCACTACGTGACCCAGACGGGCGTCAACCCGCCGACGTTCACATTCTTCGTCAACCACAGCGATCTGGTCAACGACACCTATCAGCGCTACATCGAGAACCGCATGCGCTCGACCTTCGACTTTGCCGGCACGCCCATTCGACTCTTCTTTAGGAAGAAGGAGCAAAAGGATGCATAATCCGATTCTGCTGACCGCCATCTGCGCCGTGGTCTCGTTCTTTATCGGGGCGATTCCGTTTGGCCTGATCCTTGGCCGCGTGTTCAACCACACCGACATTCGCAAGGCGGGCTCCGGCAACATCGGCACCACCAACGCACTGCGCGTAGCCGGCCCCAAGGTGGCCGCGCTCACGCTGCTGCTCGACTGCCTTAAGGGCGCCATCTGCGTTGTCATCGCCCGTCCGCTCATCGCGAGCGTGGGCTATGGGTTTCCGCCGAACATTATGGCGCCCGGAGCCCCCGGCGACTGGATGCTCGGTGTCATCTGCCTAGCGGCAGTGTGGGGCCATATCTTCTCGCCTTACCTCAACTTCCATGGAGGCAAGGGTATCGCCGTGGGTCTGGGCGTTATCCTCGCCTGGTACTGGCCCATTGGTCTGTCGCTGCTGGGCATGTTTATCGTGGCCGTCGCCATCACCAAGTTCGTGTCGGTGGGCTCGCTTGCCGCGGCCATCGGTCTTCCCATTGCCGCTTGTGCGGTCTTTCCGTACAGCAGCCTAGGACTTAAGTTTTGCATGGCGATGATCGGCATCACCGTGGTGTGGGCCCATCGTGCGAACATCAAAAAGCTCATGACCGGTAAGGAGTCCAAGCTCTCGTTTACCAAGCGCGTCACCGAGCCCGACGATAAGTAGGAGAGAGTCATGAATGTTGCGCTGATTGGCTCTGGCTCCTGGGGAACCGCCGTCGCCGGCCTTGCCGCCGCGCGAGCCGAGCGCGTGACCATGTGGGCCCATAGCGAGCAGACGGCCGCCGGCATCAATGGCGAACACCGCAACCCCCGCTACCTTGTGGGCTACGAGCTGCCCGGCAACGTCGTCGCCACGACCGAGCTCGTGCAGGCGCTCGACGGCGCCGAGGCCATCATCTTTGCCGTTCCTTCGACGCACCTTCGCAGCGTGTGCCACCAGGCTGCGCCCTTTATCGCCGCCGATACCCCGGTGCTCTGCCTCACCAAGGGCATTGAGCCCGAGTCCGGCCTGCTCATGAGCGAGGTCATCGCCAGCGAGATCGGCAACGAGGCGCGCGTGGCGGCCCTCTCGGGCCCCAACCATGCCGAGGAGATTTGCCGCGGCGGACTTTCTGCCGCCGTCATCGCCAGCGAAGATCCGCAGATAGGGGAGACCTTTAAGGACCTGCTCCTGTCCACGGCCTTCCGCATCTACCTGTCGCAGGATATGACCGGCGTCGAGGTATGCGGCGCCATGAAGAACGTTATCGCCATCGTGTGCGGCATCTCCGCCGGCTCGGGCGCAGGCGACAACACACTCGCCCTCATCATGACGCGAGGCCTGGCCGAGATCAGCCGTCTGGTGCACGCCCGCGGCGGTCAAGCTATGACCTGCATGGGACTTGCCGGCATGGGTGACCTCATTGCCACCTGCACCTCGGAGCATTCGCGCAACCGCACCTTTGGCTACGAGTTTGCCCACGGCGTGTCGCTCGACGAGTACCAGACACGTACGCATATGGTGGTCGAGGGCGCCGTCGCGGCCCGCAGCGTGAGCGAGCTTGCCCGTTCACTGGACGTAGACATTCCGCTCACCTTTGCCGTAGAGCAAACGCTCTACAACGGTGTTACTTTGGATAGGGCGCTCGAGATTCTCACCGACCGCGTCCCTTCTCAAGAGTTCTACGGACTCACCGACTAGCGCAGAAAGGCTACTACCATGGGTTCCATTAAAATCGCTCCGTCCGTCCTTTCGGCCGACATGGCCAACCTCAAGGGCGAACTCGACAAGATCGCCGGCGCCGACTACGTACACTTCGACGTCATGGACGGCCACTTTACCGGCAACCTCACCTTTGGCGTTGACATCCTCAAGGCCGTCAAGCGCTCCACCGATGTACCGGTCGACGCGCACCTCATGGTGTCGAACCCCGACGAGACGGTCGATTGGTACGCCGACGGCGGTGCCGACATGATCACCGTGCACTACGAGGCCTCCACGCACCTGCACCGCACGCTCACGCATCTGCAGCAGCGCGGCGTCAAGGCCGGCGTGGTGCTCAACCCCGCCACCCCCGTGTGCGTGCTCGAGAGCATCATCGACGTTGTCGATATGGTGCTGCTCATGAGCGTGAACCCGGGCTTTGGCGGTCAGAGCTTTATCCCGGGCACCATCGCTAAGCTGCACGAACTTACGGCCATGTGTGAGCGCCACGGCGTGTCGCCCATGATCGAGGTCGACGGCGGCATCTCTTCCAAAAACATCGCCGAGGTCGTCAAGGCCGGCGCAAATGTCCTGGTGGCCGGTTCCGCCGTATTTAAGTCCGAAGATCCCGCCGCCGAGGTTGCGCTGCTGCAGAAGCTGGGCAACGAGGCCGCACAGGAGGCATAAACCCTTATGACCGCAGGTCAAAACCGCATACCCGTGAATCTTGACTATGCCGCCTCGACGCCCATGCGCGCCGAGGCGCTCCTTGCGCAGCGCGAGTACGACGACAGCGAGCTTGCCGGCGTCAACCCCAACTCGCTGCACTCGCTCGGCCGCAAGGCTGCCGCGCGTCTGGAGGTTGCACGTCGCGAGATCGCCCGCAGCTTTGGCGCGCGCGTTCGCCCGTCTGAGATTGTTCTGACCAACGGCGGCACCGAAGCCAACCAGCTGGCGCTACTCGGTCTTGCCGAGGGTGCACGTCAGCGCGACCGTAAGCGTAACCGCGTGATCGTATCTGCCATCGAGCACGATTCGATTCTGGACAACCTGCCGCTGCTGCGTGCCGCAGGCTTTAGCGTCGACCTGGTGCAGCCCTGCCGCATGGGCTACATTGAGCCTGCCACGCTTGTCGAGCTACTAGGCGACGACGTGGCGCTCGTGAGCATCATGGTTGCCAACAACGAGACCGGCGTGGTACAGCCTATCCGCGAGCTTGCCGCGGCCGCGCATACCGTGGGCGCTCTGTTCCACACCGATGCCATCCAGGGCTATCTGCACATTCCGCTCGATGCCGCCGAGCTGGGCGTCGATGCCATGTCCGTCGCCGCCCACAAAATTGGCGGTCCCGTGGCATCCGGCGCGCTTTACGTTAAGACCCGCACGCCGCTGCGCCCCCGCATCTTTGGCGGCGGACAGGAAGCCGGACGTCGCGCCGGCACGCAGGACCTGCGCACGCAGCTGGCCTTTGCCGCTGCCGCCCGCACGCTGGCTCCCCATGTGGCTCAGGAGCGCGAGAAGCTGCAAACCCTTTCCAACAAGCTCTACGCCATGCTTACGGCCCATCCGCGCATTCACGCCACCATGGGCGACTATGCGCATGCCGACCGTCTGCCCGGCATGGTGTCGATCTACATTGACGGCATGGACTCCGAGGAGCTCATCATCAAGCTCGACGCCGCCGGCTTTGAGGTATCGGCAGGCTCGGCGTGCTCGAGCGGCAGCATGGACCCGAGCCATGTTTTGAGCGCGATGGGCATCGGTCGCGAGCAAGCTCTCGGCGCTCTTCGAATCTCGTTCGATGACCGCGTGAACCCAGCCGATCTGGACGACTTTGCCCAAGCGCTGCTGTCGATCGTGGGTGCCGCATGATCGTCGCCGAGCTCGAGCGCACTCTGCTGGCACGCTATCCAAAGACGGACACCGAGCCCTGGGACCACGTAGGCTTATCCGTGGGCGACCCTGCCGCCGAGATCACCGGCGTGACCTGTGCGCTCGATGCAACCGAGACCAACGTGCACCGCGCTCTCGAGGCCGGTGCCAACGTTCTGCTGACGCATCACCCTATCTATATCAAGGCTCCTGAGGCCTTTTGCCCAGCTGATGCCGCACGCCCCCAGTGCAGCGCGGCACTCTACGAGGCAGCGCGTTGCGGCGTGAGCATCATATCGCTCCACACCAACCTGGACCGCTCGCACGAAGCCCGCGTCTGCCTGAGCGAGCTGCTGGGTGCCGCACCCGTGAGCTCACTGGAGCACGTGGACGAACCCGAGGCCACCGGTCTGGGCGCACTTGCAACGCTCAACGACCCGTGCACGCTGCGCGATCTTGCCACCTGTGCTGCCACGGCTTTCGGGAGCGACCCGCGTGTGTGGGGCGAAGCCCGGCACGCATGCCGCACCGTCGCCATTTTGGGCGGCTCCCTGGGCGACTTTGGAGAGCTCGCCATCACCGCGGGCGCGGACGTTGTCGTGACGGGCGAGGCGGGCTACCACGTGGCGCAAGACCTTGCCTTACGCGGGCTGCCGGTGATCTTGCTCGGCCACGACCGCTCCGAGGAGCCGTTCGTTGATATATTGATGAACTCTGCAGTTGATGCCGGGGTCGACCCCCGTCATGCGATTAAAATACTGAACCCTTGCCAATGGTGGACTGTGACAAAAGGAGAGAACTTATGAGCGCCGGCGCTACGCTACTCAAGCTGCAACAGATCGATTTGGAGCTCGCCCGTAACAAGAGCGAACTTGCCAATATGCCGGAGCTCAAGGAGCTCGCTTCCAAGCGCAAGACCTATGTTAAGCTCAAGTCCGAGATGACCAAGCTCTACGCTCAACGCAAGGATCTGGACATTGAGCTCGACGACCTCAACACCACCGAGATTCAGACCAACAACGCCATCGAGGCTGCCAAGAAGCGCCACGTCGACGGCTCCGACTACCATGAGGTTCAGGACCTGGAGAATGAACTCGCCACCCTGGCCAAGCGTCTGGACAAGATTGAGCACACCCGCAAGGACGTCGTTGTCGCCCATAAAGAGGCGCTCGACCGCGAGGCCCGCGCACAGGCAATTATCGCCAAGTTCGAGGAGGGCGTGAAGGCCGATACCAAGGCCGCCCGCGCCAAGGCTGCCGACCTGCAGACTCAGATTGACGCCGCCACTAAGGAGCGCACCGCGCTTGCTGCCACGCTGCCGGCCGACGTGCTCACCGACTACGAGCGTCTGCTCAAGCAGTTCCGCGGCCTGGCCGTCGAGACCATCCAGGGCAACATCCCCACGGTCTGCCACACCGCGCTGCAGGCATCGTCCATGAGCGACCTCAACCACGACGGTAGCGAGATTACGCACTGCCCGTACTGCCACCGCCTCCTGGTACTCCCGAGCAAGGAAGCCTAGCGATGACGGCGGCATACAACAATTCAATGCAACTTGAGGGAAAAACGATCCTGCTGGGCATTACCGGCGGGATCGCCGCCTATAAGTCGTGCAATATCGTGCGCCTGCTGCAAAAGCGCGGCGCGCGCGTCAAGGTCGTTATGAGCGAGCATGCCACCGAGTTTGTGGGCCCGCTCACCTTCCGTGCGCTCACCAACGAGCCCGTCGCCGTGGGCCTGTTCGACGACCCCTCCGACCCCATCCACCACATTTCGCTGGCGCAGGAGCCCGATCTGGTGGTCGTGGCGCCCGCGACGGCCAATATCATCGCCAAGATGGCCAACGGCATCGCCGATGACCTTATTTCCACCACGCTACTAGCCACACTGCGACCCATCGTGATCGCACCCGCTATGAATAACGGCATGTGGAAGGCGCCGGCGACGCAGGCCAACATGGCCACGTTGCGCGAGCGCGGTGTCCATGTGGTGGGTCCGGGCAGCGGCTACCTTGCCTGCGGCGACGTGGACACGGGACGCATGAGTGAGCCCGAGGATATCCTCGAGGCTGTCTGCGAGGTGCTCAACCCCGCGCCTCAGGACCTGGCAGGCAAGCGCATCGTCATCACCGCCGGCCCCACGCACGAACCGATCGACCCGGTGCGTTTTATCGGCAACCGGTCGTCGGGCAAGATGGGCATCGCCCTGACAGGTGAGGCCGCACGCCGCGGTGCTGCGGTCACGCTCGTGCTGGGCCCGACATCGCTCGATGTACCCTGCGGCGTGGATTGCGTGCGCGTGCAGACCGCCGCAGAGATGCTCCAGGCGGCACTGAGCGCCTTCCAGACGGCCGATGCCGCAATTTGTGCGGCCGCCGTCGCCGACTACACCCCCGCGGCCCCTGCCGACCATAAGCTCAAAAAGGCCAACGAGCGTCTGGATCGCATCGAACTGGTCGAGACAGACGATATCTTGGCCGAGCTCTCGCGCCAAAAGGGAGAACGGTGCGTGATCGGCTTTGCGGCCGAAACCGATAACGTCGTGGAGTACGCGCAGCGCAAATTGGCCCGCAAGGGTTGCGATGCCATTATCGCCAACGATGTATCGCGCGCCGATTCGGGCTTCGGAACCGATACCAACAAGGCCTGGATCGTGAGCACAGCGGGTACACAGGAACTTCCCGTTCTAACAAAACCCCAGCTCGCAGATACAATTTTGGACTTGCTCAAAAATAATTAAAAAAGTTCTTGCGCAAGTCCAAAGTTTCGGGTTAATATACTCCCTGTTGCGAGTGAGAGCAGAGCAACAAACAAAAGCTTCGGGACGTGGCGCAGCTTGGTAGCGCACTTGACTGGGGGTCAAGGGGTCGCTGGTTCGAATCCAGTCGTCCCGACCAGAAGTTTGCAGGTCAGGCACCTAGTGCCTGACCTTTTTGTTTTAAGCAATTGCTTAATTTTGATTAAGCAACAGGGTGCCAAAAATCTACCTACGCGATAATCGCCTTTTGCGGCTACTTGCGCGTTTTGCACACGCTTGAGCCGATTTATTGACGCGATACGAATCTACATACGCGTAGCTGGTATACAGCCGAGTACAGGCTGTATTTATCGCGGCGATTTACACAGATATAGCGACTGTATCGAACAAGCGTGTCGCTGTATTTATTCCAGTAGTCCACTTGATTGGTGGACAAGTGGGCTGTTGCAACGAAACGCCAAGCAGGACGGGCTCTATACGAGGACGCCGCAGAGGTAATGGCGGAGGAGTGCGGCTGGCGCTCTGAGAGCCGCTGTATGACCCTATTTCTCCTCAACCCGAATACCTGTGCCGCGAACCTAAACCGTTCGTACACTTGCCAA
>CAUACA010000033.1 GCA_958427355.1 uncultured Collinsella sp. | reverse complement strand
CGTAGGGAATGCACAAAAGCGTGTAAGGACGTATATATGATGTAGCAGTAGCTCACGATAGGCTGAATCATATAGGCGACGCCGCGGCGGTACACGCCCTGAGCATCGACGTAGAACAAGGCGTGGGTCCAGTAACTGGTAAACGCCAGCACGACCACCAGAGCCGTGGGCAACGTCACGAGCGCCACCCTATAGCGCGCGGTCAAAAGGCGAGAGCCCTGCACCGTCTCGGAATAGATAAACCAAACGAGACACGCGATGGCAAAGAGTGAAAACGAAACCGCGTTGGAAATCCAGTTGGCAGCAATGCCCAACGTGCCGCTCGCACCGTCCGAAAGCGTCCAGATCATATCGAATAATATGTACGCGGCAGAGGTGTAGCCGAGCATGCTAAACAAGAGCTGCTGGGTACTCGAGAACAAGGAGCGACGACTTCGCGCGGCAAGCCCGATAAGAACAATCATGCATAGCAGGAATATCTCAATCTTGAGCGCCTTAACCACTAGACGCCATCCCTTCAATATCCAAGTGGCCAGAATCGCCCAATTCGAATCTGGGCAATAAACACCCCTTTACTCCGCAGGGGCAAAGGGAATAATAGCAGAGCGCCCGAACGTTGCTGCAAGACAGCTTTCGTTCGGGCGCTCGAACGGCGCGAACTGCACGCCGGAATCAATTATCGATAACGGCCGTTACTCGCCATCGATGTCGGTCGCGACAGCCTCCTCGATGGCCTCGACATCGGCAGGCGACAGGTCTTCCTTGCCCTGGCAGAACTTCTTATCGACCCAGCCGGTCAAAATCGGAGCCATGATTGCCGTGATGATAACGGCGGTGGCGATCTGGGCGTACGCAGTGGGCGCAAGCTCAGCGTAGCGCGGCGCGACCTCGGCAAGAGCAACCGGCGTGGTCATGGCCGTGCCGGCGATGGTGGAACAAGCCACGGCAGCCTTGCCGTTACCACCGCACAGGCGCTCGAACGCAAAGGTGATGGGACCGACGACAAACAGCGTGACAAGGCCCAGCAAGATGCCGGAAATACCACCGGTGATAAAGCTCGACAGACTCATGGATGCACCGAGCTGAAAACCGATAACGGCAATCGCCGGGTTGGCGCCGGGGACCAGCAGGTTCTTGATAAACGGGAACAGGTTGCCCAGAACCATGCCGATAACGAGCGGCAAAATGGAGCCGATGATGGTACCGACAGGGATGTTGGCGAGACCCGAGACACCAAGGATGATCATGGTGACGGCGGGACCGGCCGTAAAGAACAGAATACCCACGGCGCCCTGCTCGGACTCATCGCCGAACTCGCCCATGATGCCCGTGTAGAGCGCCATGTTGCAAAACGTAATGCCACCGATGATGGAAACCGAGCTCAGGCCCAAAAAGTTGTCGTTAAAGAAATACGCAACGCCCAGGCCCAGCGCGGCTGCCACCACAAGCTTAGGAATCAGCACGACGATGCCGGTCTTAATGGCGCCCGGCGTGGACTTAAAGCTGATACCGGCGCCCACAAACAGCAAGATCGCGGCAACGATGGTATTGGAGCCGCCGCGGCAGGCAGCCGTAAAGAAGCCGCCGATCTCAAAGACCTGCGGACAGAAAGTGTTGAGCAAAAGGCCAACGATCATGGGATAGATCATGATGTCACCCGGGATACGCGGGACTTTGAATTTCTTTTGCTCGTTGGCGGTCGCTTCCTGTGTCATGAAACCCTCATTTCCGCTGACGCAGAACAAAAGCCCACGTCACACTTTGCTACAGTAAAGTTTGACCATGGTACCAGAAGAAGCAGACAGGCTCGGTGAGAAATTCGATTCACTGTGCCGGGACGCTAAACGTGCCCCGCTCTTATATGAGGCTCAAAACGATATAGAACACGATGCCCGAGACGCAGCACCACAACATCGACTTTGTCTTGATTGCCACCGCCACGACGCCGGCGGCCGCAATCCAGGGAATCAAGCCCTGCCACAAGCCGGCGTCGAAAGCGTCAGGGCTTATCAAATCGTTGACGACCAGCGCCGCGAAGGCGGCAGGCGGAATATAACCCAAGGCCTCGGTAACGCGGGGCGACAGTGTTCTCCCGCGCAACGCAAACGCCGGGGCAATGCGGAAAAATGCGATGGCCGCCCACGACGACAGCCACAGGACCAAAAACTCATTAACGGGCATCGCGAGCGCCCCTTCCTTCGGCGAGGACATCGCACGCGAGCGCCGCGGCAACGCCGACGAGCACACTTGCCGGCACGGCAATATTCGTCCACCCCAAGAACTTGCATATGGCGACGGACACCGCGCCCGAAACCGCCGCGACAACGTTGCCGCGCGACAGCCGCTGCGAAAAGAGCAGGCAAATAAAGAGCGATGTGCAGACAAACCCTGCAATAGCGGTGGGAACATCGACAACGGCGCCGACGATGGCGCCCGTCGTACACGAAACGCCCCATGTTGCGATGAGGATTGCGTTGAGCACAAAGGACTCGAGCGGACCCCAATCCTCCCCCTCAACCAACTTGGCAAGTGAGATGCCATATGCCTCCTCGGTAAGTGTCGCGGCAACAGCCAGCGTCTGACGCTTCGAGGCACCCCCTCAAATGCGGTGCGATCGATGCCGAATAAAGCGCAAACCGCGAGGAGATTGCGGCGACGCTCGCGACGATCGATGCTGCAGGCACACCTGCCAGCCACAGATTGCAGACCATAAACTGCCCGCTGCCCGTCACGAACGTGCTGCTCAGGGCAAAGACCATCCAGGGTTCCATTCCCGTCTGCGCCATAATCATTCCGCACGGCGCGGCTATCGCAACATAGGTAAGCATCACCGGCCAGACGGTTTTAACGATCCTAGGGACCATACCGCTCCCATTCTGGTAAGTCGTCTGCAATGTACCTCGCAACGCAGCAGAAATATCGACCGGTGGCAATAAAGTTCGCCTACAATTGCCACCGGATCGAAAGACGTATCTGTAAGGAAGTCATTATGACAGTTATCGATCGAGTTCGGGCGTCCGAGGCCTTTAAAACCTATACCGATGCCTATGATGCCGCCAACCCGCGTATCGCCCTCAAGATCGAACATACCTATCATGTGGCCGAGACATGCGACGCCGTGGCGCGCGAACAGGGCTGGGCGCCAGAGGATATTGACCTGGCATGGCTTTGCGGCCTGCTACACGATATGGGCCGCTTTGAACAGCTGCGACGCTGGGACACCTTTAAGGACGCCGAGAGCATGAGCCATGCGGCGCTCGGCGTCGAGGTCCTCTTTGGCGAGTATCCCGCCGATGCACCCGCCACGACAAACATCCGTGACTTTATCGAAACCGATGCGCATGACGAGCCCATCCGCGCAAGCATTGCCTATCACAGCGATTTCCGTCTACCCGCACAGCTCGACACACGCACGCGGCGCTTCTGCGATATCGTGCGCGATGGCGACAAGATCGACATCATGCGCACCATCGCCGACAGCACCGTCGACACCATCCTCAAGGTTGATGAGGATACATTTCTCGCCAGCCACTTCTCGGTACCGACGCTTGCCGCCTTTGACGAACACCGCTGCGTCGCACGCGACGAACGCGATGAGCCGGCCGACTACTTGGTGGGGCTCATCTGCTTTATGTTTGAGCTCGTCTACCCCGCAAGCCGCGCGCTGGCGCGCGAGCAGGGCGATATCTACCGCCTGCTCGACGCGCCCTTTGGTATCACGCGCCCCTTTACCGATCCCGCCACGCAAGCGACCTGGGAGCGCCTAAAGGACGAGCTGCGCAGCTGGCTGGCAAGCGCCTAGCGCTCAAGCTGGGCCAGCAGCTCCTCAACGACCTCGACGGCGTCGCCGACGACCTTGTACTGGGCGGCGCCAAAGATGGGAGCATCCGAGTCCTCATTGATGGCGATAATGCACTCCGCCCCACCGATACCGGCAAGATGCTGAATGGCACCCGAGACACCAATGCTCACGAGAAGCTTGGGTGAAACCGACACGCCCGTCTGGCCAATCTGGTGGCGATACTCCAGCCAGCCCGCCTCCACGACGGGTCGCGTGCAGCCGAGCTCGGCACCCAGGGCTTCGGCGAGCTTTCGCATCAAGGGTAGGTTTTTCTTGGAGCCAATACCGCGACCCACAACAACGAGACGCTCGGCATCGGCAATCGAAGCCTGCTGGCCCCATTCCTCGGCGGGAATCGAAATCTCAACACGAGCCTTGGCGTCTTCCGCAAGAAATACCTGGGTAATCGTTCCGGAGCGGCTATAGTCAAAGTCGGGCGCCTTAAAGATGCCGGGGCGCACCGTTGCCATCTGAGGACGGTGGTTGGGGCAAATGATGGTGGCCATCAAGTTGCCGCCAAACGCCGGACGCGTCTGTTGCAGCAGGCCCGTCTCCGTATCCATCGAAAGCACGGTGCAGTCGGCCGTAAGGCCCGTCCGCAGGCGCACGGCAACGCCAGGCGCCAGCTCGCGGCCAAAGGCGGTCGCACCGTACAGAATGGCTTCGGGCTTGCGCTCGGCTACCAAATCGCAGATGAGGCGAGCATAGACCTCCGCGTCGTTCTGACGCAGGCGCTCGTCACGACAGACCAGAACTTCGTCCGCGCCGGCGCAAACCAGATGCTCCAGGTCCCCGAGCGAGCCCTCGGGGCCCATGCCGACCAGCGCCACCAGGCGACAGCCGCGTGCATCGGCAAGCTCGCGGCCCTTGCCCATGAGCTCGAAGGCCACGGACGCCACGGCATCGTACTCGTCAGTTTGCACGAAGACCCAAATGTCTCGATATGCGTCAAGGTCTACCGCACCGGTAGCCTCATCGCGCTCAATCGAGATGGCGTTGACGGGGCAGGCGTCGACGCACCCGCCGCACAGGATACAACCGTCGGTTACGTGGGCGCAGCGATTGGGGCGTTCGCCCTCCACCACAATACCGCCCGAGGCGCAGGCGCGAACGCAGCGACCGCAGCCAATGCAGGCTTCGCTATCGATAATCAGTCCGCTCATCTATGCCATCTCCTCGATAATCTTGGCGAGTTTTGCCGCCCGCTCGGACGCCGTGCCCTCAACAACCTCGCACGTTTGGTCGCGGTCGGGCACAAACGAGCGCACGACCTGCGTCGGCGAACCGGCAAGACCACAACGAGCGGGATCGGCATGTACATCGGCGGCAGAGACCACGCGTACGTCCGCTTCCTCGGCCGCGCGAATGCCAGCAATACTCGGCATGCGCAGCTGGCCAATCTCCTTGGCAGTCGTCATCGCGCATGGCATCTCCAGATACACTGTTTCCTCGCCGGCGTCACAGCCGTGGACAAGCGCCAGCGAGCCGCGGGTCGTAAAGCCCGCGCTCTGCACGCAACTCACGTCGGTCACGCAGGGAATCTCAAATGCTCCGGCAAGCTCGGGACCAATCTGGGCCGTATCGCCGTCAACTGCCATCTTGCCGCAAATGAGCAGGTCAAAGTCCTCGTCGAGCGCCTCGATGCCACATTTGAGGGCATAGGTGGTAGCCAAGGTATCGGCACCCGCAAAGGCGCGATCGGTCAGCAACAGCGCGTCATCGGCGCCGCGGGCAATGCAGTCGCGCAGCAGTGACTCGGTCGCGGGGATGCCCATCGACACCACCGTCACGCGTACATCCATGCCAAAGCCGATAAAGTCGTCCTTAAGCGACAGCGCGCATTCCAGAGCGCTTGCATCGAACGGGTTGATGACCACCTGCTTGCCATCACGCACGATGGTATTGGTTTTGGGGTCCATCTTGACCTCAGTGCTTCCCGGCACCGCCTTGACGCACACTACCATATGGAATTCGCTCATCTTCACGCGCCCCCTTTCTGGACGAGTTCATCCAAGAGCTTCTCCGAAAATAGGTTGCCGCGGCCAAGCTGCCCAGCAGGGTCGAGCTGCAGCTTGAGTCGAGCCGATTCGACCATGGCCTCGTGGCCGTACATCGTCTCCAAGAAGCCCGCCTTGATCTTGCCGACGCCGTGTTCTGCGGAGACGGCGCCGCCCATGGCCGTGACCTCGGCCGCCCACTGGGCAAAGAGCTCTCCACCGCGGCGATAGTCCCGTGCATCGCGCGGCAGGATGTTCACGTGCAGATGGTTGTTGCCGATATGTCCCCAGGCGGCAGACTCAAGCCCGCTTTCGGCCAGCGTACGGCGATAGAGGGCAACAACATCGGCCAGGCGCGCGTTGGGCACCGACATGTCCGAGCCCAGTTTGGTGATGGTGGGATCCGTGCGGCGGCGCTCGTCGATAAGCATGTTGACGCTCTCGGGGACCGCATGGCGGAAGAATCGCTGACACTCGCGATCGACCTCGGTGCGCGCGACCCATGTCGCATCGTCACTGCCGCCCGCAAGCTCCAGTACCCACCCCAAGTGATACAGCTCCTCAGTCGCCTGCGCCTCGTCGTCGCAGTCGAGCTCCACATAGACACAGACCTTGGCGTCTTTGTCGAGCGCCGGCAGCGAGGCAAACGCCGTCGACTGCTCGCGCTGGCGACGTAGAATATCCAGGGCGCCAGCATCGAAGTACTCGATGGCAGCCGCATGGGACAGGACGGGACGCACGGAATCGGTAAAGGACACGGCCTTGTCTTCGCTATCGAAAAAGCAGCTCACACCCCAAACGACCGCAGGCGCCGCCTGCAGGGCGATCTCGAGCTCGGTAATGACGCCGAGCGTGCCGCACGCACCGATAAAGAGGTCGATGGCGTCCATTTCGTCCGCAACGAAATAGCCTGAGGCATTTTTTGTCTTGGGCATGGTATATCCGGGAAGATCGAGTTCGAGTGCACGGCCCGCTGCCGTCACGAGCGACAGGTGGCGGCCCTGGGCAAAAGCCTCGCCGCGCTGAAGCTCAAGCAAATCGCCATCAGCCAGCGCGACGTGGAGTCCCGTGATATGTGGGCGCATGGGGCCGTAAGCGTAGCTGCGGGCGCCGGAGGCGTTGCATGCCGCCATGCCGCCCAGACAGGCAGACGTCTCGGTGGGATCGGTGGGAAAGAACTGCTCGGGGGCCTCTTGGAACTCCTCGTAGGCCTCAAGCGATGCCTGGTCCCAACCAGCAGTCGGCAGCACCTTCTTGCTCAGCTGCTTGCGCAGCTCCGAGAGCACAACGCCCGGCTCCACGCGCAGCAGAAATTGGCCTTGTTCATCGCGACGAAGGCCCAAGTAGCGATTCATACGGGAAGTATTGAGGATATGCCCGCCGTGGGGCACGGCACCGGCGGCAAGGCCGGTTCGGGCGCCCTGAACCGTTACCGGGACACGCTCGGCATGGAGCTTTTCCAAAATGGCACGGACCTCGTCTTCCGTTGTCGGAAACGAGATGCTCGAGGCCTCGCCCGATGCGCGAGACTCATCGCGACCATACTCTTCGAACTCGTCGGTGAAGGGTTTGATGGTTGCAGACACACGAACTCCCCCTTTAGCTAACTACAGTGTTTGCAGGGAGATGTTACCGCATCGTTTCGTCGACGTGTTCGAGACCGTCTCCATAATTGGCGATTTTTACGTTCGTGCAATTCGGCGAGCGGCTTGATTTCCTCGGCAGACGATGCTTTTGACACATATGGCCCCGCCGTCGCCGACCGCGCGATTGTCGCTTGAAAAAAGTTGGAGTATTTTTTGCCGCCTTTTACCTGCGGAGACGCCAATCCGTCAAGCATTTGGTCAGAAATTGGTCAAGTAGCGGCTGATACGGTCGGCGTCGACAGCCAAAACCGATAGAGGTTTTGGCCCAGAAGCAGGGAGGTTCCCATGGCATATTACTGGCCCCAGTACGGCATCGCCATCGAAGTCGACGACGATCCCCATCTCCTGCCTTTCGACGAAGAGGCATTCCCCGATACGACGGTCTACCACGTTACCACCGATGTGATCTGCGACCCCGAGTCGTTCTCGGCGCTCGCCCACCACATCGCGCATATCCACGACATCGAGTTCCCTCCCGACTTCGAAGAGCTCGTCTACTCGCGCCGCCTGATGCTTCACATGCTCTTTGGAGCGAACCCGTCCACCTTTGCGCGCATCTACACCGCCAAGGATGCCGCATGAGCGCGAAGAAGCCACCCCACTTTGCAGGCCTGGGTCGTCGCAAGAAGCTCATCGTTGCCTGCTTGGCCATCGTCTGTGCCCTTGTCGCCGTAGGACTATACGCTTGGCAGTCGCAGCCCGTACCCGAGGCGGGCGCTTCGGTTACGACGGCCGAGGGCAAAACGCACCAGGAAATCCAAGATGAGCTCGACGCCATCGTCCGCGACAACATGATGACGATTTCGGTCGCACCGGTCGCTCAGCTGCAGGAGGACGGTAAGCTGCGCGTCAACGTGCAAAACGTCCAAGACAATAAATTTCCCCAGCGATTCCGCGTCATCCAAAACGATGAGACCATGTACGAATCCGGTGTGGTCGAGACCGGCAAGACAATCGAAACGTGCCCCGCCGGCGACATCAAAGAAGGCGAGGCGTACATCGAGATCCAGGCACTCGATGCAAAGACCCTCGACAGCCACGGCAATCCGACACGTGTCAAGGTACGGGTTGAGCAAGCCGAGAACTAGCCTTCCGGCCGACGCGGCACCGCACACAATTCACCAGCATTCGTCCAATCATCGCGGGGACGGCCCGCGGCGAATAGAAAGGAACGACCATGGACATCACCAGGAACATGAACGGAGCCAGAGCGCTCGTCGTGGGCGCAGGGCTCGCGCTCGCGCTCGCAATGGGTGCCGTCCCGACGCCAGCTATGGCGGCCGGGCGCGTTGGAACCACGAAAGTAATGGTCAGGACCGAGATCGACAACGTTGAGTTCAAAGTTCCGACGGTTATTCCCTTCGTCGCCAAGGCCGACGGCACGTTTCAGGGCCCCTCAGAAGACGCGACCACCATCGACAATCATTCGGCCTACGGCATCCATGTCACCAACATGAAGATCGACGCCATGAACACCTGGACCATTGCTGCCGACGCCAAGGCCGGAACCGCGCAGAACTCCATCGACTTTAAGGTCGGCCCCGACGGCGCACTCCAGAACGCCAGCGCCGCAACGCAGGGGACGGGCCTCGATCTTTCCAAGAACGCAGCCTTCGACATGGGCTACCAGGGCATTGCCGGCGGCAAGGACAAAATTAAGCTCAAGACAAGCGGAAACGTCGCCCGCGTCACGCGCGACATCTTCCGCGTAACCGGCGAAGGCGATCAGGTTGCAACGATCACCTGGACGGTCGAGCCCGGTGCGCACACGGCATAAGGCTGTCGCCCTGGCCGCCGCCGTCAGCATCCTAGCGTTTGGGCCAGCCATGGCCTTTGCCCAGCAAGAACAGGCGCAGGCCGCCACGCAAGTGACGGTCGACCTCTCGGAGCTCGACCGCGGCGACCGCGAGGAACCGTTGGCGCAGACAGGCGACAGACGATGGCTCTTGGCAGCAGGCGCCACAGCAGCAGGCGCGGGCACCGCCGGCCTCGGTCTGCACATCAAACGCAGCCAGAAACAAAACACGGACAGGCCGCACTAAATTAGCTAAGGAGACCCCATGGCATCGAAGAACCTTTTGCCCGTCGTCGCACTCTGCGGCGCGCTCGCAACCGGAACGCCTGTCGCCGCTTGGGCGACTCCCGCCATGGCAGACTCCTTACCAGCAGCCCTAAGCTCCGCACCAAATCCGCCGAGCGCCATTGCGTGCAAGCGTTTTTCGATCGCACAGGCCGCAATCTCGACCTCGGGATGCCTTCGTCGTAATACGGACGGCTCGATAGTCGTGGATATCAATCGTTCGAACAAGGCAAACGGCTCCCAGGCGGGGTGCGCCGTCTGCACATGGCGCTCGGTTGTGCTCGATGCAGATGGCGATCCATGCAATTTAGAGCTGCGCATCGACATCGCTTCGGTCGATGACTCGGCGAACGGAGCGAAGGTCGCCTTCGACGGTGCGTTTTTCGAGAAAGGAGGCGGTATATGTCTGGGCTGCGCCGCCGCGAATGCAGACGATGCGCAGCCCACCCTCTCATTCACGGCATCGTTGCGGCTGACCAAAGCCGGCACCGATGCCATCGCGGCGGGAGGAGCGTCCCTGCTGTTCTACGCCGTCAGCACCAAAGACACAGACGCTCATTTCGAGAAGCCAGCCGGATCACTCAGCCTTACACGAGGGATAGAGGCAGGCCCTATTGAAATCGATGCCCACGCGCAAAGCAGGCAACGCATTCTTGCCGACCCGGCGCTTCTCGAAATGGAGTGGAACGGATCCGGAGCCATCGGAATTCTCCCCTCCGCGCTTGACGCCGAGACGCTCCCCTCAAACGACGAATCCATCAACGCAACCATACAAGAGGAGAGCACGGATAAAGAAGCAGGTGCGGGCGACACGCCGTCGCCGACAAACAACGTCCCAGCTTCTTTCGAAGCGCTGAATGAGCCCGCTGCCGATCCAAACGATCCCGAGCTCGCGGACAATCTGGGGCTTGCTGATCCTCAAGAGATCGATGAAGGTAACTGCTGCGTGCTTGCCGCGCTCGACCACACAGAGGTCATCGACGCTGCAAACATCGAAGTTGCCGCCGCCAATCAGCCCGTCCGCAAGTCGGCTATCATCGCATTTCCTGAATCCATCGAAGTCGTCTTTTTGCCATCGGGCGAGGTCGTGGCCCCAACACTGCTCACCTTGTTGGGCGCCAAGAATACTCGAAACGAAATTAAAAAGGTCACAGTTGTCGACCCTGCAACCACCGCCAAGCTGCGTCTATACGCCGTTGCTCCAGACGGAGGCAAGACCTTGGAATTCGATGGTGACACACTCCTAGCCTGGCGACGTCTGGACATTATGCAAGACGTCTCGTACCAGATCGAGCTCGAAGGGTTTGATCGTGCCCGCGATGCCAATATCATCGCCGCGGCTATTGAATCCCCGCAGCGGCTTATGACACTGCGTTTTGAATACTATCCCTATGTCCCGACAACCACCTGAGGCTTAAATGCTGCGCGTCGTTGCTAATGCCACTTATATAACGTATTAGATGAGTCGCGATGTACCTCGCATTCCACTCTGCTACGATTGCCACGTTGGCATCAATACGGGAGGGCTCATGCCGGGCTTGGGAACAATCATCAACGTTGTGCTTTTGATTGCGGGCGGTCTTTTGGGATTAGCGGGCGGTCGCTTCATTACACCGCGCATCCAAGACACGCTCATGAAAGCATCGGGGCTGTGCGTCCTGTTTATCGGCCTGGGCGGCACCATGCAAAAGATGCTCATCATCGATGGAAAGGCACTAGCGACCACCGGTACCACCATGCTCATCGTCTCGTTCGCCCTCGGCTCGCTCATCGGCGAGGCCGTCAACTTGGAAGCCGCCATCGAGAACCTTGGCGAATGGCTCAAGCGCAAGACTGGCAGTGAGGGCGATAACGGGTTCACCAACGCTTTTGTCTCGACTTCACTCACCGTGTGCATCGGCGCCATGGCCATTGTGGGATCGATCCAGGACGGCCTGCTCGGTGACTGGTCAACGCTTGCCCTGAAAGGCGCATTGGACTGCATCATCGTCTGCACCATGACGGCGTCGCTCGGACGCGGCTGCATCTTCTCGGCCCTGCCCGTCGCCGTGTTCCAGGGGACGATCACGCTGTTTGCCGGCGCACTCTCCCCCATCATGACTACGGCAGCCCTCGACAGCCTTTCGCTCGTAGGCTCCATGCTCATCTTCTGCGTCGGCGTCAACCTCATCCGTCCTCAGACCTTCCGCACGGCCAATATGCTTCCCTCCGTCGTCATCGCCGTCATCTACGCCCTCCTGTTCTAAATCTATCAACGCAGCGGCATCTCGAACACCTGTTTGATTCTGTGCTATGATATGAGGTCACCGTAGCTGCGTTCGAGAGGAGGAGCGGTGGCCGACCAGGACATCAAGATGCTCATCGAGCGCATTATGGCCGAGGCCCGGACCCATCAGTCTGCCCGCTTCTCACATGAAGTCTACGCAGACGAGCCGATTCTCAAAACCGGCCGACAGATGCAGAATTTCCTCCCCGACCAGTACCGTAAAATGCGCGAGATATCGCGCTGGCAGGATGACCCCAAAGGCGGCGCAGGTCGCTGGCTTTCGGAAGCCGAGCTTTTCTACCGCCAGGGCCTGCTGATGGCCGACTTTGAGGACGACTGTCCCTACAACGGCACCTTTAAATCGTACTTTCCCACCTACAACGCCATGAGCGACCGGCAGTTGCGCGGCTACTTTACCTGGCGTGCCCAAGTGCGCCGCGGAACCGTCGAGGAAACGTCTACGTCCTTTGCCTTTCTGTATCTCTATGAGCTGATTTGCGGCATTGGCGTAGATGACCCGCTCGATGGTTTTAACAAGATCAAGGCTTTTTGGGATGCCTATCGCGCCTTCGAGCCCGGCATCGACCGATTTGCACGCGTGTGGCTGCAGGATTACGCCGTGTTCCACGGGCTCGACCCCAAGCTGCTTCGCGACTCTAAAACCGTCATGTTCGATAACGCCCTTATCGAGCTGCGGCGCGCGGCACGAGACCTTGTACCAGCACCGGCACCGTCCGGCCAGACCCCTAAGCGTCGCAAAACCTCCGAGCCCACGCTCCCCCTTCCGCCCGATGAGGTGCGCGAGGAGCGACTCATGGCCGCCATCAACGCCCTCTCCACGTACAACCTAAGTAACTCGCGGCTCGACCGCAGCCACCACCGCGATCTGCGCCACGCGGCATGCGCCGTGTATGTCCGCATGGCGCGCTACTATGACACGCACCGAAAGACCGGCATCGTGGCGAGTTTATTTGGGGAGGAGACGGCCATGCCCTACACCATGTTTGCCTCGGCCGTATTCTTTGCGCCCGAGCACCACGAGGACTGCGAATATCGCCTGGATCCTATCCATATCTACCGTTGCCAAAACGGCTTTTGGGAATGCATGCGCATCCACGGTAGTAGGCAAAAGAGCAGCAAGCTCGGTGAAATGATGCGCGCCTGCGACCAACGCCTGCGCCTGGCGCTGGACCCCGCCCATCCCCTTAAGGAAGAAAAGGTCCCCAAATATCTGGCCAAAATTATCGATGACGAGATTGTGGCATGGCTTTCGTGGGACGCCGTACACCAGCCCGTCAAGATCGATATCGATCTGAGTCAGCTGGGGCACATTCGGAGCGCCGCTGCGCAAACGCGCGAAGCGCTTTTGATCGACGAAGAGCGCGAGGACGATGTGCCCACAGAGGTCGATACGGCGGAATCCGAGCAACCGGAAGCCAAGCCTGCGACCGACGTGATGGCCGAGCCGATCGCGGCGCCTACGGAGCGCAACAAAGCCGACGAGCCAACCATTTCCACCGAACAGTTTGGCGTCGTGGCACCGCTCCTCGCACCGACGCCAGCGGTCGTATCGACTGCACCCGCTGGCACCGCAACCGAACTCGCGCCCGCCGCAGATGCCTTCCTTCGCGCGCTGCTCGAGCACAACGCAGTACAGGCGGAATCGGCGGTAGTGCAATCGGGGCAGAGCGAGGACATGCTCGTCGACAGCATCAACGAGGCGCTCTTTGACCTGGTGGGAGACACCGTTATCGAATTCGGCGCGGCAGGACCGCAAATTATCGAGGATTACGAAGCAGACGTGAGAGGATACCTAGACTATGAGTGATATCGCATCCGCAGCACCCCGCGTGCCCAAGCGCGTCGCCGCCGTCATTCTCAACTCACTCAAGGGCGGCGTGGTCCCGCGCATCGGCCTTCCCTACATCACCGTAGGGCGCGAGGTCGAGATCCGCGCCCTGCTCACCGATCTGAGTCTCATCGCCGACGGTGGCGCGAGCTTCCGCTTTCTGGTCGGTCGTTACGGCGCCGGCAAGAGCTTTTTGCTCCAGACCATCCGCACGCACGCCATGGGCGAGGGATTCGTCGTCGCTGATGCCGACCTGTCGCCCGAGCGCCGCCTGCAAGGCGGTCAGGGGCAGGGCCTTGCCACCTACCGCGAGCTCATCCGCAACATATCGACCAAGACGCGCCCCGAGGGCGGTGCGCTCAACCTTATTCTGGATCGCTGGGTCGCCTCGTGTGCCGACGTCGACGAGTCAGTCGTCAATACCCAACTGGCCCCGCTCGAGGAGATGGTCCACGGCTTTGACTTCACCCGCATGCTCCGCCGCTATCGCACGGCCGTATCCGAGGGCGACGAAGAGGCCATGAGCCGCGTGACCAAATGGATCCGCGGCGAATACCGCACCAAGAGCGAGGCACGCGCTGAGCTGGGCTCCTCGACCATCATCAGCGATGACGACTGGTACGACTACGTTAAGCTCATTGCACGCTTTTTGGTCTGCAGCGGATACAAGGGCATGCTGGTGCTCATCGACGAACTCGTAAACCTGTACAAGATTCCCAACGCCATCACGCGCCAGTACAACTACGAGAAAATCCTCACCATGTACAACGACACGCTCCAGGGCAAGGCGCAGTACTTGGGCATGATCATGGGCGGCACGCCGACCTCCATCGAGGACCGCCGCCGCGGCGTATTCTCCTACGAGGCTCTGCGCAGCCGGCTCGCTCAGGGTCGCTTTGCACGCGAGGACCTTAAGGACATGCTCGCGCCCATCATCCGCTTGCAGCCGCTCACCTACGAGGAGCTACTGGTGCTGATCGAAAAACTCATGCAAATTCACGCCGGCTACTTTGGCTGGACGCCCACGCTTACCGAGAACGATTTGGTGGACTTCCTCAAGATTGAGTTTGGCCGCGTGGGAGCCGATACGCACTTGACACCGCGTGAGGTCATCCGTGACTTTATCGAGCTGCTCGATATCCTGTGTCAGAACCCCGATGCAAATGTGGCCGAGCTGCTGCAAAGCGTCGGCGGCGACGCGCTGGTGCCAGCAGCCGCAACAGGCGACACCGGCACCGCAGACGGCGACCGCAACTTCGCCGAATTCACCATCTAACCTGCCAAAAAGGGACAGGTGTATTTTGGCTGGTTTTATCTGGGCAAACGTTGAGGCGGTAATGCAGCAAACCCTTGGCCACCGCGTTAAGAGGTTCGTATTTGAGAGGAGGCCCCGTGAACGCCTTTGACCGATATGCTCCGTTTATCCAAGACTTCATCTACTCCCACGATTGGGAGAGTCTGCGCTCTATCCAGGTTGCAGCGGCAGACGCCATCTTTAACACGCAAGACAATGTGCTCCTGACGGCATCCACGGCTTCCGGCAAAACCGAGGCAGCCTTCTTTCCCATCCTGACCGAGTTTTGGGAGAACCCGCCCGCGAGCGTGGGCGCCCTCTACATCGGCCCCCTCAAGGCGCTCATCAATGATCAGTTCGTCCGTCTCAACGACCTCTGCGAAGAGGCCGATATCCCTGTCTGGCACTGGCATGGCGATGTCTCGCAGTCGCACAAGGCTAAGCTCATCAAAAAACCGAGCGGCATCTTGCAGATTACACCCGAGTCGCTCGAGGCGCTCCTGATCCATAAGCACATGGCGATCCCGCGCATGTTTTGCGACCTGCGCTACGTGGTCATCGATGAGGTCCACTCGCTCATGCGCGGCGACCGTGGCGGGCAGACGCTCTGCCTTATCGAGCGGCTCTCGCGCATGGCCGGCGTGCAGCCTCGACGCATTGGCCTTTCGGCCACCATCGGCGACCCCGAGCGCACGGGCGCTTTTCTCTCACAGGGAACGGGGCGCAACTGCGTTATCCCCCGCTTTGAAGAACCGCGTCGCGTGTGGCGCATCTCCATGGAGCACTTCTACAACTCGGGCCCCCAGGCACAGCAGCGGGGATTCATGGGCACAGGTCCGCAGGAAGCCGAAGTGCTCACATGCGAGCGCATCGAGGCGGCATCCGCGGCACTGCCCGCCGGCGCCCAAGACATGCGTCACAGCGGACAACTCACACAAGAGGAGCGCCGTCAACGTCGTGAGCGGGCACGGGGCAAGGCCGCTCCCAAGGACCGTCGCACTTCCTCAGCCCCCGAGGGCGAAGCCGACATCCCGCAGGCAACCGAACAGGCACTGCTCAACCCCACCGACACCGCACCCGACAACGCCGATCCCGGCATGGGCTATATCTTCGAACACACCCGCGGGCGCAAGTGCCTAGTCTTTGCCAACTCGCGTGAGGAGGCAGAGGCCGTGTGCTCCATGTTGCGCAGCTACTGTGAAAGCCAGCACGAGCCCGACCGCTTCCTTATCCATCATGGCAACCTCTCGGCATCGCTGCGCGAGACGGCAGAAGAGCTCATGCGCGACGAGGAACAGGCACAAACGACCGTCACCACCTCTACGCTGGAACTCGGTATCGATATCGGCCGTCTGGAGCGCGCCTTCCAGATCGACGCGCCGTTTACCGTCAGCTCCTTTTTGCAGCGAATGGGTCGCACAGGACGCCGCGACCTTCCGCCCGAGATGTGGTTTGTCATGCGCGAGGAAGAGCCCGAGCCGCGCACGATGATGCCCGAGACGATTCCCTGGAAGCTCCTGCAGGGCATCGCGCTCGTACAACTCTATCGCGAGGAAAAGTGGGTCGAGCCGCCCGAGCTCGATCGACTCCCCTACAGCCTGCTCTACCACCAGACCATGTCGACGCTCGCCAGCACCGGCGAGCTCACGCCGGCCGAGCTTGCTCAGCGTGTACTCACGCTTAGTTATTTCCACCGCGTCTCGGCCGATGACTATCGCGTACTGCTGCGTCACCTCATCAAGATCGACCACATCCAGGTCACCGAGGGCGGCGGACTCATCGTGGGTCTCGCGGGCGAGCGCATCATTAACAACTTTAAGTTCTACGCCGTATTCCAGGAAAACGAGGAGTTTACCGTTCGCAGCGAATCGGCCGAGCTGGGCACGATTGTCAACCCGCCACCACCTGGCGAGCGCATCGCCATCGCCGGACACTGCTGGATTGTCGAGGAAGTGGACTGGAAGCGCCACACCGTCTTTGCCACGCAGGTCAAAGGCCGGGTGCCGGCCTACTTTGGCGACTGTCCCGGCGACATCAACACACATGTGCTCGAACGCATGCGCAAAGCGCTCAATGAACATGCCGCGTATCCGTACCTTATGGGTAACGCGCGGGCCCGCTTGGCGCAGGCTCGCCATACGGCCGAGATTTCGGGTGCGGGAACCAAGCCACTCATCAACCTGGGTGGCGACACCTGGGTACTCTTCCCCTGGCTGGGCAGTTACGCCTTTTTGGCACTCGAGCGCATGCTCAAGATTAAGTGTGCCGCGGAGCTGGGCCTTCGCGGACTCGACCCATCGCGCCCGTACTTTATGCAGTTTAAGATGAAGGCCGACGAGGAGACGTTCTTTGAGGTGCTCGCCGCCGAGGCCGAGAAGGACTTCAATCCCATCGAGCTCGTCTATCCCGGCGAGGTGCCTTATTTTGATCGCTACGACGAGTACGTTCCCGAGGAGCTCGTGCGCAAAGGCTTTGCCGAAGGCGTGCTCGACATCGAAGGCATGAAGCAGCGCGTTCTCGGCTGGCGCGACCACGCCTAAGACCAATCTTTTTGGCACGGGGTTTGTTAACCAGTCTTTTTGGAACGGGGCTATTTTAGCTACTTAATGTCGTCCAACGATTTCGATGGACCGCAAATAAGATCAATCTCGTATGTAGTAGCCGTCAAAATGGCCCCTCCCCTGCAAAAACAAAAGGTAACCGGAAGAAGACCCCCTGTCTTTACGGGCAAAAAGGGGTAGAACGGTAAAGTACACCTGTCGCGTAATGTGCTTAATATTCAGGGATAAGATTTGCTAAGCAGAGCTGCGACCACCAATCGTTGTAATTTTAACGTTACAGGAAAAGCCTAAATTCCTTCATAGTGCCAAACCCGCAGAGTAAATTGCCGACTGCAGCACCAAAAAAACTAAAACCCATCGCGTTCCACGACCTGAGTTTTCAACATATTGTGAATTGCATTAAGGGGAAGTTTCCCGCATCCACGTCTAGTGCAGACGTAGACGGGAAGCCGCAATTATAAGTCACTAGTCTGGGGCAGGATTAAACGGTTCACCCCTGGTAAGATATAGCAATCTTCGCCCGAGACCATTACTATTCCGCCAGCATCGATAAAAAGCTGATATTCCTCGGCATTAAGGCCCACCGATTCAAAGCTAACGCGTACACCCGTAGCCATCAAGAAGGCTCGAAACTTCTGGCAGCTCGTCAATCGATACATCAATTCTTGAAGGCATGTATTCCACCAATTTTTAAT
>CAUACA010000032.1 GCA_958427355.1 uncultured Collinsella sp. | reverse complement strand
CGTAGCCCGAGACGGTCCCGGGCTGACAATTTCGACTGTAATGGACGTTCTTAAATGACTAGTCAAAGGGGACATTCTTGCGGCATTTGGCACTTGGGGACGTTCCTTTTGTGCCGGCACTTTGGGACACTCCTTGTTAGGAGAGTGATGCAAGGGGCTCGTCCTTTACTTTACCGAGATAAAGTGAACGTGCAGATTCGCAACCCACTCGCAACTGTTCTATGGCACGATATTGAATGAATGTATGCTATGCGCCCGAGCCTTTCGGGCAGAGTGGGAGACAGTATGGTCAAGCTGTACGAGGACGGCATCTACCTGCGCGGCGGCAGCGAGGTTGTGCCTGCGGCCGAGGCTGCCGAGCGCGGTATTACGCAGACGCCCGAGGATGCCAAGCGTGGCACCATCGCGTATTCGATCCTCCAGGCACACAATACGTCCGGAGATCCCGAGGCGCTCAAGATCCGCTTCGACGCCATGGCGAGCCACGACATCACCTTTGTCGGCATCATCCAAACGGCGCGTGCCTCGGGCATGGAGCAGTTCCCGCTGCCCTACGTGCTCACCAACTGCCATAACTCGCTGTGCGCCGTGGGCGGCACCATCAACGAGGACGACCACGTCTTTGGCCTTTCCGCTGCTAAGAAGTACGGCGGCATCTTCGTTCCGCCCCATATTGCGGTCATCCACTCCTTTATGCGTGAGAACTTCGCCGGCTGCGGCAAGATGATCTTGGGCTCCGACTCGCACACCCGCTACGGCGCCCTGGGCACCATGGCCGTGGGCGAGGGCGGCGGCGAGCTGGCAAAGCAGCTGCTGCGCGACACCTACGATGTCGCCTATCCCGGCGTCGTCGCCATCTACCTCACGGGCGCTCCGCGCCCCGGCGTCGGCCCGCACGATGTGGCGCTCGCCATCATCCGCGCCGTCTTTGCCAAGGGCTACGTCAAGAACAAGGTCATGGAGTTCGTGGGCCCCGGCATCGCGAGCATGACGACTGACTATCGCAACGGCGTCGACGTCATGACCACCGAGACCACCTGCCTTTCCTCCATCTGGGCCACCGACGAGGACACACACGCGTTTTTGGCCATGCACGGCCGCGGCGACGACTACCGCGAGCTCAAGCCCGCCGATGTCGCCTACTACGACGGCTGCGTCGAGGTCGATCTGTCGAGCATCAAGCCCATGATCGCGCTGCCGTTCCATCCTTCCAACGGCTTTGAGATTGACGAGCTCAACGAGAACCTCGAGGACATCCTGCACGAGGTGGAGCTCGAGGCCGCCAAGATCGGCGAGGGCAAGACGCACTTTAGCCTGCTCGACAAGATCGTCGACGGCAAGCTGCACGTGCAGCAGGGCGTTATCGCCGGCTGCTCGGGCGGCAACTACGACTCCGTGGTCCAGGCTGCCCGCGTGCTCAAGGGCGCCAACACCGGCTGCGGCGAGTTCTCGCTGTCGGTCTATCCCACGAGCCAGCCCGTGGCACTCGAGCTTACACGCCGCGGCTACATCTACGACCTCATGGAGGCCGGCGCGATCGTGCGCACGGCGTTCTGCGGCCCGTGCTTCGGCGCCGGCGACACGCCCGCCAACAACGGCCTTTCGATCCGCCACACTACGCGCAACTTCCCCAACCGCGAGGGTTCCAAGCCGGGCAATGGCCAGCTGAGCGCCGTGGCCCTGATGGACGCCCGCTCCATTGCGGCGACGGCTGCCAACGGCGGCGTCCTGACGCCGGCGACCGACCTGCCCGAGGAGACTTGGGACGAGGCCTGCGAGTACACCTTTGACGACGCGCCGTACAAAAAGCGCGTGTACTGGGGCTTTGGCAAGGCGGAGCCTGCCGACGAGCTGGTCGAGGGTCCCAACATCAAGCCGTGGCCCGCGATGGAGCCGCTCGGCGACGATATCCTGCTCAAGGTGTGCTCCAAGATCATGGATCCGGTCACCACGACCGACGAGCTCATTCCTTCGGGCGAGACGAGCTCCTTCCGCTCCAACCCGCTGGGCCTGGCCGAGTTTACGCTCAGCCGTCGCGATCCGGCCTACGTGGGTCGCTCCAAGGAGGTCGACGCCGTGGAGAAGCGCCGCGTTGCCGGCGAGGCAGCAGGCGATCTGGCGGCACTCGATGCCGAGCTTGCGGGCGTGTTTGAGGCGCTGGTCGGCGCGGGTGTCGCGGCCGATGCCAAGGCGACTGAGTACGGCTCCATGCTCTATGCCAAGAAGCCCGGTGACGGTTCCGCCCGCGAGCAGGCCGCGAGCTGTCAGCGCGTGATCGGCGGTCTGGCCAACATCGTCCACGAGTACGCCACCAAGCGCTATCGCTCCAACGTGATGAACTGGGGTATGGTGCCCTTCCAGATGGAGGCCGAGCCCAGCTTTGAGGTGGGCGACTATGTCTTTGTGCCGGGTATCCGTGCCGCGCTCGACGGTGACCTAAAGGACATCGCCGCCTACGTGGTGCGCGCCGACGGTGCGGTCGAGCAGATTGAGCTCTACATTGCCGATATGACGGCAGAGGAGCGTGCCATCGTCAAGGCCGGCTGCCTGATCAACTACAACAAGTTCAAGGCCGCTGCCGAGTAACTCTGCTGTACGCCCCGGCCACACCTTTCCCTCGTGCTCACGCGCTTCGCGAGGGTCGCCCGAGGGAAAGGTGTGGCCGGGGCTATCGCGACGTTCTCGTTGGGTCTTGAGAAACGCTAATAAATAGACTTGCTTGATGCCGCCTCTGTTAATGGGGCGGCTTCTTTTTGTCGAAAACCGCCACAAAGGGGACAGGCGCCTTTGTGGTGGTCCGCGGTTTGTCTCGTTCTGTAACAGGTAGACCCTTATTTGCCGAGCGGTTGTTACAGATCTAGATAAACGGGCACCGCTGAACAATTCATCTCGATCCGTAACATCTGGACCCAAAAACGGCCGCTAGATGTTACAGATTGAGATGGTGAACGCCGGGGCCGAAGATCACCACAAAGGCTCCTGTCTCCTTTATGGTGGTGGGGGGGGGCGAGCTCGATGTTGCCGTGCTCGTTGAACGACATTCTAATGAGCGTCTCTACAGAATTTCATCTGGGCTGGCGGGTTTGGTTGTTTTGGGGATGCCGAGTTTGGATGACGCGAAATCGTCAACATTGTCCTTAATTCCGTCTTTGGTGTAGACAGTGACCATATAGGTGCTGTGTCCGAATTCGCCCTTGTCGCGTGTTGCCCAGGCATCCCAGTAGGCGGCCCCGTTTCGCCCTTTGATTTTTCCGACACGGCGGAGTTCTGTTCGCTTTAATTTCCGGTTGCTATAGATGGTTCGACCGGCTTCCGCGGTGAGCCCGCACTGTCCAAGCAGCTTGTCGAGGACTTGGTTCATGTGGCGCTCATCGGTGTTTGGTGCGTAGTCGTAGGCGAGGGTGATGGAGTCGAGTGGCTGGTCGTCGATCAGATAGTTTAGCGCCTGAGGTTCAAGGCAGAAATAGGGGGAGCATCCGTCGACCTTGCCGAGCAACGGTAACTTGGACTGCCAACTTCCGGTGGGAATTGCATATTCGTAGAACACGCCACGGCAGACAAAGGAGAGCGAGGTGGCACGCGAGCCGGCGTCGATCATCCCGCAAAGATCGAAGGGCGAGGCGATACCAAAAGAAAAGGGCGTGATGACGATAAGGAAGAGCATCACGATGGGTATGGCGAGAATGGCGATGACGTTGCGGCCGGTGGAATGAGACGGCTTCATATGCGCTCCTCGAGACAAAGATCTGTTGAGGATAGGCAGAAATGGATATGTTCAGAGAACAATTCAAGTTTAATCTCATGGCGCGAGATGGTCGACCGTTAGCGTCGAAAACCACCACAAAGGTGCCTGTCCCCTTTGTGGTGGTGAGGAGCGCGCGGCTTCTTTTGGTAATAGTGTTAGCTGGCGGTATCATTAGTGCAGGTGGCGAAGGTTTGCATTGTGGGGTGTTTTGCCGTGAGCCGTTCTGCCCGTATTGGATTGATTGTCTTGGCGCTTGCGATCGCTGTGGTTGGCGCGGGCGCTGTCGGTATGGCATTTCTACCTGCTGCGGTGACGGAGCCGTTGGTCAAGCCTGTGGCTCAATCTGTCGAACTTCTGACCGGCGACGACAAGCCCGAGACCATTACCGTTGATTTTGATGAGCAGCCGGCTGTGCTGGGTATTAGCAATTATCCGAGTATTCAGCTTGGGGCCATGCGCTATACCACGGATACAAGCCTGATCGATAGGGCGTCCGAGCTACTCAAGGGCAAAACATTTAAGCGTTGGTACGGATATGCGTCCTATCGGGCAAAAGCGAACGACATGGTTGGCGGATGCCACTCTTCCATCGAGCTGGACACTGCAAACGGCGCAAAGTTATGTGATGTCTCGTACGATCCGGGTTACGAGGGCAATGAGGGTCCGGGTATTTACATCATGGCCGGCGATGCAGCCTATGTCATGGAGGGCGACCAGGCCGAGCTCAACGATTTTATGGGTCAGTGTATCCAAGATGCCTATGAACAGACCTGCTTGCCCGACCCGCAGACTGCACGCGATAGTGGGTCTGCCCGTATATGGCTCTTCGAGGATGAGATGCCCTGGAGCGGCGAATCGGGAAGCACGGGTTCGGCAAGTAAATAGAGACTGCAACCACCACAAAGGTACCCGTCCCCTTTGTAGTAGTTCTCGGTTTGTCTCGATCTGTAACATCTTGGCCGCTAAAAGTGGGCCTGGTGTTACAGATTTAGATTTTCGATTCGGGTGTCTTCTGTTCGTCTCGATTTGTAACAGATAGAGCTCTATTTGCCGAGTAGATGTTACAGATTGAGACAAACGGGTGCCGCTGAACAATTCGTCTCGATTTGTAACATCTGGAGCCAGAAACGGTCGATAGATGTTACAGATTGAGACGGTAGCGCACCTGTGCGGCGGCGGGCCGACATCTTTACCCCTATCTCTCAATCACTCAGAAAATCTTATATATAGAGACTTAGATTTGTGTATAAGATCGCGCAAAGCTGGCAACAATACTTCTCGAACAACGTGAAGCCGCCCCGTAGGGCGGCCGCCCCAAGAGAGGTGATTCCATGAGAATCGATAAGCTAGCAATGACGTCGCGCGAGGCGTTGCAGACCGCCATGAGCACGGCTGCCGACGCGCAGGCCGGCGCGGTGGAGCCGATTCACCTGCTGTCCGCCCTGCTCGGTGCCGGCGAGCGCAATATCTCCGTGATCATCGAGCGCATTGGTGCCGACCCGGCTCAGCTCGTACGCTCCACGCAAGATGCCATCGACCACGCGCCCAAGGTTTCGGGCGAGGGTCAGCAGATGGGCCTGTCCAACGAGCTCGTCCGCGTCATCGAAAAGGCCGAGAAGAAGGCCACCAAGATGGGTGACAGCTTTGTAGTGACCGAGCATCTACTGATGGCACTTGCCGAGGACAAGGGCGAGGCCGGCCGCGTTCTGCGCGACGCAGGCGTGACCAAGGAGCGCATCGAGCGGGTCTATGAGGAGCTGCGCGGTGATGACCGCGTGACGTCTGCCGAGGATAAGACGCAGTTTGAGGCGCTGGAGCAGTACGGTCGCAACATTTGCGACCTCGCCCGCGCCGGCAAGCTCGACCCGGTCATCGGCCGTACCGATGAGATTCGCCGCACCATCCAGGTCCTGTCCCGTCGCACCAAGAACAACCCCGTGCTCATTGGCGAGCCGGGCGTCGGCAAGACGGCCATCGTCGAGGGCATCGCCCAGCGTATCGTGGCCGGCGACGTGCCGAGCACGCTGCGCGACCGCGACCTCATCGAGCTCGATATGAGCGCGCTGGTCGCCGGCGCCAAGTACCGCGGCGAGTTCGAGGACCGCTTGAAGGCCGTGCTCAAGGAGGTACAGAAGTCCGAGGGTAAGGTCATCCTGTTCATCGATGAGCTCCACACCATCGTGGGCGCGGGTGCCACCGAGGGCTCCATGGACGCCGGCAACATCCTGAAGCCTGCACTCGCCCGTGGCGACCTGCACGCGATCGGCGCGACCACGCTTGACGAGTACCGCAAGTACATCGAGAAGGACGCGGCGCTCGCACGTCGTTTCCAGACCGTGATGGTCAGCGAGCCTACCGTCGAGGACACCATTTCGATCCTGCGTGGCCTCAAGGAGAAGTACGAGATCTTCCACGGCGTGCATATCACCGATAGCGCGCTCGTGGCCGCCGCCGACCTCTCCGATCGCTACATCGCCGACCGTTTCCTGCCCGACAAGGCCATCGACCTGGTCGATGAGGCCGCAAGCCGCCTGCGCATGGAGCTCGACAGCATGCCGGTTGAGATCGACGCCACCACGCGTCAGCTCACCCAGCTGCAGATCGAGGAGCAGGCGCTCATGAAGGAGACCGACGACGCCTCCAAGGAGCGTCTGGAAGCCCTGCGCCAGGAGATCGCCGAGGTCCAGGAAAAGCTCAACGTGCAAAAGGCTGGCTGGCTCAACCAGAAGAACGCCATCGACCACGTGCAGGAGCTTAAGGGCCAGCTTGACGAGGCCAAGAGCGAAGAGGAGCGCGCGACGCGCAACGGCGACCTGGGCCGTGCGTCCGAGCTGCGCTTCTCCGTGATTCCGGGCCTGCAGCAGCAGATTCAGGATTCCGAGGCCGCGCTCGAGGCACAAAAGCAGCAGGACGGCGAGGGCCTCAACGAACAGGTGACCTCCGATGAGATCGCCGAGGTCGTGAGCGCTTGGACCGGCGTGCCCGTGTCCAAGATGATGCAGGGCGAGCTCGACAAGCTCAAGGGCCTGGAGGGCGAGCTGCATAAGCGCGTTATCGGTCAGGACGAGGCCGTCTCCGCCGTGGCCGCGGCCGTGCGCCGCAGCCGTGCGGGTCTCTCCGACCCGGACAAGCCCATCGGCAGCTTCTTCTTCCTGGGCCCCACCGGCGTGGGCAAGACCGAGCTCGCCAAGGCGCTAGCCGAGTGCCTGTTCGATGACGAGCGCGCGCTCGTGCGTATCGACATGTCCGAGTACATGGAGAAGTTCAGCGTCCAGCGTCTGATCGGTGCGCCCCCGGGATACGTGGGTTATGACGAGGGCGGCCAGCTCACCGAGGCCGTGCGCCGTCGTCCCTACTCCGTGATCTTGCTCGACGAGATGGAGAAGGCCCATCCGGATGTCTTTAACGTGCTGTTGCAGGTGCTCGACGACGGCCGTCTGACCGATGGCCAGGGTCGCCAGGTGTCCTTCAAGAACACGATTATCATCATGACGTCTAACGTGGGCTCCAAGGCTATCGCCGAGCTTTCGGGCAAGGACGAGGAGGAGATGCGCCATCAGGTCGACGCCGCCATGGCTCAGACCTTCCGCCCCGAGTTTCTCAACCGTATCGACGATATCGTGGTGTTCCATCCGCTTGGCATGGCGCAGATCGAGAAGATCGTCGACATCCAGCTTGCCGACGTCCGCGCACGCCTGGCCAAGGAGCGCATGACGCTTGCCATCACCCCGGCGGCCAAGCAGATGCTCGCCGTGGGCGGCCTGGACCCCGTGTTCGGTGCCCGTCCGCTCAAGCGTCTGGTCCAGCGCGAGGTCGTGGACGCCATCGCCGCCGCCATCATCGACGGCACGGTGCGCGAGGGCGATCAGGTGACGGTCGATGTCGACAAGGACGGCGGCTTTACCGTCGTGTGCGATAACACGCCGGCGGCCACCTACGAGGTCCCCGACGCCGAGTAGATTTTGGGCCATGCCTTAAAATCTGTTAGTCGTCTCTAAACGCCAAGGGCGGCGGATCCAATTGGGTCCGCCGCCCTTTTTCGTGCGACAATCGATGATGTTGAACACGATTGCATGGCAAGGAGATATGCAGATGAAAGACGAGATCAAGACAAGCGCGCCGGCGACCGATGCCGCACCCGCCGCACCCAAGCCTGCGCCTAAGCCGGCGCCCAAGCCGCGCGACCCCTACATCCGTGCCGAGAACGAGGACGACGACGGCTACGATCCCTACAGCGATCGCCGCCCCGAGCGCGAGCCGATGTTCGAAGCCGATCCGTGGCGCTGAGTGCCACCCAAAAGGCCACCAATAAGTTGCGGTGAAATAGGGACTGTTTTGCAGTTTGACCAGCAAAAACAGTCCCTATTTCACCGCAACTGCGTTAGGGATTTTTCTGCAGGGGAGGGCAGTCAAAAAAGCCCCGTCCCAAATTGACTGCTCGGGGAGTCGCATTCGAGCTCGGTTGTCCTCTTAGCCACTCGATATCCTTCGGAGCAATAACGGTGATAAAACTTGCTTAAGTGCTAATCAAACTACACACAATCTTGCTCTCTAGCTAATCAAGAATCAGTATAATTTTGATTAGCTAGAGAGCAAGATTGGAGAATCATGGCATTCAACGACTTGATCGCCCAGAAAATAAAGGACTTTGAACAGCAGGGGGTTCCGCAGGTCTTTGAGCGAGACCTTGATCTAGGAAACCCACAGGAGCCAAAGCGCGACAACATCGTAAATGTGATTGTGGGAGCCCGCCGTTGTGGAAAGACGTATCGCCTGTATCAGGAGATGCAGCGGCTTCAGGGCCGGGGCGTCGAGCTTGACCGGATGCTTTACTTTAATTTTGAGGACGAGCGCTTGCGCCCGTATGAGTCATCGCTGCTGGCGGACGTGCTCGACACGTTCTATGCGCTGTATCCTGCTGCTCGAACCGAGGGCGCTTACATTTTCTTTGACGAGATCCAGGAAATTCCCGAATGGGGTGCGTTTCTGCGGCGTGTAGTCGATACGGAGAAAGCGACCGTCTATGTGACGGGATCTTCTTCTAAGATGCTGTCCTCAGAGCTTAAGAGCGAGTTCAGGGGTCGTTCTCTTATACGGGAGCTTTTTCCGTTGAGTTTTTCGGAATACGTTCGGTATAAGACGGGGAGCGTTTTCGAGCCAGATGCGACCTTTTCCCCAAGCGATGCAGCGCTGCTTCGACATCATCTGATCGGATATCTTGAACGAGGGGGATTCATCGCGACGCTTGAGCAGACGCCCGCAGACGCGATTCAGCTGCTACAGGAATATGCTTCGCGAACGGTCGCTATGGACGTCATTGAGCGTTACGACGTCAAGAACCCTCGCCTGGCATCGCTGTTCCTAGCGCGGTGTATGGCATCTTCGGGACGAGAGCTGTCGGTGAACAAAGTGTACAACGAGTTCAAGAGCAGGCAGATACCCGTCAGTCGTAATTCGCTCAGCGACTTACTTGAGTATTATGAGGACGCCTACCTGCTGTTCTCCGTGCCGGAGTTCACGCGTTCACTGGCAAATAACATGCGGTCTGCGTCTAAGGTCTACGCTGTCGACCCTGCGATGTTTGGAGCATTCTCTCCCGCATCGGCATTGGACCAGGGCCAGAGGCTCGAGACCGCAGTGTTCAATACGCTAAGAAGAAGGACTCCCGCGGTGAGGACCGGCTCGGTCTGCCGCCTGCTGATCAAAGAGAAGAGCAAAAGCCATGAGGTGGACTTTGTGGCTGGGGACGCACTTCTCATGCGGGCTTATAGCCTGATTCAGGTGAGTGTGGATATGGCAAGTGAGAAAACGCGCGAGCGCGAAATTGCCGCGCTTGATGCCTCGATGGCCCAGTTCGATCTTGGCGAGTCGGCAATCGTTACCATGGATGAGCAGGCCGATATTCCATGCGAACACGGTGTGGTACACGTTGTGCCCGCATGGAAGTGGCTCCTTGCCTAATCATCTACGGATCGTGGGGCCAGGACCTCCTGGTCCCTTCATCACGGTTGGGGAGCACCATGATGCGCCCGGCTAGTCCTGGGCTTTGATGCTCGGCATCAGAATCTGGGCGAGGTAGTCGCATTCGAGCTTGGTGGCAGCGTCGGCCTTGCCGTCTTTGCCGACCAGCACGTTCTTGATCTGACTATAGGTGTAGCGGTTGCCGGTCGTGAGCTCGACAAGCTCAACTGCAGTGTCCATGGGGTAGGTCGATACGGGGTCTTGCGTGCGTCCGTTGATGGTCTGGGGCACCACGTACGGATAGACGGGGCCGCTGGCGTAGACGGTGTAGCCGTTGCCGAGGTTTGCCGCACCCAAAACCGCATCGCCCTCATCGGGCGTAAAGCTCTCGCCGTCGCGCACCGCGACGAGCGTCACGAGCGGCGTGTTGGTGTCGCCGTCCAGATAAATGCACAGCGTGCTGCCGTTTTGCCAGGTTGCGACCTTGCCATACCACTCGACGGGAATATCGAGCTGGTAGAGGTCGGTTGCCTTGTGGCGAGCGTCAGCATCACGGGACGCCTGTGCCTTTTGCGCGCTCACGGCATTGACGGCGGCGTCGCGCCGCGCGGTTGCTGCCTGCTGGAGCACTTTGGCAGCCGCGGCGGAGCTCGCACCGCCCTCCTCGGCATACTTGGCGGCGGCATCGATCTGGTCGTCAGTCACCGTGTCGGCCGAAGGCACCTTGAGCTTAAAGGTGGCCTGGGCACTTAAATCCTGTCCATCGCTCTTAACGGTGACCTGCGTCTTGGTGGTCGGGACGGTATAGATGGTGCCGTCGGCCGCGATGGGGGAGGCAGCGATGGAGAGCGTGTAATCGCCGGGCAGCAGTTTGATGCCGCGGCCGTGCTCGTCAACATAGAGCGTTTCGCTCACGGAGGAGCCGTCAGAATCCTGACCGCTCACCTGTACGGGAATCTTGGAGCCAGTGGAACAGTCGAGGCCCGCGGCATGCATGCCAATCTGCACCGACATCATCGTGTGGGCATTGGCGGCGACAGCGGCAGCCTGCTCTTGCTGATATCCGTTCCAGGCAGCATAGCCTGCACCGCCGGCGACGAGCGCGACGGCCACGACACCGGCGACCATCAGATTGCGGCGCTTGGGCGACATCTTGCGATGGCGGACCTCGGCCTCGCGTGCCGAGGGAACGGACGGCAGGGGTATATCGCCCATGGCGATGGTCTCGTCCACGGCTGGTGCGGAACCCAGGCCAGGAAGCTCGCGAGTCAGCGAATCCTCGGCCGGCAAGCTGTCGAGCAAGACGGTTTCCTCGCCCGTGTCGGATTCGGGCTGGTTGCCGGCCTCGCTTTCGGTGCCTTCGTGATCTGCCTCATCCTCGGCAGGCTCAACGTCGCCTGCATCCTGATTATCGGATTGCGCCTCGGTTTCCGGCTCATCCTGCACATCAACGCCCGAATCGTCAAACGCAATCTCATCGAGTGAAATCCGGTCTAAGCTCTCCAAGGCCTCAGCGCAAGCTTCTGCATCTTGGGCCGCATCCTCTTGGCCCATCGTCTCATCATTCATACATCCCCCAAGCTCAATATCGGGACAACACTGTACCCAAAAATGGAGCCATATAAAGCGCGTGCGAAATATAAGATCCGATTTAACCTGAGCGCATCGTTCGGCCGCATCCTCGCGGCGGCAAAAGGTCCCCGGAACGCGAACGAATCACATTCCGGGGGCTCTACAATGCGTTGAGTTGCGCGGAGCCGGCTATGCTGCTTCGTGCTCAAGCGATGTCTGCGCCGGGCGCGTTACTCGGCGTGTGCGTAATCCACCTTGGCGCGGCGAGCGGTAGCCTTCTCCCAATCGCTGGTGCCCTCAAAGACATCCTGCTTGTAGGGATTGCGGCCGAGCTTCTTGGCGCGGTAGGCGATGTAGATGATCGCGGCGACGTTGGCGACCAGTGCGGCGATCGAGACCGCGGTAGCGGCGCCGGGGTCGAGCGTGGAGTGGGTCACAAAGATGGACTCCTCCTGGAAGTAGGGGAATACCTGGGCAAACATGCACCAAATAGCCAGCGTAAAGGCGCGGTTCTGGATCCAGCCGCCCTTGTTCCAGATAAAGGCGGCGACGGTGGGCGCCAGCAGCAGCGCAAAGCCGCAGAACCAGGAGTGGGTGGGCAGGCAGTTGTAGGTGTAGCAGAAGTTCCAGATATCGTAGGCGATGATGTAGACCCAGGTCATATCGGGCCACAGCATGTCGGTCTTGTCCTCGGAGGCGTAGACGCTCCACCAACCGGTCATGCAGAAGATATTGATGATACCGGCGATGCCGTTGAACACGTTGTTCCAGCCGGCCAGCTGCGTGGCACCTTCGGAGGTGACCCAGGTGGACTCGCCCAGGACAAAGAAGTGATAGGCGCTCTCGAAGTCGGACACGACGGCGATCATGATGTTGATGGCGACGATCACAAACGGCCATGCGCGGAACCAATGCGCCTTGCCGATCTTGCCCCACTGGTACTTAATGGCAATGAAGCCCCAGCAACCGGCCAGCGCTGCGTATACCTTGGCGTAGTGGAACCAGCTGTTCTGGTACACATGGGTGGGGTTGGTGAGCGCCCACTCGGCGCCCTGCGAGACGCCGATGGCGATGGCGACGCAGTAGATGGTCATGGCCAGCGGAGCCACGCCAAAGGTGATTGCCGCGCCCAGCTTGGTGCGGCGGCCGACCTCGTTGAGCACGATCAGGCCAATAAAGACCATGGCCCAGCCGGCCCAGTGGATAAGGGTATCGCTACCCCAAACATCGAACAGCATGCTGCTCTCCTTTCACACGCCCGCGGCCCCTCTTCTGATCGCGGGCAGTTTGGCCAAATGTCGTCAGTTCTGGGGCTTGCGCTCCGGATACTTGGCGGTGTAGCCCTCGATGTGGAGTGTCGAGGCGATGATTTCCTTGACCGTCTCGTCGGGCACATCGGGGTGCGTGCGGATATACATCAAAAGACCCATGATGAGGGTGTAGAACGTCTCGTAGACATGGTCGATGCGTAGCTCATGATGGGCGACAAAATCCACTACGGTGGTGTCGCAGATATACTGCGCCACGCGCTGGACCACGTTGTGCAAAAAGCCGCCGTAGAGCGCGCCGCTGCTCGAGGTAAGCGTGCTCGGCAGCTCGTGGCCGCTGGCGACCAGGCGCTTAAAGAGCGGGGCGACGGTGTCGAGCGCGCCCTCGATATCACCGACGGTGCGGTCGGCGTTCCACCGCTCGAGTTCGGAGATAAAGTCGTCGATCGCCTCGTCCATAACAGCGGTGACGGCGGCGTCCATGTCGGCGAAGTAGTGGTAGAACAATGAACGCGTGCAGCCGGCTCGCTTGGTCACGGCCGATACCGATAGGTGGGACACGCCCAGCTCGGAGCTTACGGTGCGCACGGCATCGAGGATCTCGCGACGGCGTTCGTCGCCCGTCAGGCGCTTTGCCGCGCTATCGGATGCGGGGACGGCATCGACCACAGAGGTACCTGCTGTGTTATTGCCCATGTTTTGCCGCCTTTCATCCTCTTTTGCCTGACCGTTCGCCTAACAGTCTTGAATATTGTTGACGGTTCGTCAATACTATTTTTGACACAATGTCAACAATGGCGGGTGAACGGCATGGGGGCATGTCCGGCCTGCAAAAAAAGAGGGGCGCTGCGGTCCCGCCGGGCTGCGGCAAGAGAAGGGACAACCATGATTCTCAACGGACCGGGGATTAGTTACACCGAGCCCGACATCGGTTCGGAGTTCGTGCCGCCGCTGCCGGAGCATCCGCGCGAGGCCATCGTCAAGCTGTGCGAGCACTGCACCAACCGTCTGCTGCATCGCGACGAGCTGCTGGGCTACGAGTACTGGTCGTTTGCCGAGGCCGCAACCGACGAGCAGGCCGAAGTGCTCTGCAAGATGAAGATGCGCCGTCCCTATACGCTGCCCGAGATGGTCAAGCTCACCGGCATGCCCGAAGCCGATATCGAGAAGATGCTCGACGACATGAGCTACACGGGTCTGCTCGAGTACAACTGGGAAAACCCCGAGCGCGCCAAGCAATGGGTGTTGCCCATGCTGGTGCCGGGTTCTGCCGAGTTCCTCAACATGCGCGTGAGCCAGCTCGAGGAGCACCCGGTCTATGCCAAGTTCTTTGAGCAGGCGTCCAAGGGACCGCTGTCCAAGGCCACGCCGATGGTGCCGCCCGGAGGCGCCGGCATCGGCATGCACGTCATTCCGGTCGAGAAGGCCATCGACGCCGCGAGCACCTCGGTGCCGATCGAGCATATCGAGCATTGGCTCGACAAATACGATGGCAAATATGCCGCCAGCACCTGCAGCTGCCGCGCGAGCCGTCGCGTGATGGGTGAGGGCTGCGCCGACGACCCGGCCGATTGGTGCATCGCCGTGGGCGATATGGCCGACTACGTGGTTGAGACCGATCGTGGCCATTACGTGACCCGCGACGAGGTTTACGACATCTTGCGCCAGGCCGAGGACAACGGCTTTGTGCACCAGATCACTAATATCGACGGCGAGAACAAGATCTTCGCCATCTGCAACTGCAACGTCAACGTGTGCTACGCCCTGCGCACCTCGCAGCTGTTCAACACGCCCAACCTGTCGCGCTCGGCCTATGTCGCTAAGGTCGAGAAGGACAAGTGCGTGGCCTGCGGTCGCTGCGTCGAGGTGTGTCCGGCCGGCGCCGCCAAGCTGGGCCAGAAGCTCTGCAGCAAAAAGGCCGGCGGACAGGTGCCCGAGTATCCGCGCCAGGAGCTGCCCGATGCCACCAAGTGGGACCACACCAAGTGGTCGCCCAACTACCGCAACGACAACCGCATCGAGACGCATGAGTCCGGCACCGCTCCCTGCAAGACGGCCTGCCCCGCGCACGTTGCCGTTCAGGGCTATTTGAAGCTCGCGGCTCAGGGTCGCTATGACGAGGCGCTGGCACTCATTAAGCGCGAGAACCCGCTGCCCGCTATCTGCGGCCGTGTGTGCAACCGCCGCTGCGAGGACGCCTGCACCCGCGGCCGTGTGGACGCCGCCGTGGCTATCGACGAGGTCAAGAAGTTCATCGCCCAGCGCGATCTGGATGCCGCGACCCGCTACGTCCCGCCCGTGGTGACGCCGACGCGCGCTGGCGGCTTTGATCAGAAGATCGCCATCATCGGTGCCGGTCCGGCCGGCCTGTCCTGCGCTTTCTATCTGGCCGAGAAGGGCTACAAGCCCGTCGTCTTCGAGAAAAACGAGCGCCCGGGCGGCATGCTCACCTACGGCATTCCCAGCTTTAAGCTGCAGAAGGACGTCATTGAGGCCGAGGTCGAGATCATTCGCCTGATGGGTGCCGAGTTCCGCTATGGCGTGGAGGTCGGTCGTGATGTGACGCTCGACGAGCTGCGCGCGCAGGGCTTTAAGGCCTTTTACGTGGCCATCGGCTGCCAGGGCGGCCGCCTTGCCGGTATTCCGGGCGAGGATGCCGTGGACGTGACCGTGGCCGTCGACTTCCTTCGCGAGGTTAACAGCGGCAAGATCGATACCCTGTCCGGCCGCACCATTGTGGTGGGCGGCGGCAACGTGGCCATCGACGTTGCCCGCAACGCCTGCCGTCTGGGCTCTGGGCACGTTGAGATGTTCTGCCTGGAGAGCGAGGTCCAGATGCCCGCCAGCGAGGAAGAACGTCGCGAGGCCGTTGAGGACGGCGCTCACATCAGCTGCGGCTGGGGCCCCAAGGAGATTCACCTGGACGAGGCCGGTCGTGTGTGCGGTATCACCTTCAAGCGCTGCACGCGTGTCTTTGACGACGAGGGCCGTTTTGCGCCCGAGTACGACGAGAACGATCTGCGCCGTGTCGATGCCGACCGTGTCGTCATGTCGATTGGCCAGTCCATTGTGTGGGGCGACCTGCTGGCTGGCTCCAAGGTGGAGCTCGGCCGCGGCCAGGGCGCCCTTGCCGATCCCCAGACTTACCAGACCGCCGAACCCGACATCTTTGTGGGTGGTGACGTCTACACTGGCCCCAGCTTTGCCATCGGCGCTATCGCCGCCGGTCACGAGGCTGCGGTGTCTATCCATCGCTTTGTGCAGCCGGGCTCCACGCTCACCATCGGCCGCAATCAGCGCCGCTACACCGCGCTCGACCGCGACGACGTTGTGCTCGAGAGCTACGACAACGCGAGCCGCGAGGTTGCGCATGTGGACCGCGAACGCGAGAAGGCTGCGCCGTTTAGCGAGTATGTTGAGACCTTTACCGAGGAGCAGGTGCGCGTCGAGACCGCCCGCTGCCTGGGCTGCGGCGCCTCGATCGTCGACCCCAACAAGTGCATCGGCTGCGGCCTGTGCACCACCAAGTGCGCGTTCGACGCCATCCATCTAGATCGCGACCGCCCCGAGTGCTCCACGATGGTCAAATACGAGCAAAAGCTCCCAAGCCTGGGCAAGTATGCTTTGAAACGCGCAATTAAGATCAAATTTGGGAAGAAGTAAGAGACCTAACAAGTAAGTGAACGGCGCAGAGGGCGGCTGGACAGCGAGCGGGTCCCAGGCGTGGCGAGGTGCCTTGAAAGAGGAGGGCATAGGGCTTTTGCCCATGCCCGACGATTGAAAGGCAGATCGCCCGCCTGGGACTCGCGCAGCGTCAAGCCGACCGCCGTTCGTTAGAACGGCGGAAGGAATTAAAAGTGCACGAGCTCGGAATCGTCTATCACATCATTCGCGATGTCGAGAACGTGGCGCGCGCCAATGGCGTGCGTCGCGTTTCGAGCGTGACGTTGCTGCTGGGCGAGGTCTCGGGCGTCGTTCCCGACTTGCTGCTCGACGCTTGGCGCTGGGCGGTAGATAAAAAGCCCATCGCGCAGGGCGCGGAGCTTGTTGTGGAGCCCGTCGAGGCTGTGACGCATTGCGAGGCATGTGGCCGCGACTACGCGACGGTCGAGCACGGCAAGACCTGTCCCCATTGCGGTAGCGGCGAGACATACCTGCTGCAGGGCCAGGAGGTCATGATCAAGCAGATCGAGACCCCCGACGAGGACCCGGCAGACGCTGTCCCCGACGGCCCTTCCGACGTCCCCGACGCCGTCGACGCCGCCAACCCCCTCCACATCGCCTAGGATTCCCTATAAGTTGCGGTGAAATAGTTCCTAAATTCAGCCTTCTGGCTCTTAAACAAGAACTATTCCACCGCAACTATTGTTGAGTGGTTTCATAGACCATAAGTCACAAAAATAGTCAAGCCATGTCTGTTTAAACAAAATAGCGGCAGTACAAGCGCATTCGCGCTTGCCTAAAATCGATATTAATGAACAGCCTGCTTGTATCTGTAAAATGCATGGCTTGATGAGCGACGCCTTGTCGTGTAATGAGTCAAAAAGCAGTAACGTAATCAACTTGTAACAAACCTAGACGTTTAAACAAATAATCCAACCTTTTGCGGATTTAGCTATAATTCCACAAACCAAACAGCTATACTCCTTTCATGTCGTGTAGGAAATACGTAGACAAAAAGGAGGTTATGTGATGGTAAGTATTGTTCTTGCTAGCCACGGGGACTTGGCAGCTGGAATCAAGCAGACGGGCTCGATGGTCTTTGGCGATCAGCCGTCTGTTGCCGTGGTCTCGCTCGAGCCGAGCATGGGCCCCGACGATTTCCGTGCCAAGGTCGAGGAAGCAATCGCTTCCTTCGAAGACCAGGAGCAGGTGCTCTTCCTCGTTGATCTGTGGGGCGGCACGCCGTTCAACCAGATCAGCGGGCTCATCGAGGGCCACGATTCCTGGGCTATCGTCACCGGTGTCAACCTGCCTATGCTCATCGAGGCATATTCGCAGCGCTTTGACGCAAAGAACACTGCACATGCGATCGCAAAACATCTCGTGACTGAGGCTAAGGCTGGCGTGCGTGTCAAGCCCGAGTCTCTGGAGCCCGAGGAGAAGAAGCCGGCTGCGGCCGCCGCTGCTCCTGCAGGCGCCATCCCTCCGGGAACGGTCATCGGCGATGGGCACATCAAGATCGCCCACGTCCGTATCGACACCCGTCTGCTTCATGGTCAGGTGGCCACCACGTGGACCAAGCAGATCAACCCCAACCGCATCATCGTGGTTTCCGACGGCGTTGCTCACGACGAGCTCCGTAAGACCATGATCGAGCAGGCTGCCCCTCCGGGAGTCCATGCCAACGTCGTGCCCATCAAGAAGATGGCCGAGGTCGTCAAGGACACGCGCTTTGGTGACACCAAGGCCATGCTGCTCTTTGAGAACCCGCAGGATCTGCTCAAGGCCATCGAGGCCGGCGTCGACATCAAGGAAGTCAACATCGGTTCCATGGCTCACTCCAAGGGCAAGGTCGTCGTCACCAACGCCGTCGCTATGGGCGATGACGATGTCAAGACTCTCGAGGCTCTCAAGGCCAAGGGCGTCAAGTTCGAGGTCCGCAAGGTTCCTTCGGATTCCTCCGAGGATCTCGACGCCATGTTGAAGAAAGCTAAGGCCGAACTGGCCGCTCAAGCATAGTAAAGGAGGGTCCGATACATGTCTGCAATCACTATTCTGCTTGTTGCGATTGTCGCGTTGCTTGCCGGTATGGAAGGCATTCTGGATGAGTTCCAGTTCCATCAGCCGCTCGTGGCATGCACGCTTATCGGTCTCGTAACCGGTCACCTTCAGGAGGGCATCCTCCTGGGCGGTTCGCTCCAGATGATGGCCCTTGGCTGGGCTAACGTCGGCGCCGCTGTCGCGCCTGACGCCGCTCTGGCCTCGGTCGCTTCTTCGATCATCATGGTGCTCGCCCTCAACGGCGGCGCCACTGATTCGGCCAAGGCCGTTACCGCGGCCATCGCCGTCGCCGTCCCGCTGTCGGTCGCTGGTCTGTTCCTGACCATGATCTGCCGTACCATTGCTACCGCTATCGCTCACGCCATGGACGGTTGCGCCGAGAAGGGCGACTTCTCCGGCATCGAGCGCTGGCAGTACGCTGCCATCCTCATGCAGGGCCTTCGTATCGCCATCCCGGCAGTACTTCTGTGCATCATCCCGGCCGAGGCCGTTACCAACGCGCTTAACGCTATGCCCGACTGGCTGTCCGGCGGCATGGCTGTCGGCGGCGGCATGGTCGCTTCCGTCGGTTACGCCATGGTCATCAACATGATGGCCACCAAGGAGACCTGGCCGTTCTTCATCCTCGGCTTTGTCCTTGCTGCCATCCCTCAGCTCACGCTGATCGCCCTTGGCCTCATCGGCATCTCCCTTGCCCTCATCTACCTTGGCCTTAAGGATCTGGCCAAGCAGGGTGGCGGCATGGGCGGTGGCTCCGGCGACCCGCTCGGCGACATTCTGAACGATTACGAGTAGGAGGGGAGTGATACATATGGCAGAGAACAAGATTCAGCTCACCAAGGCTGACCGCAAGAAGGTTTGCTTCCGTCATCAGTTCCTTCAGGGCTCGTGGAACTACGAGCGTATGCAGAACGGCGGCTGGTGCTTCGCAATGATCCCTGCGATCAAGAAGCTCTACACCAGCAAGGATGACCAGATTGCCGCTCTTAAGCGCCACCTGGAGTTCTATAACACCCACCCCTATGTTTCCGCCCCCGTCATTGGCGTTACCCTCGCTCTCGAGGAGGAGCGCGCCAACGGTGCCCCGATTGACGACGTCGCCATTCAGGGCGTCAAGGTCGGTATGATGGGCCCGCTCGCCGGTGTCGGCGACCCCGCCTTCTGGTTCACCCTTCGCCCGATTCTGGGTGCTCTGGGCGCTTCCCTGGCCCTGTCCGGCAGCATCGCCGGTCCGCTGCTGTTCTTCTTCGCGTGGAACATCATCCGTTACGCCTTCCTGTGGTACACGCAGGAGTTTGGCTACAAGGTCGGCTCCTCCATCGCCAAGGACCTCTCCGGCGGTCTGATGGGCAAGGTCACCGAGGGTGCTTCCATCCTGGGTATGTTCATCATCGGCGCCCTGGTCGAGCGCTGGGTGTCCATCTCCTTCACCCCGGTCGTCTCCAAGGTCACGCAGTCTGCTGGCGCCTTTATCGACTGGGCTAACCTGCCCTCCGGTTCTGAGGGTGTCAAGGAAGCACTGACGATGTATAACTCCATCGGTGCTAACGCCCTTGATCAGGTGAAGGTCACCACGCTTCAGGCCAACCTCGATCAGCTCATCCCCGGCCTTGCCGCCGTGTGCCTGACCCTGCTGGTCTGCAAGCTCCTCAAGAAGAAGGTCAGCCCGATCGTCATCATCCTGGCTCTCTTCGCCATCGGCATCATCGGTCGCGTCTGCGGCTTCATGTAAGCACGTTTCGGCTTAAGACCGAGAATTGCTAGGCAAGGGCTTTTGAGCCATTGAAACGGACCGCACCCGGTGGGTACACTGGATGCGGTCCGATTGTTTTATTTGGAGGGCGAGGCGCGCATGGCGCAATCTCAGAACAGCACGGTCGATCTGGCAACGCCGGCAACCTGCCTGATGGGGCTTACCAGCCACGGCAACGTGATGGTGGGCAATAAGGCGTTCGAGTATTACAACGAGCGCAATCCCGAGGATTATATTCAAATCCCGTGGGATGAGGTCGACTATATTGCCGCCGAGGTTTTACGCGGCACCAAGAAGATCACGCGTTTTGCCATCTTCACCAAGGACAACGGTCACTTTACGTTTTCGACGCGCGACGACAAAGAGACGCTTCGTGCTGTCCGCAAGTACGTCGACGAGGATAAGCTTGTGCGTTCGCCCGACTTTATTGATGTAACGGCCAAGGGTGCCAAGAGCATCCCCGCTGCCATCAAGAGCCTTTTCCACAGAGACAGCTAATCGTTGGCGATAGATGGCGGAAAATGCATCCCGGAATTTGTTCTCATTCCGGGATGCATTTTCCTTTTGAGGGCCAGTTGGGAAAGCTTGTCCCATTATTTCGCGTTATTCCGGGTTATTCTTTCCGATATTGAGGATTGCCCTCGGAAACTATTCGCTATAGAGCCTTCTCGATGAGTGGCCATGCGCTACATGGCAAAGGGGTAAATCTGCTACACTAGTACAACATGCCTCCGTAGCTCAGGGGATAGAGCACCGCTCTCCTAAAGCGGGTGTCG
>CAUACA010000031.1 GCA_958427355.1 uncultured Collinsella sp. | reverse complement strand
CGAGCGGGGGCTCCTATCTTTTTAGTGCCCTCGGATTGGGCCATAGTGTCTGTCGTTGCCAAAATATCGGCGTTGCCGGAGCAGCCGTTGGGAACGTTCTTAAACGACTTCATAGTATGAGAGTGGATAATCTCCCGGTTTGAGTCTGCATTCGAGCTCAAAGTGGGAGATTATCCACTCTCATTTGCTATGCGTTCGAAAATCCACGCTCGTTTGTTTTCTGCCTACATTTGGAGGAAGAGCTCGTGGAGGCGGGTGTCGTCGTCGAGCTCGGGGTGGAAGGTGACACCAAGCTGATTGTCTTGACGGGCGGCGACGATACGGCCATCGACTTCGGCTAGGGCCTTGGTATTGCCGTGCACCTCGACGATGCGGGGCGCACGGATAAATGTTAATGGCACTTCACCGTCGATGCCGTCTACCTGCCCCTTGGTGTGAAAGCTGCCGAGCTGTCTGCCATAGGCATTACGCTCAACGAGTACATCCATGGTTGCCAGGCGCGGCGTCCCCTTATCGTCGTGGGCGGCAAGGTCGCGCGCCAGCAGAATCAAGCCGGCGCAAGTTCCCAATACAGGCATGCCTTCAACAATGCGGGTGCGAAGCCCCTCGAGCATACCGAGTTCGGCAAGTAGCTTGCCCTGAACGGTGGACTCGCCGCCGGGGAGGACCAGGCGGTCAAAGTTCTGCTGCAAATCGGCCGCCTGCCTCAGCTCAATACAGTGTACGCCCAGCTCGGATAGTCTTGCCTCGTGCTCGGCAAAAGCACCTTGGACCGCCAGCACGGCGACCGTCTGGTCTGCGTAATCGCTCATATGCGACCCTTTCTGCCGGACTAGCGCCCGCGCTCCTCCATGATAATCTCGATCTCGTCGGCGTTGATGCCCACCATGGCCTCGCCCAGGTCCTCCGAAAGCTCGGCAATGAGCTTGGCGTCGGTGAAGTTTGCCACAGCCTTAACGATGGCGGCGGCGCGCTTGGCGGGGTCGCCACTCTTAAAGATGCCCGAGCCGACAAAGACACCCTCGGCGCCCAGCTGCATCATCAGCGCGGCGTCGGCGGGGGTCGCTACGCCGCCGGCGGCAAAGTTCACCACGGGAAGCTTGCCCGTGGCATGAACCTCGCGTACCAGCTCGACCGGAACCTGCAGTTGCTTGGCTGTCTCAAAGAGCTCGTCATCGCGAAGGGCAACAACGTCGCGGATCTGCTTTTGGATCTTGCGCATGTGGCGCACGGCCTGAACGACGTCGCCCGTGCCCGGCTCGCCCTTGGTGCGGATCATCGTGGCGCCCTCGGCAACACGGCGCAGCGCCTCGCCCAGATCGCGGGCACCGCAGACAAACGGGACGTCAAACTGGGTCTTGTCGATGTGATAGACATCGTCGGCGGGGGAGAGAACCTCGGACTCATCGATGTAGTCGATCTCGATGGCCTGAAGGACCTGCGCCTCGACGATGTGACCGATGCGGCACTTGGCCATGACAGGGATGGAGACGGCCTCTTGAATGCCCTTGATCATCTTGGGGTCACTCATGCGCGACACGCCGCCTGCGGCACGGATGTCGGCCGGGATGCGCTCGAGTGCCATGACGGCGCAGGCACCTGCCTCTTCGGCGATGCGTGCCTGCTCGGGCGTGGTGACGTCCATGATGACGCCGCCCTTGAGCATCTGCGCGAGCTCGCGGTTGAGTTTGACGCGATCGGCCTTGCTGGTCTGTTCTGCCATGGTTGCTCCCTTGGTTGGCATGTGCATTGCTTGACGGAACATCCTATCGGGGAGCTGGGTATGGCGAAATACTCAGTTTTCGAGATAATAACAAGGTCAGACTAATACCAGATTGAATGACTTAATAAGGTCAGGTGACAAACTCATGCTTGACTACAATTTGGAACAACGCGGCGGAGCATCGCTCTACGAGTATGTTTACCAGCAAATTCGAGATGATATCGTAGCTGGACGCATTGCGGCGGGGGAGCATTTGCCGTCTAAGCGCGCCTTTGCCAGTCATCTGGGAATCAGTGTCATTACCATCGAGAATGCATATAGCCAGTTACTTGCCGAGGGCTATATTTGCTCAAAGCCGCGGCGTGGCTACTACGCTTGCGAGCTTCCGGATGCACCGGTTTTGCCTTTGGCTGCGGGGAGCATCGACCGAGATACCGTCTCTGTGGGCCCCAGCGCGCATGATGCCAACGGACGGACCGAGCAATTCGCCCCGCTCTCTCCTTCCGCTTTGGAGGCGGCACGGCTTTGGCAAAGCGCGCTGCAGGCGACGCTGGCATCCGAAGACGAGCGCGAAATCTTTTCGCCCGCACCGGCGCAGGGCACCGCTCGGCTGCGACGCGCAATTGCTCACCATCTGCGTGGGACAAGGGGTATGAATGTTGACCCCAACAACATTGTTATCGGTGCAGGCGCCCAGCTGCTCGATACCATGTTGGTTCAGTTGCTTGGCGCTGACAAGGTGTATGCCGTTGAGGACCCGGGCTATTTACGTCTGACGCGCATCTATCAGGCTATGGGCTGCAAAGTTCGACATATCCCGTTAGATGATGAGGGCGTGGACCTGAGCGCTCTGCAGAAAACTGGGACCGATGTCCTTCACCTGATGCCGTCCCATCAGTATCCCACCGGTCTTGTGACGAGCATTGCGCGTCGCTATGCGCTTCTGAGCTGGGCCGCCGAGCGACCAGGTCGGTATCTCATCGAAGATGACTTTGATTGTGAGTTTCGCCTTGCCGGGAAGCCGATTCCCGCGCTCACGTCGATCGATGCCGCCCAGTCGGTTATCTACACCAACACGTTTTCGAAGAGCCTGTCATCGGCGTTGCGTCTGGCGTACATGGTGTTGCCCGATGAGCTAATGGAGCGGTTTAGGCGCAACCTTGGTTTCTACGCCTCGTCAGTGAGCTCTGTTGACCAGGTCGCTTTGGCGCGTTTGCTGGAATCGGGTGATTACGAGCGGCATGTGAACCGCGTGCGCGTTCGCGCTCGTGAGGCGCGTGATGGCTTGGCGGCGCTTGTACGGAAAGCGTTTCCGGCAGGGGAGGTCTCGATCGAGCATGCAGACGCGGGCCTTTACTGCACCGTAGCTGCGGAGCGCGGAGCGGGCGGAAGCTCTTTTGCGCGGACCCTCACGCGCTCGGGTATTCCGTTTGTCGATATCAGTGACTGTTATTGGTGCGCCGATGGCGCATCTGTCCCTGAAAACTCAAGTCAAGTTCTTGTTCAGTATGACGATCTGAGTCCAAAAGTGCTAACAACCTTGGAATTGCAGCTAATGGGAGCACTCTGCAACCTAAGTGAGTAGACTTTTGGAACTTTGGCGACCAGGCAGTTTTGTAACAAGATATCTACCTGCGGTTTTGAAAAGCAGGATGACCGGTCTGCTCGGGATGTTCAAAAAAGTCTACTCACTTGCCGCGCAAAGTTTCCGCATAAGAAAAAATGGGGTTTTCAACAGGGCTTCGTCCAGCTCTCGGCAAGCTTTTGGCCAGTTGGGGAGGGCTGTTGAAAACTTAACAGTCCGTTCGGCGCCATTTTTGGTGCGTTCGCGCCAATGCGTGACTGACTGGGTTGAAATTCGTGTTTTCCTGTGCCTATGAAAGATCTACTTTGTGACATATCGGCTTTTAGGTACTGGCGTTTGCCCCCTCAGGTCCGCGCTTTGTGTCCGCCGCTTCCACGGCCGGAAGAAGATTGGCAGCGATATGACCTTGCCCGTAACCCGACGGCTGCGGTTGTGCTTGGCTTTCCGTTGTATACATTGGTTCGGACGAGAAATAAGCGGACTTGCCCTGCCAGCATTAGGCAGCGGCTGTTCCTTGGTGAGCTCCCCAGGGAATCCGTGCTGGAAATGGAGCATGGATTTTTGATTACGTCTCCTCTACTGACGGCATTCATCATGTCGCGGCATCTGACGGATCTTCAGCTTCTTTTGGTATTGGCGGAGATGTGTGGCTTGTTTGCGGTGTGCGCTCTGCCGGTGGCACTTGAGGCGGAGCTTACGCGTGCAATTGATTCGGGCGCGATTTCGACAACGTTCGGTTGGGTGCGCTGCCCGTCCGAGGACGGCACCGCTTCAGATTTATGGCGTCGAGACGCTTTGGTTTTGGGTAGAGACCTTGACCGTTTTTGTTCAGATGTTTGCGGGATGCGTTACGGCAATAGATTAATGGCGGTATCGCAACTTGTTCCATTGGGCGCCGCGTCGCCTTTTGAAGTCGAGGCGTATTTGTTGCTTGCACTGCCGCGATCCCTGGGAGGCGAAGGTTTTTGCGGCATAGAGCTCAATGTCGAAGTGACGCTAAGCACAAGTGCTCGAGCGATTGTGGGAAAGTCCCGTGTATATATCGACCTACTACTTTCTTCGCCGGACGGCAGGCGACAGGTGGCCATTGAATGTCAGGGAAAGGCCTCGCACGGACGCGCAGGGGATGGCTTGCGTGACGCCGACCGCATGACAGCCCTTCAGGCCATGGGCTACGATGTACTTCTCCTGACACACAGACAGATATCCGATGAGGATAGATTCCGCGCCGTCGTTAAGGCCGTATGCAGGATGCTCGATGCTGAATATCGTGATAAAAGCTCAGATGAGCAAAGGGCTGAGACATTACTCCGGTCTGAACTATTCGTTGACTGGACAAAATTGGGAGTAATCGACGGAAAGATGACCGTTAGACGCAAAACAGCTCGATCGTGGACGGCTGCGGTTCTAAGTGAGTAGACTTTTGGCACTTTGGCGACCAGGCAGTTTTGCAACAAGTCATTTACCTGCGGCTTTATAAAGCAATATGGATGGTGTGCTCGGCAAGTTCCAAAAAGTCTACTCACTTAGTTTTTGACGAGAAACCGATGCCGAAGGCAGTCCTATTTCAGGGCGTTAACGAGTCCTCGAGACACAAAAAGGCCCGAACCATGCGGTCCGGGCCTCGTCGAGCTAGAGGTTATCTCTCAGGCGGCTGGCTTAGCCAAAGTAGCGCTTGAGCAGGCCGGCGAAAGCCTTACCGTGGCGAGCCTCGTCGCGAGCCATCTCGTGCACGGTGTCGTGGATGGCATCGAGACCAGCGGCCTTGGCGCGCTTAGCAAGATCGGTCTTGCCGGCGGTGGCGCCGTTCTCGGCCTCAACGCGCATCTCGAGGTTCTTCTTGGTGGAGTCGGTCACGACCTCGCCCAGGAGCTCAGCGAACTTGGCGGCATGCTCGGCCTCCTCGTGGGCAGCCTTCTCCCAGTACAGGCCGATCTCGGGGTAGCCCTCGCGATGAGCGACGCGAGCCATGGCCAGGTACATACCGACCTCAGAGCACTCGCCCTCAAAGTTGGCGCGCAGGTCGGCAACGATGTCCTCGGAGACGCCCTCCATCTTGGCGACGCCCACGACGTGCTCGGCAGCCCACTCGAGCTGACCCTCCTCCTGCTTCAGGAAACGAGAACCGGGAACGCCGCACTGGGGGCACTTAAAATCCTCGGGCAGCTGGTCGCCGTCGAACTCTTCCACATAACCGCAAACGGGGCAAACAAACTTCATGATTCGATCCTTTCGATCGATGGCGATGGTGCGCTCGCCCGGTCCCATAAGGGCCCTCTCCGGACGTGCGTCTTGACGAGTTCTATTATCCATAAATGAGACTGAAAGTGAAGCCTATTAGGAATGATTTTTAATAAAACAATTTTGAGATATGAAGATGTTGATTGATTAACGATTGGCAGGCCGTCTTTGACCGCCGCTGAGTACAATCGGTCGAGCAAATGTTGACCAATCAACAAATGAAGGAGTTTCCTTTATGCGTCTAGCCCGTCGTGCCTGGTGCCGAACGTATCAAACGGTTTTTCGTATCGCATTGCCGGTACTGCCCTATACCGAGCCACGTATTCTGGAGCATGCCGAGGATGTGCCCGCGGTGCTTCAAAAGCGCTCGATCCAGAAGGTCCTTATCGTGACAGACCCTGGTATTGCACGTTTGGGACTCACGGCATCACTCGAGCGTGCGCTTACGGCTCAGGGGATTGGTGTTACGGTCTATGCCGAAACGCGTGCGAACCCCACGGTCTCAAATGTGGAGGAAGCGGCGTCCCTGTATCGAGAGAGCGCCTGCCAGGCCATTATCGGCTTTGGCGGTGGCTCGGCCATGGACTGCGCCAAGGGTGTGGGGGCGCGCATCGCGCAGCCAAACAAGCCCATCAACAAGATGCGCGGCCTGCTGCGCATTCATCGTCGCCTGCCGCTGCTCATCGCCGTTCCCACCACAGCAGGCACGGGAAGCGAGGTCACGCTTGCGGCAGTAATTACCGATGACGAGACACGCTACAAGTACCCCATTAACGACTTTGTGCTTATCCCGCGCTTTGCGGTGCACGACCCCGAGTTTACGCGCGGTCTGCCCGCCTCCATTACGGGGCAGACGGGCATGGACGCCCTGACGCATGCCGTCGAGGCCTTTATCGGGCGAAGCACCACGCCCTACACGCGCAAGATGGCGCGACAGGCGGTGCAGCTCATCCACGACAATTTGCTCGAGGCCTATGGGCATGGCGACAACATGCGTGCGCGTCGCAATATGCTTTCGGCGGCGTATAAGGCGGGTGTTGCCTTTACGCGCTCCTATGTTGGATACGTTCATGCCATCGCACACAGCTTAGGCGGGCGTTACGGGATTCCGCACGGCTTGGCCAACGCGATCATCCTGCCGCACATGCTTCGCGCTTATGGTGACGCCGCCGCCCCCAAGCTTGCCGATCTCGCCCGCATGACCGGCATCGCGCCGGCTACCGCGCAGGACGGTCTTGCGGCAGAGGCCTTTATCGATTGGGTCGACCGCATGAACGAGGCCCTGGGAATCCCCAAATATGTCTCGGGTATTCGCCGCTCCGATATTCCGCAAATGGCGGCCCATGCCGATGCCGAGGCCAATCCCCTGTACCCCGTTCCGCTTTTGATGGACCGCTTGGAGCTCGAGCATATGTACGAAGTCGTTGCAGGTGGTATGTTTGAGGGCGAGAACTAGGAGGGTCCATGAACACCGGGGAAATTGCGCGCATCGTCGGCGATCAGCGCGCCTACTTTAAGACGCACGCCACGTTTGATGTCGATGCTCGACGTCGCGCGCTCGCGAGCTTACGCGATGCGGTGCGGGCCCACGAGGCCGATATTGCCCATGCGCTCAAGACCGATTTGGGTAAGTCGCATGACGAGGCCTACATGTGCGAGATTGGCACGTCGCTTTCCGAGATTCGCCATCAGATTGCACATGTGGCTCGATGGAGTCGTCCGCGCCTGCGTCCGTGCGACCTCGCTAACGCCGTGAGCGTGTGCAAAACGCAAGCCGTGCCCTATGGTGTCACGCTCATCATGGCGCCCTGGAACTATCCGTTTTTGCTGACGCTCGAGCCGCTCGCTGGCGCCCTTGCCGCGGGCAATACCGTGGTCATCAAGCCGAGCGCCTATGCTCCGGCATCGAGTGCGGTGCTCAAGCAAATCTGTGAAGAAGCATTTGATCCGCGTCTGGTGACGGTTGTCGAGGGCGGGCGCGCCGAAAACGAAGCGCTGCTCGATGAGTGCTGGGACAAGATCTTCTTTACCGGTAGCGTTCCGGTCGGCAAGCTCGTCATGGAGCGCGCAAGTAAAAACCTTACGCCCGTGACGCTTGAGCTGGGCGGAAAGAGTCCCTGCATCGTGGATGCGACGGCAAACTTAAAGGTCGCGGCGCGGCGTATCGCCTTTGGTAAATGGCTCAACGTGGGCCAGACCTGCGTGGCGCCCGACTACCTGCTGGTCGATACGCGCGTGCACGATGAGCTGCTGGGCCTCATCAAGGAGGAGATTCGTCGCATGTTTGGCGAGCATCCGCTCGATAACGAGGATTACGGGCATATCGTCAACGCCAAGCATTTCGCACGCGTACGCGGGCTGATCGATCCCGATAAGGTTGTGCTGGGAGGCGCCGCGCGCGAGACTTCGCTCAAGATCGAGCCGACGATTTTGGATGGCGTGGTCCCCGATGACGCCGTGATGCAGGAGGAGATTTTCGGCCCCATCTTGCCGGTGCTGACGTTTGAGAATCTGGATGAGGCCGAGGCGTTTATTACTGATCGTCCGACGCCGCTGGCCCTGTATATCTTTAGCCAGGATCGCGCAGTTCAACAGCGCTTTGTGCGTAACGTGCCCTTTGGCGGTGGCTGTGTTAATGACACCATTATGCATTTGGCCACGAGTCATATGGGCTTTGGCGGCATGGGAGCGAGCGGTATGGGGCAGTACCATGGACGCGAGAGCTTCGATACGTTTAGCCATAAGAAGAGCATCGTGAACAAGGCAACGTGGCTGGACGTGCCATTTCGCTATGCCCCTTACGCAAGCTGGAAGCACAAGTTCGTGCGCATGTTTGTACACTAGAATCAGATGGCGTAGCGACAAACGGTCGAAAAGACACGAGGTGGGGCGAATTTGTGTCCGCACGAGTTCGTAGACTTCTCAATAAGGTTAAGCGTCGGTTTATCCGGCCGTTAGAGGAGTTGCCATGTACGAGCCTTCACGTGTTCTTCTGTCGTTCCACATTGCGGGATTTCAGTATGCCGACGGCGCATTGGTTCTGGGTGATCTAAAAGCGGGCGATAAGCTGACGCTGTGTGCCGAGCGCGATAACTCCCATGATCCCGAGGCGGTTGCGCTCTATCACGGCAAAACCATGCTCGGCTATGTTCCGGGAAACGGGGTCGGCCCGCTGTCCTTGATGATGTATTACGGCCACGAGGACGTGTTTGAGGCCCGCGTGCAGCAGGTTGCCCCCGAGCGTAGCCCGTGGCACCAGGTGCGCGTTGGCCTCTATGTGGTGGATGCTCGCTAGTCGGCAATGGAGGCGGCCATGTTTGATGACGATGATCTGTTCAATCTGACAGACGATCCGTTTGAGTGGGATATGCTGCTCGATGACGATGAGCTGGAGCAGGACCGTAAGAAGCGGCAGGACAAGAACGCCCGGGGCGACGCGTCGAAAAAGCAAGACAAGCGCCGCCGCGGACTGTTCGGCGGGCTCTTTGGATAACCTCCGCATCGCTGCGTCTGTATACTTAGCACGAGTTGAACACGTTGCGAAATGAGGACAGAGACGATGATGTGGTTTACCGCCGACCTGCACCTGGGCGATACGAATATCTTGCACGACATGGATCGACCGTTTGATTCGGTCGAGGAGATGAACCGCAAGGTCATCGATGCCGTGAATGAGTGCGTGGCGGCGGACGACCGTCTCTATATCTTGGGAGACTTTACCTATCGTTTGCCCCTGGCGGATGCTGTGCGCCTGCGCGAGCGTATTGCCTGCCAAAACGTGACGCTCATACGGGGCAACCATGACGGCGATTGGGAAGATCCGGACGCGCCGCGCATTTGGGATGAGGTGCGCGATTATCTGGAGGTTGCCCCCGGCTATGCCAAGGGTCATCGCCTGGTTATGAGCCACTACCCCATGCTCAGCTGGAACGGCAAGGCACGCGGCGCCATCATGCTGCACGGGCATATCCACAGCAGGGGAGACCGCACCAACGCACGCAACCGCGATCGCGAACGTCCTATCTTTCGCTACGATGTCGGCCTCGATGCCAACGACTACAAGCCCGTAAGCCGCGATCAGATTCTTAGCTTCTTTGGGCTGTAATTCTCGAACCACCACAAAGGACAGGCACCTTTGTGGTGGTTCTGGCGCTGTTGCCATTATGGCGGCGGCGTCTTTTTTGTCCGTGCGGCGCGGTAGAGTGTAAGCGGTTGAAATTTGCGTCCATCGAGGAGCTGCTATGAACGAGATCAAGTGCCCGCATTGTGGCGAAGTTTTTAAGGTCGATGCGTCTGGCTATGCGGACATCGTCAAGCAAGTGCGCAATGCCGAGTTTTCGCGCGACCTGGATGAGCGTGTGAAGGCAGTCCAGCGCGAGGGCGAGCAGGCGCTGGAGCTTGAGCGCTCGCGTTCGACGGCTGCCTTGCAAAAGGCAGAGTCTCAGCGCAACGCTCAACTTGTCGAGCAGAAGAACGCCGCGGAGCAGAAGCTGGCACAAGAGGTTGCCAAGCGCGACGCTGAGCTTGCCGAGCTGCGCGCCAAGCTCGAGGGCGCTGCCACAGAGCGCGAGAGCGCAAGTCAGCGCGCGGCGGTTGAGGCCCGTGCCGATGCTCAGAAGGAGAATGCTGAGCTTCAGCGCGAGATCGACAATTTGCGTGCGCAGCTGGGACGCAAAGATGACGAAGCCAAGCTTGCCGAGTCGGCGGCGCGCAACGCTGCTCAAAACGATTTAGCTGCACGTGATGCTCAGATTGCCGAGCTGCAGGCCAGGCTTGCCGCGGCGGACAAGGCCCAGGAGATGGCGCTTGCCGCTGCCGCGGCAGAGTCGCAGCGTGAGCTCGATGCCGCTCGCAGCGAGGCCGAGCGCGTGCTTGCCGACTACCGCGCGACGGTGCAGGAGAAGTTTTCCGCCGCAAAGGCACAATCTGAGCAAGAGGCCGAGGGTCTGCGTGCCCAGTTGCGCGAGCAGGAACTGATGGCAAAAATGAACCTGTCAGAGGCGGTCGCCGCGGCGGAGCGAGAGCGCGATGAAGCACGTGCCAAGCTGACGAGCGAGCTGGCAGTGCGCGATTCTCGCGAGGAGCAGGCCAAGGCGGCACACGAGCTCGAGCTTGCGCAGGCCAAGCGCGCGAGCGATGACCTGATTCGCTACAAGGATGAAGAGATTGAGCGCCTTAAGGACATGAAGGTCCGCCTGTCCACCAAGATGGTGGGCGAGTCGCTCGAACAGCATTGCGAGACCGAGTTCAATCGCCTGCGCATGACGGCGTTTCCCAATGCATACTTCGAGAAAGATAACGATGCATCCGAGGGCACCAAGGGCGATTTTATCTTCCGTGAGTGCGATGCGAGCGGTAACGAGGTCATCTCGATCATGTTCGAGATGAAAAACGAGAACGACGAGACCGCGACCAAGCACAAGAACGAGGATTTCTTTAAGAAGCTCGACCACGATCGCCGCCAAAAGGGCTGCGAGTACGCAGTGCTCTGCACGCTGCTCGAACCCGAGAGCGAGCTTTACAACGCCGGTATCGTGGATGTGAGCTACCGCTACGAGAAGATGTACGTGATCCGCCCACAATTCTTCATTCCCATGATTACGCTGCTGCGCAACGCCGCCATGGGTTCGCTGCGCTATAAGCAGGAGCTGGCGGAGTACAAGCAGCAGAATATCGACGTCACGAACTTCGAAGCCAAGATGGAGAAGTTCAAGGACGGCTTCTCGCGCAACTACAACCTGGCGAGCAAGCAGTTCGAGTCGGCGATCAAGGAGATCGATGCCGCCATTAAGCAGCTCGAGAAAACCAAGGACGACCTGCGTCGCAGTACCGAGAATCTGCGTCTGGCCCACAACAAGGCCGATGAGCTCACCATTCGCAAGCTCACGTGGGGCAACAAGACCATGAAGGCGGCGTTTGACGAGGCACGCGGGGCCGCGCCAGAGGCAAACGATGAGCCAGCCGAGGCGGATTCGTATGAGGTCGAGGATGCCGAGTAAGGCATAGCGTATAGTGCAAAAGCGGGGCCGCTGGCGATGTTACCAGCGGCCCGCTTCGTTTTGTTCCAGTATGTGTGGCTAGTCCTCGAGCAGGTCCTCGATAAAGCCGACGCGGTAGTTTTTGAAGATGACCTCGCCGCCGTCCTGCGTGGCGTCCAGATCGACATCGCCCATGATGCCAAAGTCGTGGTCGCCGTCCTCGTCGGCAAAGATCTGGTGCACGTGCCATACGTGCGTGGTTTTCTCGTCGGACTCATCGATGGAAAACATCGCGGCGCTGCGGGCATCTCCGTCGGTGAGGATCTCCTCATGCTGCTCGTGGTAAGCGTCGAGCGCTTTTTGCCAGCGGATCTCGCTCATGCCCCAGTCGTCGTCGAGCTCGCCCAGGTCGCGAACGTGCTCGCGGGCGGCAAGGGTCACGCGGCGGAAGAGCGCGTTGCGCACCAGCAGCGTGCAGCCGCGACGGTCCGCAACGACCTCGTCGATGCCCTGCGGCGGCGCGGCGTCGAGGGCAGCCGGGTTGCCGGCGTTTTCCCACTCGTCCACCAGGCTCGAGTCGACCGAGCGCACCACAAAGCCTAGCCACGAGATAATGTCGCGTAGGCGCTCGTCGCGCTTCTCGATGGGCACGGTGCGGTCAAGCGAACGGTAAGCCTCTGCCAGGTAGCGCAGCAAAATGCCCTCGGAGCGGGCGATGCCGAGCTTTTGAATGTAGCCCTTAAAATCGCTCGCGCTTTCCAGCATATCGCGCAGGACGCTCTTGGGAGAGAGCTGGTAGTCGTTGGCCCAGGGCACTTCCTGGCAGTACTTGTCAAAAGCGGCGTCGAGCAAATCCTCGAGCGGCTTTTTGTACGTGACGTCTTGAATGCGCTCCAAACGCTCCTCATACTCGATGCCGTCGGCCTTCATTTCGGCCATCGCTCGGTCGCGCGCGGCGCGCTCCTGTGCGCGCAGCACCTGCTTGGGATCCTCGAGCGTTGCCTCGACCATCGAGATCAGATCCATGGTATAGGTTTCGCTCTCGGGATCGAGCAACTCCAGCGCGGCAAGCAAAAACGGCGAGAGCGGCTGGTCGAGCGCAAAGTCCTCGGGCAGGTCGACCGTCAGCGCATAGTCGATGTCTGGTGCGGCGTCAGTCGGGGCGTCGGGTGCGGGCGGCACCTCGGTGCGAACGACGACGCCGGAGTCGATGAGCGTGGCGAAGATTTCGTCGGCGCGAACCTCGAGCTTAGCCTTTTCCTCGGGGGTCTGCAGGCTCGTCTCGATGAGGTCGTGTACGCGGGCTCGGGCATCGCCGCCCTGCTCGACCACGCTAATCACCATGGAGTGTGTGATGCGCAGGCGCGGCTTGAGCGTCTCGGGCTGCGTCTCGATCAGGCGCTCAAAGGTCTGCTTGTTCCAGGTGACAAAGCCCTCGGGGGCCTTTTTCTTTTTAATCTTACGGAGTTTTTTGGGGTCGTCGCCTGCTTTGGCCATAAGCTTGGCATTCTCGATCTCGTGCTCGGGTGCCTCGGCAATCACCATGCCCTCGGTATCGAAGCCCGAGCGGCCGGCGCGACCGGCAATCTGATGGAACTCACGGGCGCGCAGACGACGCATCTTGTAGCCATCGAACTTGGTGAGCGCGGTGAGGACCACGGTGTGGATGGGTACGTTGATGCCGACGCCGAGCGTATCGGTACCGCAGATGACGGGCAGCAGGCCCTGCTGTGCCAAGCGCTCGACCAGCAGGCGATAGCGCGGCAACATGCCAGCATGGTGCACGCCGACGCCGCAGCCGAGCAAGCGCTTGAGGATCTTGCCGAAGGCCGTCGAGAAGCTCGTTCCCTTTGCCGCTTCTTTGATGGCTTCGCGCTGCTCCTTGCTGGCGATGCCAAAATTGGCGAGCGACTGCGCCGTCGCAAGGGCGGCATCCTGGCTAAAGTGCACGATATAGAGCGGGGCCTCGCCACGGCGCATGGCGAGCTCGACGGTGCCCTCGAGGGAGGTCGTCACATAGTCGTAGCTCAGCGGAACAGGACGCGGGGCGTCGACAACCAAGTCGCAAGCAGCGCCGGTGTGCTCCTCGAGTGAGGCGGCGATGGCAGCGACATCGCCGAGCGTGGCGCTCATGAGCATAAACTGCGTGTGGGGCAGGGTGAGCAACGGCACCTGCCAGGCCCAACCGCGATCGGGGTCGGCAAAGTAGTGGAACTCATCCATGGCCACGCAGCCCACATCGGCGTCCTCACCCTCGCGCAGCGCATCGTTGGCAAGGATTTCGGCCGTGCAGCAGATGACGGGTGCCTTGGTGTTGATATGCGTGTCGCCGGTGATCATGCCGACGTTATCGCGGCCGAGCACCTGCACAAGGTCGAAGAACTTTTCGCTGACCAGGGCCTTGATGGGGGCCGTGTAATAACAACGCTTACCCTGCGCCATGCCCATAAAGAGCATGCCCAGCGCGACGAGCGATTTACCCGATCCGGTCGGTGTGCCTAAGATGACGTGATCGCCGGCAGCCAGGTCCATGAGGGCCTCTTCTTGGTGATCCCACAGTTCAATACCGCGATCGCTCGTCCATTCAAAGAAACGCTCGAAGGCCTGGTCGGGCGTGAGCCATGGCTCGGGCTCACTGCCATCCTCGGGCTCCCACCAGGTGGGGGAGAGCGCGCCGAGCGAGCCAAACTCGGCTTCGGTTCCCGTGCCGCCCGAGAATGAGCTGGCGGCGCCGGCGCCGGAGACGGTGCTGGCGGCGGTATCTGTCGTGGTCTGTGCCATGTGTTTGCTTTCTCTCGCGATTGTCCGCCAACTATTATGGCGTAGCGGCGGCGCGGGGTGCCAGCGCGCGAGAAAATGCAGGAAATGGGCGTTCTGTCCGGCCGTTTGGTGCGGTTGCCAGCTAAGTGAGTAGACTTTTTGCGATGTCGCGAGCACATGGCTTTTGCGCAAGGGCTCTACCTGCGGTTTAGTTTTCGTTATTCGGGCTGTGCTTGGCTATTGCAAAAAAGTCTACTCACTTAGGTTTTGAGGGTTGCTTGCTGACGCCTATTTGCGCTTGTTTGCCGACACCGCGACCATCAGAGGTCCCTAGGACTCTTGCGGCAGGCGCTTCTTGCCTTTGCGGGCGCGGTTTCTAAAGTTCTCGACGGCCTCTTCCATGCCCAGAGGTACATAGGTGAGCTCATCGAGGTTGTCGGGCAGGTAACAGGCAAGGCTTTGCTCCTGCGCGCGGCCTGCTGCGAGCTGTTCATCGCTGGGCTGCGCACCGGGCGTGGCACAAATGCCATAGACGGCGGCACCCATCTCGCGCGTGCGGCATTCATATTCGGTCTCGGGATGCTCGGGATGGTCGCGACGAACGTCGTCGCTTACCCAAAGCGTGTCGTAGCCTGCCGCGGCAAACTGCCCCAGGGCGTAGTCGCGCAATGGCTTGCTGTCGGTTCGCAGTGTGACGGTGGCGCCGACTGCAAAGAGCGGGCGGTAGAGCATCAGATGGTCGACATGGACGAGTCGTTTTTTAGCGTACTTGGCCTTGGGCTGCGGCGTGGGAAAGTTAATGGTGATGGCATCGAGCTCGCCTGCGGCAAATAGCTGTGGCAGCGATGCCGCGCCTCGGGGCAGCACAAGCGCATTGGGCAGCTCCTGCTCGCAGATTTTCTGCGCGGCATAGGCGATGCAGATGGGCTCCTGGTCCATACCGATAAAGAGGGTGTTTGGCTCGTGGGCCGCGCGCTCTACAGGGTACGTTCCCTTGCCGCAGCCAAGATCCAGGTGAAGGTGTTCGAATGGCTTGCTGCCAACTGGCGCACAGGCTTCACGCCAATCTCCGGCATAGGCCTCGGGGTTCGTCTCAATCGCATCGGCGTAGCGCTCCAGGCGCTCCTCGAGCACAAAGTTCTTAGGCGTGCGAACGTGGACGGCTCCCATGAGGCTCCTTGGTCATAAATATGGAACGCATAGCTGCGCGTTCCGTCAATGGGTTGAAAAGGGGTGGGCATTATTTGCCCGAAAGATGCGGTACGGCTCGACGGCGAGTCGTCGGTGCCTACAGGCGCTTGAGGATCACATAACGGTTGAGCTCGCCGCTGCGACCGTCGGCATGGAAGCGCTCAAGCTCGCGCACGGGGACCTCGCCGCTCTTGTAGAACGTACGGACGCCGCGCACCAGGTCGGTGATCTGCTGATCGTCAAAGTGATGGCAGTAGCGGTAGGCGTGGCGGTCGTTTTGCCAGCCAATGAGGTGGTCGCCGGCTTCAAACTGCGCGGAATCGTAACCCTCAAACGGCGGGGTGAGCTCGGCGCGGGCTTCGGCTCGAACGGCCTTGCGCGCCATGCGCTCGTCGTTCATAAACTCCCAAAAGCTGATGGCGATGATGCCGCCCGGGCGCGTTTGCCGCACCAGGGCGTCGAGCACGCGTACGCGGTACTCGCACGACGGCACGTGGTGCATAAAGCCAAAGCAGACCGAGATATCGGCGAGTGGGGCGTCGAAAAGCACGTCGGGCGTCTCGGCGGGGTTGAGCTTCATAAGGGCGTCAAGCACGTCGAGTTCCTGGAAGTGCAGGTTGGGAATGCGCAGGGCGTGACCGTGCGCATCGATAGCCAAATCCTGACACGAGTCAACACCATAGAACTCAAACGGGCAGCTGGCATCTGCCGAGGGGTTTGCGCCATCGACGCCCTTGGCGGCAAGTGCGCCGCCGGCGGCAAAATTCTCGAATCGCATATTGCCGCAGGCAAGATCGAAGACGCGGACGGGATGCTCGATCGTGGCGACGTCGAGCTGCCCGAGCGCGATGTCCATGGTGCGCACCCAGCCGGGCCACGGGGCCTGGCGCGTATCGGAGAAGGAGGCGGAGTGCTCGCGATAGAACGTGTTGTTGAGCTGGATGAGCGATGAGGCGAAATCGCGGTTCACGGCGCGGAACTCCCTCCGTTGGCGGTGCGGAATTAACAGTACGACCATACTACCGTTAACGCCGCAACGGGGACAACCAAGCTACGGGTCATTGCTTTGTTTGGACACATTTCCGCAGCTCATATGCACCCGCAACCGCCGGTTGTCAAAAATCTCACTAGAATAGGTGGCATGTTTTTGGCGGTGGCGGATAGATTTTTAACTGTGCAAGGCGCCTTAAGAACAAAAACGGTCCGGCGGCACGGCTGGCATCACATAGGAGGAACCATGAATGTAGAAACTGCGCAGCGGCTCGCCGACCTTCGCCGCAGCAAAGGCTTTAGCCAAGAAGGGCTGGCGCGAAAGCTGGGGCTGTCGCGCCAGGCGGTCAGTAAATGGGAGCGCGCGGAGAGCTCACCCGATACCGAGAACCTGATCTCGCTCGCCAAACTCTATGGCGTGAGCTTGGACGAGTTGCTCAATCCGAGCGACGAGATTGAGGACGATATCGAGTTTGAGAACGAGGACCGCGCTCGCCAACGCGAGGCCGAGGCGGCAGAGCGCGCACGCACCCATGAGGCGGCGGCACGTGCCACCGAGGCGGCAACGCAGGCGAGTGATGCCGCCGCCAAGGCGGCGCAAGCGGCAAGCTGGAGTGCACAGGCCGCCAATGCCGCTACGGCGCAGGCGACGAGTGGCGGTGCGGTTGGCTCGACTCCGGTGAAGGGCCCGTTCCAGTCGTTCCCGTATTGGGCCGTGTGCTGGCTGCTGTTCTTTTTGCTGATGTTCCTGTTTGGTGCCGGCCCCTTTGCCGCACTGATCTTCTTTACGATTCCCATCTATCACTGGGTGGCGCGTGCGCTCGATGGCGATTGGGCGCGCGGGGATATTCAGGTTGGTTCGGCGTCGGTGGCGGTCAAGGCCCAGGGGAAGGATACTTCTGCGGAATCTGATGCTGACGTGGCTACCGCGACTACCGCTGAGCCGATTGCCAAAGAGAGTGATGAATGATGAAGCTTTCGCATGAATCCAAGGTACGCTTGGGCGTTGGCATCGGAGCGTTTGTACTGATTATCGGGCTTGTCTTTGGCACTTCGCGGCTATTGGCTCATTCCGATATGGTACGTACGACCGGTATTCTATCTGGCCATTTGTCTGATTTTGACGATATGTTTGACGAGGACGATTCCTTGAATAGCGGCAGCCATTCCGCTCGGCCTCAGCAACTTTCGAGTGCGACCTTTGATGCCGATGAGTTCCGCTACCTCGATTTCGATATCAATGCGGCGTCGGTGGACGTCAAGGTTGTTGACGGCAACAAGGCTCGCGTTATCGAGCGGGGGCGCGTTGCCAAGGGTATGGATGCCTCCAAGGCCGCGACGCAAAACATCGCATCCGTCGAGGACTCGACGCTCAAGGTTTCTCAGTTTGGAAGTGATGACGGTAAGGCAATCGATCGCACAGTTACGGTCGAGCTGCCGCGCCGTGTTGCCGAACATTTGAAGGGAGTCAACGCGCACGTGGGCTCGGGTGATCTGCAGATTGTCGGTGTCATCTGTGATGGTTTCGACCTTTTCCTGGGTGCGGGAGATGTAGAGTTTACGGGCAGCGTGACTGATGCGCTCAGTGCTGAGGTCGGTTCGGGCGATGTGACGTTCGAGCTCTACCAGGCCCCCGCGAAGTCGATGGACGTGAGTGTGGGCTCGGGCGATGTGGAGATGACGGTTCCGAACTCGACGGGCTTTAAGGCGAGCCTCACCTTGGGCAGCGGCGACTTTGAGAGCGATTTCCTTCCGCTTGGCTACGACGGCGAGACCATTTTGAATCTTGAATTCGATAACGGCGATAAGTCTGCTACGTATCGTTTTGAGGTCGGTTCGGGCGACATGTCGTTTGATCCGGAGTGACATGCGGTTTTCGGAGATCGGTACATATAGGCATGCTCTTTGATGGAGGCGCCGGAGCCGTGACGGGCTTCGGCGCCTTTGCCTTTACAATGGGGACATGGAACAGATTATCTTGAACATACTCGAGGCTCTGCGTCGCGGCGAGACCGTGGACGACAAAGCGCTCGTCAAACTGATACATGCCGAGGCGCGCCGTGAGGGTGCCGACAAACGCGATTTGGCCAAGCGCCGTCTGCTGCCGTTCTACCAGCGGGTTAAACGTGAGGAGCCGGTTCGGTGGGCTGCGTGGAATGTCGATTCCGATCTGGAGCGTCAACTGCTGCAGGTCCTGCGTATGAAGCCGCGCCGAACGGCCTCGGGCGTGGCGACCATTACCGTCATTACCAAGCCCCGGCCATGCTCGGGCGATTGCCTGTTTTGCCCCAACGATCTGCGCATGCCCAAAAGCTATCTGCACGCCGAGCCGGCGTGCGCCCGTGCGGAGCAAAACTGCTTCGACCCGTATCTGCAGGTGAGCGCTCGTCTGACCGCGCTTTCGCAGATGGGACATGCGACCGACAAGATAGAGCTCATTGTGCTCGGCGGTACCTGGAGCGACTATCCGCAAGGGTATCAGACGTGGTTTATGTCGGAGCTTTTCCGTGCGCTCAATGACGATGCCGTCGCCGGTGTGGCAGCAAACCCCATGTTGGCGCGTCCGGGCATCAGCCGTGCCGAGGCAGGGCGCCTGCTCGATGACGCTCCCGCCGATGCCCTGCCGCCGGTGGTAACAGAGCGCCGCGAGCGCTATCGGGCTGCCGGCATTGCGACCGACGAGGCCGAGCTTGCGAGCGGCGTTGCCGACGAGCAGGGGCGTGTGGATGCTGTCGTTGGTGGCTATAACCGCGCAGTGCGTCGTCTGTACGGCCCCGGTACGCCATGGGGCGAGGCTGCCGAGTGGCAGACGGCAACGATGGAGGAGCTTGAGCGTCAGCAGCGCATCAACGAGACGGCGAAGCATCGCGTGGTGGGGCTCGTTATCGAGACCCGCCCCGATGCCGTGACGCCACAGGCTCTCACGCTCATTCGTCGTCTGGGCTGCACCAAGATTCAGATGGGCATCCAGAGCCTCGACCAGCATTTGCTCGATATCAACGAGCGTCGCATTTCGGTGGCTCAGATCGAGCAGGCGTTTTCGCTTGCGCGCCTCTTTGGCTTTAAGATCCATGCGCATTTTATGCTCAACTTATTGGGCGCCACACCCGAGGGGGACAAGCGCGACTACGAGCGCTTTATGACCGAAGGGGCCTTTATGCCCGACGAGGTCAAGGTCTACCCGTGCGCGCTCATCGAGGGCTCGCGTCTGGTGGGCTGCTATGAGCGCGGCGAGTGGCGTCCCTATACCGAGGAAGAGCTGCTCGATGTGTTGGCCGACGACATCGTGGTGACGCCGGCGTTCTGCCGCATCAGTCGCATGATCCGCGACTTTAGCTCCGACGACATCATGGTGGGCAACAAGAAGCCCAACCTGCGTCAGCTCGTTGAAAACCGCTTGTCGGCTCGTGGGGAAGGCGCGACAGTGCGTGAGATTCGCTATCGCGAGATTAGCACGGCGGGCGCCGACTTGCATGAGCTGACCCTTGACGAGGAAGTGGCGTACGAGACGCCGGTGACGCACGAGCGCTTTTTGCAGTGGGTGACGCCGCAGGGCAAGATCGCGGGCTTTTTGCGTCTGTCTCTGCCCGATCGTGCTTTTGTTGCCGCGCATGCGGATGAGTTGCCGACGACACCGGACGAGGCGATGATTCGCGAGGTGCACGTGTATGGCATGGCGGCGCGCGTGGGAGATCAAGGCCAGGCAGCCCAGCACCATGGATTGGGGCGTTTGCTCGTAGAGCGTGCGTGCGAGATTGCCCGGGATGCGGGTTATACGCGTATCAACGTGATTAGCGCAATCGGTACGCGCGAGTACTATCGCCATTTGGGTTTTTGCGACCATGGACTCTATCTGCAAAAGGAGCTCTAGATGAACAAGCCGAGTGTTTCTGCTGGCGTCGTTGCCGGTGTTGCTCTGGGAGCCGCGGCGCTTGGTGCGGCCGCTGTCGCTGTTCGTGCTGCCTGTCTGCAGGTTGCGCGAACCCGCAATGGGTTGGCGCGTGTGAAATGCGTGCACGATGAGGGCGGCGACGAGATTCGCGTGTTGGTGCAAGGCAGCGTCTACCAAAGCGCAAGTTACGTTGGTGAGCGTTGGACGGAGCCCGTCTTTGCGTACTATCGTGCGTTTGACGACGTGTTTGAGTCCGAGGATGCGATGCGTGATGCTTATGGTCACGGTATCAACCGCATGCTTATGCTGGGTGGCGGCGGGTTTGCCTATCCCAAGTTCGCGCTGATGTCGCACGAGGGCTTGCGCATGGACGTCATCGAGTATGACGGAGAGATTACGCGCCTGGCGCGCCGCTGGTTCTATCTGGACGAGCTGGAGTGCACGGCGGGCGATCGCCTGCGGGTGATAACCGCTGAGGCTCGCTCTTATCTGGGCGTGACGAGTGTTGGTCATCGTCGCTACGACGTGGTCGTGAGCGATTGCTTTGGCGGTGCCGAGCCCGTACGCGAGCTGGCGACGGTTGAGGCGTTGCGTTTGGTGCGGGGCAGCCTAAATGTCGGTGGCGTCTACGTTGCCAATATCGTAAGCACAAACGAGGGGAGCGATGTGACGTTCCTGCGCGACTGCGCTGCCACGGCACTCGAGGTATTCGCCCATGTCTGGGTGGTCCCCTGTGGCGATGCGAAGTTCGGCGGCGAGGAAAACTACCTGCTCATCGCCAGCGACGGCGACTACGCTTTTGCCGAAGCTGTGCCCTTCGATGCCGACTTTCTCGGTGCCGCCCTCCACGACCAGCATTGGGAGTAGTCAATTTGTGACGGGCTCTATGGTTTTGTCAATCATACGCTTCATCTATTTTCAGCATGACGCATCTGGACGCCCGGCGCCAACGCGCCTCATCTTCGGTTGATTCCGCCGCCCGCTAGGCCAAAATTGTCATCGGAAGTATCAAATGAACAAGCAAGCCACTACGAAACTGCACGTCTATTCCGCCTTTTTCGTTCTCACGGGATTTGTTTTAAATCGGGGAGTGTTTCTACTTTTCCTTGCGGAGAAAGGAATGTCTGTCACGGAAATCACGCTTTATCAAGCCCTGTTCAACATTGCAACGGTCGTCCTCGAGCTACCAACAGGGCTGGTAGGCGATTTCTTTGGAAAGAAGTTTTCGATTCAAGTGGGCGTGCTGCTGCTTTTCTTCCATACGGCCGGCATGCTGTTGCTCTCAGGTCCCTTTCTTGTCGTGCTTTCCCTTGTTGAGGCGCTCGCCTACTCCCTTCAATCGGGATCCGAACAAGCACTTTTATATGAAATTGTTCGAAATGCCGGTCAAGGAGAGCGCTTCCTCACCATCAACGCTCGGCTGCTCGCCGCGCAATCAATCGCTACGGGAATAGCAATTGTACTCGGGTCTTTCATTGCCCAAGTGTCTTGGAGTGCCCTCTACATATGTGTCTCCGTTTTCTATCTCCTGCAGCTTTTCCTCCTGTATCCCATTGAGAGGACGGAAACGACCCGTTCTGAAAGATCAGAAAAGGGGAGGTTTGACGCAGCCAAGATGTTCAGGCGCGAAACCTGGCGCGTTGGAGAATCCGCATTTGCGATATTGCTTCTCCTCATCGGCACAAGCATGCTCGACGGATTCTACGGGAGTTATTACAACTTGAATCAGTTGGTATTCGACGCGTTTCATGCTCCCGTCTCCATAATAGGAATCTTTTTCGGTGCATCCTATGCAGTAAATGCGACGGCCTACATTGCAGCAGATTTCTTTTCGTCGCGTTTCGGGAAAAGAAATACCATGCTCGGCTCGATGCTAATCGAGGCGGGCCTTTTCTTGATTCTTCCGTGGTTCGCTTCAAATCCTTTGTGTTTGTTTGGCCTTAGCATGGTGCTTTGTTTCCTCCCAGAAGTGGTGTACATCACTTCGGAAAACATAATCCAAGACGGGATAGCGGACGATCTCCGTGCGACGATCCTTTCCGCCGCGTCTCTGGTAAGGGCCCTCTTTTCCGCATTGTTTTTCTCCGTATTTGGACATGTGCTGGGGTTATATCCCATTCAGATGGCGCTCGGTATTATTGGCGCAATCGCGATAGCGATTACCGCCGTTGTTTCATTAAAAATTGGTGGAATACATGCCTTCAAGAATTGATGTATCGATTGACGAGCT
>CAUACA010000030.1 GCA_958427355.1 uncultured Collinsella sp. | reverse complement strand
TCTTTCATGCAGCAGGGGCTCTCAATGTTTTTATGTCCTGCTCATATCGTCTCTGCCGGCACTTGGGGACAGTCCTTGTCGAGTTACTGGTAGTCATTGGGGACGTTATTAAACGACTACCCACGGCTATTGCGCACATGGCTCGCATGACAGCCGTCTCTTTTATGTTTCCTTTAGCCGTTGCTGCCTAGGATGGGGGTTAGTCGGTAGGAAGGGAGCGTCTATATGGACGACGCGAGCGAGCGTTCAATCGAAGAGGACATGCTCGATCAGTTCAATTACTTTGATGATGAGGACGAGGAGCTGATCGACCGTCGCGAGCCAGCGCCGCTTGATTCCTTTGATCTGGTCGATGAAGAGACTGATGAGGTTGAGGACGAATCAACGGAGCCCCCACAGTCTTCGCGCCTTAACTCGCTGCTTTCGAGAGCCCCCATGCACCACGGTGTTCGTGCCGGCGCGCTCCATATGAAAACTGACTGGCACCAGATCGTGACGGCAGGCGATGAGCTTGCCGTCGATGCGCCGCTCACCGATAAATCATCCATCATCTGCCGCACCGGCATGCTTATGCTGGCAAGCGGAACGGGTGCCTGGCGCGTGCGCGATACCATGAATCGTGTTGCCGCCGTACTCGGTGTCACCATCCACGTTGACTTAAGTCTCCTGTCGTTTGAGTGTACCTGCATCGAAGATGGTCACTGCTTTAGTGAGGTTGTCAGCTTGCCCACAACGGGCGTCAATACCCATCGCATTTGGATGATGGAGAGCTTCTTAAAGGAAATCGAGACGTATGGGCGCCGGTTTACCGTGCACGAATACCACGAGATGCTCAAGACCGTTGAGAGTTCAAAGCCCGACTACTCTCCCTGGCAACAGGGTCTTGCGGCAGCTTGTGCTTGCGGCGCCTTCGTCTTTTTGCTCGGCGGCGGCCCTATCGAGATGGCCTGCGCATTCGTAGGCGCTGGTGTCGGTAACTTTGCTCGCTCCCATATTCTCAAGCAAGGCCTTGGTCAGTTCAGCGCGCTGACGACCGGCGTTGCGCTCGCTTGCGTTTCGTATCTGCTGGCATTGCTCGGCCTTGGCCAGGTCATACCGGGGGCAATGTCGCACCAAGAAGGCTATATCGGCGCCATGCTCTTTGTGATTCCCGGCTTTCCGCTCATTACGGCAGGCCTCGACATCGCTAAGCTCGACATGCGAAGCGGTATCGAGCGCCTTTCATATGCCGTATCGATTATTGTGATGGCGACCCTCGTAGGTTGGATGGTTGCCGAGTGTGTTGGCCTAGCGCCGGACGACTTTGCCCCACTGGGCCTTTCGCCGCTTGCCCTTACGCTCCTGCGCGTGGTGATGAGCTTCGTTGGCGTATTCGGCTTCTCGGTGATGTTCAACAGCCCGGTAAAGATGGCCGCGGCAGCTGGGCTGATCGGCGCCGTGTCCAATACCCTGCGTCTGACCCTTGTCGATGCGCCGACGATGATTCCCTTCCTGGGCCTCAGCACGGGAATGCCTCCCGAGGCAGCAGCGTTTATCGGCGCGCTGGTATCGGGGCTGCTCGCAAGCTTGGCTGAAGTCAAGCTCACCTACCCGCGCATCGCCCTCACGGTGCCTTCGATTGTCATTATGGTGCCGGGATTGTATCTCTATCGCTCTATGTATTACATGTGCACCTTCGACACGGTCAATATGCTTGGCTGGTTTGTGCGTGCAGTGCTCATCGTGGCGTTTCTGCCCGTTGGCTTGGGCGTGGCGAGAACCCTCACCGACCCCCGCTGGCGCCACACCAGCTAATTGGTGCAAGGGGGGACATGTTACTTTGCACCAAATGAGTTGCGGTGAAATAGGGACTGAATTGTTGCTTAAAGGGTCAAAACAGTCCGTATTCCACCGCAACTTATGGGGTCGGGGGATTATCGGTGCCCTGCATCTTCATAAACTCAACGCTTACGAAGCGCGCGCCGTTCGTGTTAGGGTAGTTCCACCACATAAGTAGTCGCAGACGCGCGTACCACGGGCGGGCGAGATGAAGTTCCAACAGCTCCATCTTGCCCGCCCGTTTTTGTTGCGTGGCGCCGCGGCACAACACAGAGAGGAATCTGCCCTTTATGCCTATCAACAAACGAGAGAGCCTGCTGCTCACCTTTATCATGTGCTTTTGCATGGTGCTCTGGATGAGCATCTACAACGTTGCCCTGCAGCACGGGGCCATCAACGGCGAGGTTGTTGCCGCTGCGTGGCTCGGCTTCCCCGTTGCCTACATTTTTGCCATGTGCTGCGACTGGTTCGTCGCCAGCCCGCTCGCCAAGGGTTTCGCCTTTAAGTACTTGGTCACGCCGGGCAAGAGCTCGCCACTTGCCATGACGCTCGCCGTCAGCTCCTGCATGGTCGTTCCCATGGTCATCATCATGTCGCTTTACGGCGCGTGCGAGGGTCTGACGCACATGCCCGGCGGCATCCTTGCGAACCTGTATTCCGTGCCCGCGATCTGGATGATCAACATCCCGCATAATTTTGTGATGGCGCTGCCGTGGAACCTTTTGGTAGCCGGTCCGATTTCCCACTTCGTCTTCCGTCGCGCCTTCCCTGTGGGGACGGTTTTCGAGGAGGAGCATGCCGAGCTCTTGGAGCAGGCTATGGCTCCTGAGTGCGAGTAGCTCGCTTAGGGATCTGCTGAGCGCGGGCGACTTGCTTGGTTGGAGCCCTAAGCGTGGATAGCTCTCTCGGCGACATCGCGGGCGTGAGCGGTGCGCATGACCGGAGGGCCCGTGCTGCTCCGTTGCCCGACGTGCTAGCGCGCAGAACAATCTGTTGGTGCATTCGGCGGCTGCTGAAGCGTTTCGGCAGCCGCTTTTTATACGGAGTTTAAATACAACAGTCTGTTGTATTACGTAGAGTGGTATATCTCTAGCAGGAAAAATGCGAGAGACGGAGCATTATGGCGTTGCTAGTAGGACTGGACGTAGGGTCGACGACGACCAAAGTTTACGCGATGCACGAGGATATGACCGAGGCGTGGTGGGGATATCGCCGCCACGGGGCGTGTCAGACAGCGAGCGTGCGCGCCATGCTCGGCGAGCTCGCCGAGCGCTTTCCCCATGAGTCACTGCGCGTTGCGGTGACCGGCTCGGGTGCGCGCGATATCGCGACCGCGCTGGGCGCCTCGTACGTTCAGGAGGTGGTCGCCAACGCGCTCGCGATCAGCAGGTTCTATCCGCAGACGCGCTGCGCCATCGAGCTGGGCGGCCAAGACGCCAAGATGATCTTCTTCCGCACCAACGATAAGGGAGACATCGAGGTTGCCGACATGCGCATGAACGGCTCGTGCGCAGGCGGTACCGGTGCATTTATCGACGAGATGGCAAAGCTCATGGGGGTCGGCACCGAATCGGGCGAGTTCGAGCAGCTCGCAAGCCGGGGAACGACCGTCCACGAGGTCTCGGGCCGCTGCGGCGTGTACGCAAAGACCGATATCCAGCCGCTGCTCAACGAGGGCATTCCTACCACCGACCTGGCGCTTTCGGCGCTTCACGCGGTCGCCCGCCAAACGATCGGCGGTCTGGCCCAGGGTATCGACATCGAGCCGCCGGTAATCTTCGAGGGCGGTACGCTCGCCTACAACCCCACACTGGTCCGCGTGTTCCGGGAGCAACTGAATCTATCGGACGATCAGGTTATCGTCCCGCGCGATCCGCAGATCATGGTCGCGCGCGGTGCCGCCCTGTCGCTGACCGACATGTTCGCATCGTCCCAACCGATCGACCTTCCCGACGCTTTTGTCCGGCTGGATAAGCTCGAGACGGTCGCGCCCGCAAGCGGGGAGGGACGTCTTGCCCAGCCCTTTTTTGCCACACCTGCCGAGCAGGCGGATTTTACGGCACGCCATGGCAAAGAGACGCCGGCAAAGGGTCCGGATGCGTATGCGCCCGGAGAGACGGTGCGTGTGGCGCTCGGTATCGATTCGGGGAGCACGACGACCAAGTTCGCCCTGGTCGATGAGGCGGGTGAGCTTGTCGATTCGTTCTACGCGTCTAATAACGGCAGACCGCTCGACGTCGCCCAACAGGGTCTTGTCAGCTTGAAGAACCGCTGGGAGACAGCGGGAGTCACGCTTGCGATCGATGCCGTGGGCACCACGGGATACGGCGAGGAGCTTTTCGCGCGCGCGTTCCACGCCGACTACCATACGGTCGAGACGGTCGCGCACGCCCGCGCCGCGTGCGTATGCGTTCCCGATGCGACCTTCGTGCTCGACATCGGCGGACAGGATATGAAGGCCATCTGGCTCAACCACGGCGTGCTGACCGATATCGTCGTCAACGAGGCGTGCTCTGCGGGCTGCGGCTCGTTCCTCGAGGGTTTTGCCAAAAACCTCGGAATAGCCGTTGAGGATATCGCGACCGAGGCATTTTCGTCCAAAGCCCCCGCCGTTCTCGGCAGCCGCTGCACGGTGTTCATGAACAGCAGCGTCGTTTCCGAGCAGCGGCGCGGTAAGGGTCCGGGCGACATCATGGCCGGTCTCTGCCGTTCGATTATCGAGAACGTGTTCACCAAGGTCATTCGCGTTTCAAATCTCAACCGTCTGGGCGACAAAGTCGTCGTCCAGGGCGGCACGTTCCGAAACGACGCGGTGCTGCGCGCATTCGAGCAGTATCTGGGCAAACCCGTCACGCGTGCGCCCCACCCGGGGCTGATGGGCGCTATCGGTATCGCCCTGCTCGCGCGCGAGGAATGCCACAAGGGCGACGCCGGCACGTCGTTTATCGGGCTCGATGCCGTGGAGCGCTTCGAGCATCGCGAGTTCGGCGGCGTTACCTGCCGTCGGTGCAACAACCGCTGCCAGCGCGCGGTCGTGGCATTTGGCGACGGCTCGCTTTACGTCACGGGCAATCGCTGCCCGCGCGGCGGCGCCATCTCATGGGATGAGCTCGTGCGCGAGGTTCCCGCGGCGGAGGAGCTGCGTCCGCAGGGTGCTTGCGAGGCACAGGCACCCGGCACGGGGCGCGACCGGACCGCGGCTGCCCCCAATCTCTTTGTCGACCGCGAGAAGCTGCTGTTCGAGTCGTACCCCACGGTTCCCGTCAGCGGGGGGCGCGATGTCACGATCGGCATTCCCCGTGTGCTCGAGTTCTGGGACACCATGCCGTTCTGGTCGACGTTCTTCAGCACGCTCGGCTTTAAGGTGCGCGTCTCGGGACGCAGCACCAAGGCGATGTACGAGCGCGGTCTGGCGCACGTCACATCCGACACCGTGTGCTTCCCGGCCAAGCTCGTCCACGGGCACATCCGCAATCTCGTCGACGCCGGCGTCGACCGCATCTTCATGCCCATCATCACGACGGTGCCCACCGAAAACACCGCCTCTACCAGCGAGTGGATGTGCGCCGTCGTAAAGGGATACCCCTACGTGATGCGCAATTCCGATAACCCGGAGGAGCGTTTCGGCGTTCCGTTCGATACGCCGCTGTTCCACTGGTACGACGAGGGCGACCGAAACCGCCAGCTCAAGGCGTGGTGCAAGGAGACCTTCGATATCGATGCCGACCTGGTTGCCAAGGCGACCGAGCAGGCGGACCGCGCGCAGGAGACGTTTGAGAACCAGCTGCAGCTGCGCGGCAGGCAGGTGCTCGAGAACGTGCGCGAGGACGGCGGCTACGCGGTGGTGATCGCTTCGCGCCCGTACCACAACGACCCGCTGGTCAACCACGGGCTGCCCAAGCTCTTCTCTGAGCGCGGCATCCCCGTGCTGACGCCCGATGCGGTGCCGGGGGTCTGCAACGTCGATCTTTCCAACAGCCGCATCGACATCGTGAACAACTACCATGCGCGCATGCTGTCGTGCGCGGTCATCGTCGCATCGACGCCCGAGCTCGAGCTCGTGCAGATGGGCAGCTTCGGCTGCGGCCACGATGCGTATCTCACCGACGAGATCGCGCGCATGATGGGCGAGATGGGCTCCAAGGTTCCGATGATGATCAAGCTCGATGAGAGCGACGTCGCCGGTCCCATGGGCATTCGCGTGCGTTCGTTTATCGAGTCGGTCAACCGTCGTCGCGCGGAGGAGCGTGCCGAGGGCGCCCGGGTGCACGCGGTCCATCCGCTCGACGACCCGTATAAGGTCAAGTACACCAAGCGCGACCGGCACGACAAGATCGCGCTGGTCCCCAACACCTCCCATGCGTTCTGCAGGCTCATGACCGCGGCGATGCGCAATCAGGGCGTGCGCGCCGAGGCCCTTGATATCGGGCGCGAGGATGCCATCCGCCTGGGCAAACGCTATGTGCACAACGACATCTGCTTCCCCGCGCAAATCGTGATCGGCGAGGCGCTCGCGGCACTCGAGAGCGGTAAGTACGACCCGCACGACGTCGCCGTGGTGACTGGCAAGTATATCGGCGACTGCCGCCTGACGCACTACATGCCCCTGCTGCGCCGCGCGCTCGACGACGCGGGATACGACTATGTCCCGGTGCTCACCAACGACGACGTCGATGCCCACAATGCGCATCCGGGCTTCAAGCTCGGCCTTGGCCCGAGCATCCAGATCGCCTACGGTCTTCCCATGATCGATGCCCTCGAGGCCATGCTTAGGCGCATCCGTCCCTACGAGCTCGAGAAGGGCGCGGCGGACGCTGCGTTCGACCGCGCGCTCGATGAGGTTATCGAGGGCATGGAGCGCTCCGGGCTGAGAGGCCAGGCGACGGGCTTCAAACGCGCGCTTGCGATCATGGACGCCGTTCCGTACGACCGCTCGAACCCGCATCCGACCGTTCTCATCGTGGGCGAGTACCTGCTCAATTTCCATCTCGGCGCCAACCACGAGATTGAGCGCTACCTCGAGGACAACGGGCTCGAGGTCATCGAGGCGCGCATGACCGACGTGATCCGCAAGACCTATTTCTACAAGCATGCGCAGTCGCGCGAGTTCCACGTCGACCTGTCGCTGCCCGAAAAGGCCTGGTACGCCACGGCGGACAACCTGTTCGAGCTCGCGCACGACCGTTGCGACCGCCTGGGCGCGGCGAGCCCGCTCTACGAGCCGCCGACGCGCATGCCCGAGCTCGTGCGCGCGAGCGATAAGATCCTGCACCATACGTTCGATGCGGGCGAGGGCGTGCTGATTCCGGCGGAGATCCTCGAGCACGCCAAGCGCGGCTGCCGCAACTTCGTGATCCTGCAGCCGTTCGGGTGTCTGCCCAACCATGTCGTGGGGCGCGGGCTCATCCATGCGCTCAAGGAGCAGTATCCCACGGCGCAGTTCCTGCCGCTCGACTACGATCCCGACGTGAGCTTCGCCAACGTGGAGAACCGTCTTCAGATGCTCATCATGAACGCCAAGGCGCAGGGGTGCGGTGAGGCGCATGGCGAGACCGCGTAAGGACGCCGATGCGCCCGATGCACGCACCCGTATCATCGAGGCGTTTTGGGAGCTCATCGAGAACAACAGCATCTTCGAGCTGTCGGTTGGCGAGGTGACCCGCGCCGCCCAGTGCAATCGCGGAACGTTTTACTACTATTTTCACGATTTCGATGAACTCGTCGCCATCGCCATAGCCCAGCTGCTGCAGGATAACGAGCTCATCACCGATGCCCTCTGGCATTTTTCGAGCGAGGGCGACCTTTCGGCGTTCGACCGGCGCGACGTCCGCTGCCTGCTGCGGCGCATCGTCATCACCATGAGGGCGGGTGCCGCCGAGCAGGTCGTGCAGGGCATCCATACGATCATCATCGACCGCGTGAGAGAGATCGTCCACCCCGACGGAGAAGAGCTCAAGGCAGATTCGAGCTTTGCGGTGGGCTTTCTGGTCTCGGGCATCATGGGCTTTGTGATGGCGGTCGGCTTTGCCCGGGAGGGCGGCGAGGAGATAGACCTCGAGCAGCCGGGGGACAGCGCGTGCGCGTACCTGAGGGCGGTCGCCATGCAGACGGTGGAAACGGTCGCGCAAGTCGAGGGCGTCGATACATCCGAGCTGCTCGAACGCGTCTCCAAGGAGGCCGATGCCTATCGCGCATCGCGTGCGACGAGTCCCGACGTGGTGAAAGACGCCTAGGGTTTCTCTTGCGGGGCGCCTGTCGCGCATCGCGCGGTGAGTCCCGCGATGCGGTCATAACCTGCATTCATGTGAGCCGGGTTTATAGATATTCCTCCAGCTGTTAACATAGACAACCTGTGGGTAAAGAGACAAAAGCGCCGCCGACGGGCGGGCGTTTTGATTTCGATGAACTCATGTAAGGAAACGAGCATGTTAGATAGATTTACCGATCGAGCGCGCAAGGTCATGTCGATGGCCAAACAGGAGGCGCTCGATCTGCACTCAAATAAGGTGGGCACCGAGCACCTGCTGCTCGCACTCGCCAAGGAGGACGAGGGCATCGCTGCCGAGGCGCTGCGCTCGCTTGATATCTCCTACGACGACATCATGGACACCCTCAAGGAGGTCCAGACCACGGTTCCCGAGCCCAGTGAGGAGACCGAGGCGGCCAAGCTCGCCTTTACGCCGCTCGTCATTAGCGTGATGGAGCGCTCCTTCCGCGTGGCACGTGAGAACAACCAGACCTACGTGTCGACCGAGCACTTGCTGATTGGCATCGTCGAAGAGGGTAACGGCATGGCCATGGACATCCTCATGCGCCTGGGTGTGTCGTCCGCCTCCATCAAAAAGGCTATCGAGAAACTTACCGCCAAGGACCAGGACAAGAAGCGTCCGCTCGCCGGCGCCGGTGCCGGGCGTCCCGGTGCGGGCCTGCCGTTCTTTAGCGGCTCGGACGCGTCGCAGCAAAAGGGGAGCGGCACCGATACGCTTAAGCAGTTCGCCACCAACCTTACGCAGAAGGCGCGCGACGGCGAGCTCGACCCTGTAATTGGTCGCGAAAAGGAAGTCCAGCGTATGATGGAGATCCTTTCGCGTCGCACCAAGAACAATCCGCTTATCTTGGGCGACCCCGGCGTGGGCAAGACGGCCATCGTCGAGGGCCTGGCTCAGCAGATTGCAGCTGGCAACGTGCCCGAGAACCTTATGAACCAGAACATCTGGACGCTCGACCTGCCGGGCCTCGTTGCGGGCGCCAAGTATCGCGGTGAGTTTGAGGAGCGCCTCAAGAACGTGATCCAGGAGGCCACCGAAGCTGACGACGTCATCCTGTTTATTGACGAGATGCACACCATCATCGGTGCCGGCTCTGCCGAGGGCTCCATCGACGCGAGCTCCATGCTCAAGCCCGTGCTCGCGCGCGGTGCCTTCCAGATTATCGGCGCCACCACGGCCGAGGAATTCCGCAAGTACCTCACCAAGGACCCGGCCTTCGAGCGTCGCTTCCAGACCATCGATGTCGAGGAGCCGAGCGTCGAGGACACGGTCAAGATCCTGACCGCGCTCAAGCCGCGCTACGAGGAGCACCACCATGTGCGCTATACGCAGGGTGCTATCGAGGCCGCCGCGAACCTCTCCGACCGCTACATCCAGGATCGATTCCTGCCCGATAAGGCCATCGACCTCATTGACGAGGCCGGCGCCCGCGCCCGCATCGCCGCCAACCGCGCGCCCGAGCCGGTGCGCGAGGCCGAGCATCGCGTGGAGGAGCTTAAGGCCGCCGCGCAGGAGGCCACCGAGAGCGACGACATGAACAAGGCCGCCGAGATCACCGAGCAGCAAAAGGCTGCCGAGATTGAGCTCGCCGAGGCCAAGGCTGCCTGGACCGCCGAGCTCGACGCCAGCCCGCTCACCATCGATGTCTCCCAGATTGCCGACATCGTGTCCGTGACCTCGGGCGTGCCGGTGTCCTCGCTCACCGAGAGCGAGAGCCGCCGCCTGCTGCAGGCCGAAAGCGTGCTCAAGACGCGCATCATCGGTCAGGACGAGGCCGTCGAGGCCGTTGCCAAGGCCGTGCGCCGCAGCCGCTCGCCGCTCAAGGACCCGCGTCGCCCCGGCGGCAGCTTTATCTTCCTGGGCCCCACCGGCACGGGCAAAACCGAGCTCGCCAAGACGCTCGCCGAGTATCTCTTTGGCAGCAAGGACGCGCTCATCAGCTTCGATATGTCGGAGTTCGGCAGTGAGTTCGAGGTCTCCAAGCTCATCGGTAGCCCCCCGGGCTATGTGGGCCACGACGAGGGCGGCCAGCTCACCAAGGCTGTTCGCCGTCACCCGTACTCGGTCGTGCTGTTCGACGAGATCGAGAAGGCGCACCCCGACATCTTCAATATCCTGCTGCAGGTGTTGGAGGAGGGCCGTCTGACCGATAGCCAGGGCAAGACGGTCGACTTCCGCAATACGGTGATCATCATGACGTCAAACGTGGGCGCCCGCGAGATCGCGCAGGATGCGAGCGTTGGCTTTGGCACCACCGGCGAGCAGGGCCTCACCTCGAGTGAGATCCGCGGCCGCGCGATGGGCGAGCTCAAGCGCCTGTTCCGCCCCGAGCTGCTCAACCGTATCGACGACATCGTGGTGTTCCAGAAGCTCTCGGGCGAGAACCTGACCAAGATTGCGCACCTGCTGGTGGACGATCTGCGCCAGCGCCTGATCGCAAACGGCATGAACATCAAGCTTACCGATGCGGCCTACGACAAGATTGTGGCGGAGGGTACCGACCTCACCAACGGCGCGCGTCCGCTGCGTCGTGCCATCCAAAAGCTCATCGAGGATCCGCTGTCCGAGGAACTGCTGGCTGGCGAGTGGGGCGAGGGCGATACCGTCCTGTGCGACGTGGCCGATGGCAAGTTTGTCTTTAGCCGCGGCACGGGCGAGATCCCGGCACCGCGTCCGGCGGGCACGCTTGGTGGCGATACCGCCCCGGCGGTACCGCACACCGGCAACGCCGCGCCCGTGAGCGGCGGCGTGACCTCGGGCCCCGGCGGCATGATGCAAGCCGGTTCCGGCGCGCTGTAGGGCGTGGCGACAATTTGATACACGCAATCGAGGCGCTCCGGAAAGGGCGCCTCGATTTGTAGAGCTGCGGAAGTTGTGACCGTTACGCTATACGGTCCACCGTTAGCCGATGATGCGAGGGCGCTCGGCGTTTTCGACTGGTTTATGCACGCAAAGTCTGGGAATATACAAGTCGCATGTCTTACTGTCTAACCAGTTGCGCCAAGGAGGCACCATGGACTACAAGATTACCGGCTACGAGCCCGCCCAGCTGTTCCATTTCTTTGAGGAGGTCAGCGCGATCCCCCGTGGGTCTGGCAACGAGAAGGGCATCAGCGATTTCCTGGTTGCGTTTGCCAAGGAGCGCGGTCTCGATGTGTACCAGGACGAGGTCTACAACGTCATCATTCGCAAGCCCGCATCTGCCGGTGCCGAGAATGCCCCGACCGTGATGCTGCAGGGCCACATCGATATGGTGTGCGACAAGTTGGGCTCCGTTGAGCACGACTTTACGACCGATGGTATCGACCTGGTCGTCAAGGACGGCGTCCTCACCGCTAACGGCACCACTCTGGGCGCCGACAACGGTATTGCCGTCGCGCTTATGCTCACTGTTCTCGATGATGATTCGATCGTTCACCCCGCCCTCGAGTGCGTATTCACCACCGACGAGGAGACTGGCCTGGTCGGCGCCGAGACGCTCGACAAGTCCCAGATTAGCGCCCGCACCATGATTAACCTTGACTCCGAGGAAGAGGGCGTTGCCACCGTCAGCTGCGCCGGCGGCGTCGTCGTTACCTACACCTGCCCCATCGTGCGCGAGCACAAGACCGGTAGCACCCTCACGCTCGACATCTCCGGCCTGCTGGGCGGTCACTCCGGCAGCGATATCAACCTGGAGCGCGGCAACGGCAACCTCATCATGGCCCGCATCATCGACCGCCTGATGGTTGCCGGCGAGCCCGCCATCGTTAGCTTTAACGGCGGCACCAAGGACAACGCCATCAACCGTGAGTGCAAGGCTGTTCTGGTCTACGCCGACCACGCTGCCGCCGAGGCCGCGGCCCAGATCGCAAAGGGCATCATCGCCGACGTTACTGCCGAGCTCGAGGTCTTCGACCCCGGCTTTACCTGCACGGTTGAGATTGCCGACAACGCTGAGGTCGAGGCCATGGACGAGAAGTCCGCACTTGCCCTTATTCGCGCTCTGCGTCTTGCCCCCAACGGTGTGATCCGCCGCAACGTCGCCACCGACGGCTCCGTCGAGGTTTCCTCCAACATCGGCGTGGTTGCCACCTCTGACGACCAGGTCAAGATCATGCTGTCCCCGCGCTCCTCGATCACCTCGCTGCAGAACGAGTTCAAGGACCGCCTGCAGACGCTGGCCGATGTCCTGGGATTCGACGCCAAGTTTGAGTTCGAGTATCCCGGCTGGAGCTATGCCGAGCATTCGCCGGTCCGCGACATCTTTGTCGAGAGCTATCGCGAGCTCTTTGGCTCCGAGCTACGAATCGAGTCCATTCACGCCGGCCTTGAGTGCGGCCTGTTTGCCGAGGCCCTGCACGGCCTGGACGCCATCGCCGTGGGCCCGACGCTCTCCGATGTCCACACCCCGGACGAGAGCATGGAGCTCGCTTCTGCCGAGCGCTTCTACGAGCTGCTCATCGACGTCCTCAAGCGCCTCGCTGCGTAAAGGTTGCGCTAGCAGCAGTCCGAGCCACGTGCTGGTGGATTGCAAATGACATTATGAGAGGGGGCACCCGAGCTTTTGCGACGGGTGCCCCCTCTCTTCTTTTGGGAAATGGGAGATTACGGACACCTAGCCCATATCCGCCTTGATGAGGTCGAGGGTGCGCTGGCAGTTTTCGCAGACGGGGCCGAGCATATGCTCGCGCAGGTCCGCCATGCCGGGCAGGTCGGCGTATTCGTCCATGACCTCTTCCATGCAAATGGGTACCTCGTAGGCGAGGTCCATCATGGTCGCAAAGCAAAACTTCTCGGATAGCCCGGCATCGGTGAGCGCCGCCTCCAGCGCGGGGTCGCCCATACCGTAGTATCGGCGGATAGCGCCTGGGCCGATGCGCCCCACACGATTTTCGCCGCCAACGCTCATGGCAAGGCGCGCTCGGCGGCGCATACGTTCGTATGCCAGCCCCGATGCAACGTCATACATACGAGCCATCATAGCTGTGCCGCCGTTTCCAAGAAGCAGGGAATAGTTCTTCGCATGCGCGTCCGGTGCGCCGATGATGGCGTTAAAGAAAAGTATCTGCGTAAACAGATACAGGTTAAGTTGATGGTGGCTCGTATTGACGAGGAGTTCCTGAATATCGCGTGCGGTCGGGCCGCCGTCTGCCGTGTACTTTTGAGCGGGCATCACTCCAAGAGCCTGACAGAGGTCTTCTTGGTGTAGACGCATGATTGTTCCGTCTTTGACTTTCACGCGGTCATATCGCTCAACAATGAGGGCGGGTTCGTCCTCAAATAAGCGATACTCAACGTTCGCCGTTGCGATACCCGCGCGCTGGGCGCTTTTCATGCAGACAAACTCATTAAGAGCCTCAAGTTTAAATCCGATGACGCCATTTTTGAAAATATGCGTCGTGGGCGAGGAGCCCACGCATTCGCACCAGCGACCGTCTATGAGTGCGAGAGCGAACTTGCCCTGATTGCCTCCAAGTGACCAACTTTCATCTAGGCCCATCCACGATGCATTGCGGTCATCTCTGATTGACTTGAGTCGCAGTGCAATCTCGTGATCGCCTATAGGGCGGTATTCGCTGGTGCGATGCAAGACGGCGTTGACGTCTTCTTCGGCGCAAAACTGCACTCCACCCGGACAGTCAAGTCCGATATGGCTGAGTAGCGCAACGGCATTGTTGGGTCTAACGTCGAATTCGGCAGCAATCGCCTTTCGCTGATCCTCGCTGTCGGGTAGAAGACCAAACAAGTACGGATTCATGACCTGTTGGCCGTATGTGCGATTTGATATGGGAATGTTGGTCGATAGGGCTGGCCCGTCATAATCTTGATCGTAGACAAAACTGACTAGACCGCTCTCATCTTGCATGAGCGTTCCTGCGGGTACGCCGCAAATAATAGTCCGAAGCGTTTTTCTGGCCATTGGCTATCTCCCTTCGGGCTTGGTTTGGGCAGATGCGCTTGTGGCAATCGAGACTCCGAGATTGGACATGGCGAAATCGGCGAAGGCCTTGTCGTAGAGCTCGGACGTAAAGGGGGCGTCTGCAAGAACCGGAATGGCGGCGCAGCGACGGTGGCTATGAGAGGGACGTTGAGCGTGATGGCACCTGGGGGTGCTACAAGGTTGCAAATCGGCATGCGGGGCGTCGACTGGTTGCTCGTTATTCGTTTTGGCGATATCCCCTTGAGCGGCGAGCGCCAGTCCGAGAGCATTGAAGATTGCCAACAGCTTGTCGAGCCGAATGCCCGTGGCATCTCCCAGCTCGAGCGATGCGAGCAGGCGCTCCGAAACACCGGCCTTATTAGCGAGGGCGGCACGGGTGAGACCCTGAGCCTCGCGTGCCTGGCGCACGTAGATGCCAGCTTGGCGCGGTGTGGTGATGGGAAGGGTATCCACGGCGATCTCCTAACGTGCAGACTTTTGCATCATAGTATGACATGCAAAAGTCTGCATGAAAAGGCCTCATGCAAAACTCTGCATTAGGCCTCATCCGGACGTTTAGTTTTGAAGGGTGTTTTACAGCGCCAAAATCCCCAGATGCTCCAGCAAAATCTTGAGGCCGATGAGGACGAGCACGACGCCACCCACGATGGTGGCGGGCTTTTCGTAGCGCGCGCCAAAGGTGTGGCCGATCGCTACGCCGGCAACGGAGAAGACAAAGGTCGTGATGCCAATGAGCGACACGGCGGGAACGATATCGACCGAGAGCGCGGCAAACGAGATGCCCACGGCAAGCGCGTCAATCGAGGTGGCGATGGCAAGGATTAGATATTCGCCCAGGTCGATCTTTTCGGCATCCTTGCCGTCGCCTTCGTTCTCGTCCTCAGTAAAGGCTTCCCACAGCATCTTGCCGCCGATAAAGGCGAGCAGGATAAAGGCGATCCAGTGGTCGATGGGGCTGATGATGCCCATGAACTGGCTACCAAGGGCCCACCCAATTACGGGCATGCCGGCCTGGAAACCGCCAAAGAACAGGCCGAGTATCACGGCGACCTTAAGGTTGATCCTTTTCGTGCCAAGGCCCTTGCAGATGGATACGGCAAAAGCGTCCATAGAAAGGCCGATAGCGAGCAACACAAGCTCTGCGAGTCCCATAGTCTGGCTCCCTCTCTGCGGGCGGGCCCGCGTGTACCTCTTGGGGGAGTAACAAAAAAGACCCGTGGCGTACGCGTTGCGCGCACAGCCACGAGTCTCGTTCATTAAGGCAAGCCAGGCCGCATCGGCCAGTGTGTTGACTTGCCGCGCCACCGGAGGCGAACCCGATCACGCGACTACTCCCTCATTTATGCGAATCCCGATGCTACCACATGAACAGCTGATTTGGGTTGGGCTCTCAGCTGTGTTCGCTCATTCTGTAAGCATCGGATTTCGCAAGCGCCGCAGGGACAAACCGTGAGAAACTATTTAGCGTTTATGGAGCGTATACGATGGGAGCGATGCCTTGGATAAGAACGAGCTGCAAAAGCGTATGGAACAGGCCATCCGCCTGACGGCACCTGGTCAGCCGATCCGCACCGCCCTCGACATGATCATCGCCGGTCACCTGGGCGCCCTTATCTGCGTCGGCGACACCGAAAACGTGCTCGCTGCCGGTAACGACGGCTTCCCGCTCAACATTTCGTTTACCTCGAACCGCCTGTTCGAGCTTTCCAAGATGGACGGCGCCATCGTTATTGATGGCGACCTCACCCAGATCCTGCGCGCCAACTTCCACCTCAATCCCGATCCCTCGCTCGCCACGAGTGAGACGGGCATGCGTCACCGTACTGCCGCTCGCATGTCGGTGCTCACCGATGCCATCGTGATCTCGGTTTCGGCTCGTCGCGCCGTCGTCAACGTGTACGTCCACGGCAAGAGCTACGAGATCCAGCCCGTCACCACCATCATGAGCTCGGTCAACCAGCTCGTCGCCACGCTCCAGACTACCCGTCAGTCGCTCGATCGCTCCCTGCTGCGCCTGACGGCCCTCGAGCTCGACGACTACGTCACACTCGCCGACATTACCGGTATTTTCTCGAGCTTCGAGATCATGCAGCAGGCAAAGACCGAGCTTAAGGATTGCATTGTCAAGCTGGGTAACCAGGGTAAGCTCGTGCAGATGCAGCTCGAGCAGCTCGCGGGCTCCAGCATGGATACCGAATACGACTTGATGATCCGCGACTACGCGAGCGATTCCTCTGAGGCCAACGCCGAGAAGATTCGCGCCGAGCTGAGCCGTATGACGCCTAAGGACCTGTCCGACCCGCAGCACGTGGCGGCAGTTCTGGGCTATGACGACTTGGACGAGGACTCCGTCATGACGCCGCTGGGCCTGCGCACGCTTTCGCGCGTGTCCGTCGTGCGCGACGGCGTGGCCGAGAAGATCGTCGACGAGTACGGCTCGCTGCAGGAGCTCATGGACGACATCAGCGAGGATCCGGAGCGCTTGGGCGACTTTGGCGTCAACAACCCTGCCATTCTTGCGGACTCGCTGTACCGCATGAAGGGCACCAAACAGGGGAACGCATAATGGCGCCCGTATGCGCCGTGGTCGTTGCCGGCGGCAGCGGCCAGCGCTTTGGAAATCCCGGCGGCAAGCAGCTCGTTAATGTGGCGGGCCGTCCGCTCATGAGCTGGTCCATCCGCGCGTTCGATCGTAGCGATAAGGTCGGCCATATCGTCGTGGTTTGCCCTGCCGAGCGCCGTGCCGAGATGCGCCGCCTGGCCATTGACCCGTTTGACTATGACACGCCCATCAGCTTTGCCGATGCCGGCGATACCCGTCAGGATTCCACCCGTGCCGGCGTGCATGCGGTTCCGGCGGGTTTCGAATATGTCGCCATCCACGACGGCGCTCGTCCGCTCATTACGACCGAGGCCATCGACCACGCTATCGACGTGCTCGTGAGCGACCGTGCCCTCGACGGTGTCGTGTGCGGTCAGCCCGCGATCGACACGCTCAAGATCGTTGACGGCGATAATATCGTCGAGACGCCGCCGCGTGAACTCTACTGGGCAGCGCAGACGCCGCAGATCTTTAGCGTCGATGCTATGAAGCGCGCCCACGCTGCAGCCATTGCCGAGGGCTTTATCGGTACCGATGATTCGTCGCTGGTCGAGCGCATGGGTGGGCGCGTCCGCTGCGTCCAGAGCCCACGCGATAACCTTAAGGTGACGGTGCCCGAGGACCTGCGTCCCGTAACCGCGATTCTGCTTGGCCGCATGGCCGAGGGAGAGGACCTTCCCCATGTTCAGTAACCTGCGCATTGGCCATGGCTACGACGTTCACCGTCTGGTGGAGGGGCGTCGATGTATCATCGGCGGTGTCGACATTCCCTACGAGCGCGGCCTGCTGGGCCACTCGGATGCCGATGTGCTCGCGCACGCCTTGGCCGACGCCATTCTGGGCGCCTGCCGTGGGGGAGACATCGGCAAGCTATTCCCCGACACCGATCCCGCCTACGAGGGTGCCGATTCGATGGTGCTGCTTGCCCGCGTGATGGACTATGCGCGTGAGCTGGGCTTTGAGTTTGTCGATGCCGATTGCACCATTGCCTGCCAGCAGCCTAAGATCACCCCGCATCGCGATGCCATGCGCGCCAACCTTGCCCATGCCCTGGGCGTTGACGTCGAAAACGTGGGCGTCGCCGCCACTACGACCGAAAAGCTCGGTTGGGAAGGCCAGGGCGAGGGAATCGGCGCCTGGGCCGTCTGCCTGCTACAGAAAACCGTTAAGGAGTAACGAATGCGTATCTACAACAGCGCTACCCATAAAAAGGAAGAGTTCCAGCCCATCGAGTCCGGCAAGGTCCGCATGTACGTGTGCGGCCCCACGGTCTACGACAACATCCACATCGGCAACGCCCGTACGTTCATCAGCTTTGACGTGATTCGCCGCTGGCTCATCGCGAGCGGTTACGAGGTCACGTTCGCCCAGAACCTCACCGATGTCGACGACAAGATCATCAAGCGCGCCAACGAGCAGGGCCGTACGGCCGCCGAGGTCGCGACGGAGTTCTCCGACAAGTTCATCGGCGTCATGCGCGCCGCCAACGTGCTCGATCCCGATGTGCGCCCCCGCGCCACCAAGGAGATCGGCCCCATGATCGCCATGATCAAGACGCTTATCGAGCAGGGCCACGCTTACGCAGCCGATAACGGCGACGTGTACTTTGCCGTGCGCAGCGATCCCAACTATGGTCAGGTCTCGGGCCGCAACATCGACGACCTTATGGTTGGCGCGCGCATCGAGGAGAACGAGGACAAGAACGACCCGCTCGACTTTGCCCTGTGGAAGGCCGCCAAGCCCGGCGAGCCCAGCTGGCCGAGCCCCTGGGGCGAGGGCCGTCCCGGTTGGCACACCGAGTGCGCCGCCATGGTGCATCGCTACCTGGGCACTCCGATCGACATCCACGGCGGCGGCTCCGACCTTGCCTTCCCGCATCACGAGAATGAGTGCGCCCAGGCCACCTGCGCCTGGCACCAGGGCTTCTCCAACACCTGGATGCACACGGGCATGCTGCTGGTAGACGGCGAGAAGATGTCCAAGTCGCTCGGCAACTTCTTTACGCTGGCCGAGGTCCTCGAGCAGCACTCCGCTGCCGCCCTGCGCCTGCTGATGCTGCAGACGAGCTATCGCTCGCCGCTCGACTTTTCTTGGGAGCGCCTGGAGGGTGCCGAGAACTCGCTCACGCGTATCGCCGGTACGGTCGAGAACCTGCGTTGGGCCGCGAACCACGCGACGGCCGATGCCGACGAAGCGGCTGCCGAGGCGTTTGCCGCCAAGGCCGCCGAGACCCGCACCACCTTTAAGGAGTGCATGGATGACGACTTTAACACCGCCGGTGCCATGGGTGCTGTCTTTGGCTTTGTGACCGAGTGCAACCAGTACCTGGAGCAGGCGGGCGATGCTGCCGACAAGGCCGCTGCCCTGGCCGCCGCCGATACGCTGGTCGAGCTGCTCGATACGTTTGGCGTCGAGCTTCCCGAGCCCAAGGTCGAGCTGCCGCTGGGCCTGCTGGGCGTTGCCGCCGGCCTGGTCGCCTACACGGGCGACGACGTGGACGAGGCTGCTGCCAAGATTCTCGAGGCCCGCGCCGAGGCCCGTGCCGCCAAGAACTGGGATCTGGCCGACGCCATCCGCGACCAGCTCAAGGACCTGGGCCTGACGATTGAAGATACCGCCGCCGGCACTCGTATCAAATCTCTCTAATCCCCGCGGGTTTCCCAAGCACCCGACCTTGCCGTTCAAACCGTCGCTCGCGTACTCAAGTACGCGTCGCTCCTCTTTCACGGCAATCTCGGGCACTTGGAAAACCCGTACCGACCGCCCGAATTAATATTCATGGGCGGTCGTTTATTTTGTTTCGTTTGATAGTTGTATTTAGGAGGTCGCTTTATGGCCGACAATCGCAAGCGTGCGCCTCGTGGCGGCAAGCAGGCTGCTTCTGGCTCGCGTCCGATTCGCCGCAATGACCGCGCTGCCGCTCCCAAGGGCCAGCGCGATCGCGCCCAGGCCGCACGTCCGCAGCGCGATCGCAACCGCGACGCTGTCCAGGCTCCCAAGGGCGAGTTTATCGAAGGTCGTCGTGCTGCCGCCGAGGCGCTACGCACTGGTTTTCCCATCAAGTGCGCGCTCATTGTCGAGGGTGGAGAGCGCGATGCCGCCTTGTCGCGCCTGGTCGACGACCTCAACGCCGCGGGCGTCCGCATTAAGTATGTGCCGCGTGCGCAGCTCGACGCACTGTCGAGCCATGGCGCTCATCAGGGCATCGCACTCGAGGTTGGCAACTTCCCCTATGCCGATGTCGCCGACATCCTCGACCGCGCAGGCGACGGTCCGGCGCTTGTCGTCGTGCTCGACCATGTGACCGACGACGGCAACTTTGGCGCCATTGTGCGCTCCGCCGAGGTCGTGGGCGCGGCCGGCGTCGTCATCGCCAACAAGCGTGCCGCCGGCGTGACCGTGGGCAGCTACAAGACCTCGGCCGGTGCTGTCATGCATCTGCCTATCGCGCAGGTTCCCAATATTGCCCGTGCACTCGATGACCTCAAGGCCGCTGGTTTTTGGGTGGGCGGCGCCTCCGAGCACGCCGAGGGCAGCTGCTGGGATGCTCCCTTCGAGGGCCGCGTGGCGCTCGTCATGGGCTCCGAGGGCGACGGCATCTCGCGCCTGGTGCTCGAGAAATGCGACTTTTTGACCAAGCTTCCCCAGCGCGGCATGACCGAGAGTCTCAATGTTGCCCAGGCGACCACGGCGCTGTGCTTTGAGTGGCTGCGCCGCAACGTCGGCGAGCTCATGGGGGAGGAGTAGCGCATGTCCAAAAAGAACCGTGCCAAGTCCAAGGCCAAGCGCTTTGGCGAGGGCTCGGCCAAGCCGATTGTTTCGGCCGCGACCTACGGCGTGGGCGGCAATGCGTTTGCGCAGGCCATCGCCGACCCGGTCTCGACGGTGCACTCCAATAAGCCCGAGCTGCTGGTGGTCGACGGCTACAACGTGATCCACTGCACGCCGCGCTACGAAAAGCTCGTGTACGACCATTCAGACGATCCGTATTCCAGCGACGTTCACGATATGGCACGCACCGCCCTCATCAACGACGTCGCCGCCTTTGCCCAGGGCCGCTACGAGGCCGTGATCGTGTTCGACGGCGCGGGCAATATCTCCAATGAGCGCCCCAACCTGCCGGCCCGCGGCGTGCGCATCGAGTTTTCGCCGACGGGCGTTTCTGCCGATACCGTGGTGCAAAAGCTCTGCATCGAGGCGCGCGAGGAAGGCCGCGCGTGCTCCGTGGTATCGAGCGACGGCACGATCCAGGCCGTCGTCATGGGCAAGGGCGTCACGCGCATCTCGAGCCGTATGCTGGTGGACGAGATCAAACAGATCGACAACGACGTGCACGAGGCCGAGGAGGCCCCGCAGATCAAGATGACCCTGGGCAGCCGTCTAAGCCCCGAGGCCCTGGCCAAGCTCAAGGCCCTGCGCGGGAGGTAGGGGAGCTGACGGCGCGACGCTGTCTCGCTAATTCCATTCAGCGATGTCGATCATTCTTTCGAGGCGCCACGTTAGCGCCTCTTTTAGATATGGCAGCCTTGCCGTGAGCGCGTCGTTTCTGGACAGAATTTCGATTGCCTCGTCAACGAAGCCTTCGAGTTTGTCGCCGTCAAACCAGTCCATGTCCTCGACGAGCAACATCTGTTTGGCGGGGCTTGAATGAAATTGTGCGCTGGTAAAACTGTGCTCTCCTGCCCTAAGCTCATCTAGAGATATGTTGCACCAGAGCGATGAGCCCGAATCGAAGATGGGGGCAGGTCTGCTGGCTAGCGTGTTTACGTTTCGCACAAGGCCAAAGTTACGCCAATGACGATCGTAGTTGGCGATGATGTCGTCGCACACGATCATGCGGTCAAGGGCATCCTTGACGCCTGTTACCCCGAGCTTCTCGCAGTTTGCTACATATCGCTCGTAGTCGGTTAGTCTTTCATCTGCGTTTGCGTACTGGTTTACATAGAACGCAGGGACATACTCTTCTTCATCAGTTAAGAAGACATCGCATATGCTCAAGGCGGAAGTGCCCGTGCCCTCGAGCGAGTAAGGCACATAATCGCAGACGTTTAGGATGCGGCGATGGAGCGCGGTCGCTACCAGCTCGTTATATGGTTCTTGGTTCAGGTGCGCTCCTGCCTTATGCAGAATTCGACGCCCGCCCTCGCATGTCCAATACTTCTGAAGGTTGCCGTCCGAGGTGTTATCGGGCTTTGCGGCGGCTGCTTTGCCCTCTGGGGCGAAGGATGCGATGGACAGAGAGACGTCGTCAAAAGCGTTATTGAAGAAGTTAATATCTTCCCACGCGAGACCGGAGCCTTGGGGTCTAATCCAATACTGGTCGGATAAGGAGAGGCCAAGATTTCGCTGTACGAGTTCATCGGGAACATCGACTGCGGCTTCTGCAAGCAGGGAGGCTAGCCCAATGCGTGCGAGCGGGATACCGCGGCCGCGCCACCAGATGCGGAAGGAGTCGAGCGATATGGGACTATTAGGGCCAAATACTCCAATAGGGGCGTGGGCGTAATCGATGTCGGCGCCGATGTGGGTAAAGTCTTTTCGCGATGTGCTGTAGACCAGCTGAGCGACTTCGTGCGTGCGGTTCATGAGGGTAAATGCGATTTCGCTTTTCCCATGCCCACGACGAGGTCGTCCCCCTCTTTTGGTTGCGGAGCGGAGTCGCGTGTCGACGCTGTCTTTGTCGATGAGCCATACACCAGAAGCCTTGCGGGCCTCAAGTGCTCCGTTTTTTATGAGCTCCTGCACCCTGCGCGGAGTGATGCCGAGCAGTTCGGCGGCTTCCTTGGTAGTAAGCATCGCGAAACCCTTCGTCAGAACGAATAGTTTTATCTGTTCCATTGTAATTAAAACTATTCGTTCTGACGAAGAGTTTTGAGATGTGGTCGGTCAAAGGGTCTGTTGCGCCCCGTCCGCAATTCCTTTATTCTTAACAGGCTTCGCGCGAAAGCGCCAAGTGTGCCAGTGTGGCGCAACGGTAGCGCAACTGATTTGTAATCAGTGGGTTGCAGGTTCGATTCCTGTCACTGGCTCCATGAGAGTTTCGGGCTCTGTTCCCTTATGGGACAGAGCCCGTTTCTTTCAAGACTTTAGTCCGCTGGCCGCGCAGCGGCCAGCTTT
>CAUACA010000029.1 GCA_958427355.1 uncultured Collinsella sp. | reverse complement strand
GGCACTTCGACATCATTGTCGCAGCCCCGACCCGCGGTCACGAGCGGGGGCTCCTGTCTTTTTAGTGCCCTCGGATTGGGTCATAGTGTCTGTCGTTGCCGAAACATCGGCGATGCCGGAGTAGTCATTGGGGACGTTCTTAAATGACTAGTCAGGAATGAACGTGGATAATCTCCCAGTTTTGGCCTGTGTGCGGGCTCAAAGTGGGAGATTATCCGCGCTCGCTTTAATTTGGCTGGGCTGCGATGCCTATCTAATCGGCTCAGCGTCTTCCCTGAGAATCGAAAGATACTCTTCATACCCGTACTGCCGGTATCTCTGTCTTGACTCGTCGAGCGGACGGAGGATACCCAATTCTTCAAATGATTTGACGAGCGAGCTCGCGGTACTCCTGCCGATATCGAGTTGGGCAGCGATGAATGCGGTGTCGACGATGGGGTGCTCTTCAAGAATGCCCAACAGCCTTTGCCCGTTTGCAGCAGTCCTTCCGAGATTTTCGGTAATGGTTGCTGTGGAACGGTTATGGAGGTCAACAAGGTTTTTTAAAGACCCTACCGAGTCCTTCGCACTCTCGAGAAGACTGTTGCAGAAAAACTCTATCCATTCCTCGTAAGTGCCTCTCTCCCTTACGGATGTGAGCTGTCGGTAGTACTCGCTTCGATTTTTCTTGAACTGGAACGATGGATAGAACAAGCAAGAATGAAGAACGCCATCATTGATGAGCATAAGTGTAATGAGAAGCCTGCCCAGGCGACCGTTTCCGTCTAGGAATGGATGGGCAGTTTCAAATTGGTAATGGACGAGCGCCGCCCGCACAATCGGATCCATTTCGACTTGAGGCTCATTGATAAAGCGTTCGAGGTCCTGAAGCGTGTTGCTCAAATCTTCAATGTTTGGAGGGACAAACGATGCGGTTGCAATGGTGCAACCTGAGGGGCCAATCCAGTTTTGTGAGGAGCGCAGCTCGCCAGGATTTTTCTCCGTTCCGCGCACTCCGTCCAGCAGGACCGCATGAACTTGCCTAAGAAGTCTCGTGCACAAGGGCATCTTTTTGAGCAGTTCTACGCCGCGGTCGACAGCACGGACGTAATTCACGACGTCTGCGACATCTTTATGATGGAGTTGTGTTTGCGATGGACTAAGTAGGTCGTCAAACGTGCACTGGGTTCCCTCAATTTGCGAAGAAAGGAGTGCTTCTTTGCGCACGTACATTGTCAGATACATGTCGGCGTTGGGAACAAAGTAGAGCATGCCTTCAAGCTCTCCAAGCTTTCGTGAGCATGCGGAAAGCGTGCGATAGGTTTCCTCGGTGAGGTTTAGCTGCCTCAATGATTGCAAGGGCGTTGGAAAAAACGAATAGTAAGCCAATTTCCCCGATAGATTATTGCGGAGCGTTCCCTGGCCGTTCTCCTCGATTTGCATCGCGCCCTCCATATCTTTAGTGCCGGAAACTCGTTATTAGGCTAATCATATCAATTCTAATAACGAGTTTAAGGATTAAATAGTTATTAGGATTGATATAAACAATCTAATGGTAAGAAGCCATTATTACTTGACCATGGAGCTCAGCTTGGTACAGGGGGTCATCCAAAATGAACGTGGATAATCTCCTGTTTTTGGCTCGGTGACGGCCTCAAAGTGGGAGATTATCCACGCTCGTTAGTTAAGCGTCCGAAAATCCACACTCGCCAAACCTACCAAAAAGGGATGGGTTTATTTTGGCACGTTTCGGTCGGTATCAGGAAGTGTCAGGGACGGGGCGGCGGCAGGACTCGAGAGCGAAAAGAAGTATCGGGCTTGGTGCGCCCGCTTCTGCCCGTCCCGTACGCAGGCGATACTCGGCTTATCGACTCGCGATGCAAAGGAGATGCTCGTCCCACGAGCACTACCGGGAAGGGCTCGCGATTCGAGTCCCCACCTTAGCATTTGAACCATTTGGCACTATAATTACCGTAGGCATGCGCACAACGTTGCGCTTAATCAAGAGGAGAAAACGTATGGGTCTGTTTGACATGTTCAAGAAGAAGGCTGAGCCCGCGGCTGCCGCTGCTCCGGCCTCCATCTCTGCTTCTGCTGGCGCCGACGTGCTGTGCTCGCCCGTCAAGGGCAAGGTCATCAAGATGGCTGACGTGCCCGATCCCGTCTTTGGCGGCGAGGTCCTGGGCAAGGGCTGCGCCGTGTGGCCCGAGGATGATCTGGTCTACGCTCCCTGCGACGGTAAGGTGACCGTCACCATGGGTCACGCCGTGGGCCTGCAGTCCGATAGCGGCATCGAGGTTCTGGTGCACGTTGGCGTCGATACCGTCAACATGAACGGTGACGGCTTCGAGGGCTTCGTCAAGGCTGACGACGTCGTGAAGGCCGGACAGCCCATACTCAAGATCGACCGCGCCAAGATCGCTGCCGCCGGTTACAAGGACTGCGTCGTCGTGGCCGTGTCCAACACCGCCGAGTTTGCTGACGTCGAGCTCGCCGTCGAGGCCGAGTCTGCCGTCGCCGCCGGTGACGCCATCGTCAAGGTCGCCCGCAAGTAAACTGTGGCATCCAAAGGATGTGCAAGGGTGGTCGGGTTTTCCGGCCACCTTTTTTATTGCATCGCGGGGAAGCGTTTTATTGCACGTTGGGCGGGCTTGCAAACCGTTCGGACGCTAAAACGAACCGACCGCGCCTTCGCGTTGCCGAGGGTGTTCATAAGTGGATAGTATGGGCTTACTTATTACAACGTGCGCCGCGTCTGGGAAGCGCAGTGCCGCTCATTGGGAGGAACAACATGAAAAAGAAGCTGCTGCTTGCGCCCCTCATGGCCGTCTTGGTTGCATGTGTGGTCGTGCTTTCCGGCTGTGGAGGTCCTTCGGTTGAGGAGCTCATCACCGAGGATCTTACGACGCAGTTTGACGAGGTCAAGAACGGTGGCGACGACTTCCTCTCTGGCCTGGAGGAGGCTTCGGGCGACGAGTTCGAGCAGCTTGGTATCGATCCCAAGGAGTATGCCAAGACCTATCTCGAGGGCTTTGACTACAAGATCGGCGACGTGACGGTCGACGAGGACAAGGGTGTCGCGACCGCCGAGGTCTCTATCACATGCAAGTCTATGAACAAGATCGTCGAGGACTTCTCCACCCAGTATCAGGAGAAGGTTGCCGCGCTTGATACGGTTCCTTCCGATGACGAGCTGTACAAGATGGCCGGTCAGGTTATGGTCGATGTGACCAAGGCCACCGAGCCCAGGAAGACCACGGTTATCTTCAAGTACACCTGCAACGACGACGGCGAGTGGTCTGCCGACGACTCCGTCAACTCCGAGATGATGGATGCAATGCTGAGCTAGTTCGTTGCGGCGTTTTACCAAACGCCGCAACTGCTCGACGCTGCGCGGTCACCAGAGCGGCAATCTGCCTTTCAACTTCGGCGGCATGACCAAAAGGTCAATGCCGCCTTGTTTCAAGGCACCTTGCTCGCTCTGGCGGGCTTTCGCTGTCGTTGCCAAAACAACGTCGTTCCCTTGGCTGGCTTAAAGTGGCGCTTGTACCTGTGGCGTTGCCATCGCTGCCGAAGGCGGCAGCTGGGGACGTTCCTTTTCTGCCGGCAGTTGGGGACACTCCTTGTGCCAGCGTTGCATCGAGTGCTTGGGAAACCGCGACCCGGTTTTTGCCGAATAGTGGGTCGCATTTTCCGGATGGGGTGGATTGCGGAAAGTGCGACCCGGAATATTGCTCTGAAACGGGATGCGGTTTCCCTGATGCGCCTCAAACGGAAAGCGTATCCCATTCCGGAGCTCCAAAACGGGATGCGCTTTCCGCGCGGAAGAATTGTCGCAGCTGCGTTAAGCAGTGTCGCTCGTTACTCGCCCAGGATCAGCGCCGCGAGCTCTGCCTGGGTGTCCACCACGTAGTCGGCGCCGGCGGCCTCCAGCTCTGCACGGCCGCGGAAGCCCCAGCTGACGCCCGCGCTTTTAAGGCCGGCGTTGTGACCGGTCAGGATATCGACATTGGAATCGCCCACATAGAGCGTGGTTGCCGGGTCGGCGCCCAGCTCTTCCATCACATGCAGCGTAACAGGCGCCTCGGGCTTGGGGGGAAACGCATCGACGTGGCCCTGCACCAGCGCAAAGCGCTCGGAACCAAAATACTTCTCGATAAGCGGAGCCGCCGAGACGTGGTCCTTGTTGGTGAGCACGGCAAGCTGAACGCCCGCGGCGCGTAGGCGGTCGAGCATCTCGATCGTACCGGCATAGGGGGCGGTGTGGTCCTCCTTGTGCTCGCCGTAGTAAGCCCTAAACTCGGCAAGCGTCTGCTCAAACATGCGGCCGTCGCCTGCGTACTCGGCGGGCATAAAGCGCTCAACCAGCTTGAGCATGCCGTTTCCCACCTTGTAGCGGTACTCGTCAACGGCAAACGTGGGCCAGCCGTGTGCCTCGCAGGTATGGTTGCCGGCGGCCGCCAGGTCCTCGAGCGTGTTGAGAATGGTGCCGTCCAGGTCAAAGATCACATGGGAAAAAGCTGCTGCCATGGGTGCTCCTGCCGCTTGAGTTGTAAAACGCACCCCATGATACTGGGCATGCGTGCCGGGCATGTTTGGAATCTGAATATCTTTAATAGCCCTGAGCCTTTGTCGTTAGCAAATTCTCGGCAGCTGCTCTCCTACGAGCATGTCGAGGATGCGGGTCGAGCCCCAGCCGGTACGTACGCGCACGGCGGGTCGAGCGTCCGATCCAAGTGGCAGCACGCGGCCGATAATCGCGGCGTTCTCGCCGTAGCGGGCGGCGCGCATGGCGGCCAGCGCCGCATCGGCTTGTTCGGCCGGCACGACGGCAACCATCTTGCCCTCGTTTGCCACCTGCAGCACATCGTAGCCGAGCATCTCGCAGGCGGCCTGCACGTCGGGACGCACGGGCACGGCATCCTCGTCGACCTCCATGGCAACGCCGCTGGCCTGTGCAAACTCGTTGAGTGTGGACGCCAGGCCACCGCGCGTGGGGTCGCGGAAGCAACGTGTGTCGGGTGCTGCGGAAAGCACATCGGCAATCAGGTGGTTGAGCGGCGCGGCGTCGCTTTCGATGGTGCTCGAAAACGCCAGACCCTCGCGCTGACTCATGATGGCGATGCCGTGGTCACCCAGTGTGCCCGACACCAGGATGACGTCGCCGGGCCGGCAGTTTGCGCCGCTGAGCGCCACGCCCGCGGGTACCTCGCCCACACCGGCGGTATTGATATAGACGCCGTCGGCCCCGCCGCGCTCGACCACCTTAGTGTCGCCCGTGATTATGGACACGCCCGCCTCATGCGCCGCCTCGGCCATCGTCTGCACAATCTGGTGGAGCTTATCCATGGGATAGCCCTCTTCGAGGATAAAGCCGCACGATAGGTAGCGCACGTTGGCGCCCGAGGTCGCGACGTCGTTGACGGTTCCGCACACGGCGAGGCGGCCGATGTTGCCACCGGGGAAGAACTGCGGCGAGACTACAAAGCTGTCGGTCGACATGGCGATGCGCCCGCTCGCGGGCAGCGCGGCGACGCCGGCGTCGTTGCCTTCGAGCAGCTCGGGCGACCCAAAGGCATCCAAAAAGACCTCATCGATGATACGCTTCATCATCTGTCCGCCGGAGCCGTGGCCCAGCAGGACGGTGCTATCGGTAACGCTATGGGACATATCGAAAACTCCAATCGTGGGTGGAATTATATGGGTGAGGCGCAGCGTCGACTGGTCCACCGTTCGTTAGAACGGCGGAACCTATTAGCCTCGGTAGCGGAAATATGCTGCGCAGCTGCCCTCGGAGCTCACCATGCAGGGGCCGACGGGATGCTCGGGCGTACAAGCGTGGCCGAACAGGGGGCAGTCACTCGGCGTAATGGCCCCGCGCAGCACGTCGCCGCAGCGGCACCCGCGTGGCTCGACCGTCGGCTCGATGGACACGTCAAAGCGCATGCTGGCATCAAAGTGCGAAAACTCGGGACGAATGGCGAGTCCCGAAGCCGCAATCGATCCCAGCCCGCGCCACGTGGTATCGCACGGCTCAAATACCTGCTCGACCAGCTGGCGCGCCACGGGATTGCCGTCGGCATTGACGCCGCGACGGTAGGCGTTGTCGATTGCGGGCCTGTCCTCGACAACCATCTGGACCAGCATACAGATGCCCTGCAGGATATCGACCGGTTCAAATCCTGTGACCACGCCCGGGGTATTGAACTCGTCGACCAAAAAGCCAAAGGGGGCTAAGCCCGTGATGGTGGCGACGTGTCCCGGCAGGATAAAGCCGTCGATGGCGGTCTCGGGATCGTTGGCGATGGCGCGCAGCGCCGGCGGCGTGGTCTTGTGGGCGCAATAGACCGAGAAGTTCAAAAGCCCGCGCGCTTCGGCCTCCAAGATGGCGGCGGCGATGGTGGGCGTTGTGGTCTCAAAGCCCACGCCCATAAAAATGACCGGGCGATCGGGGTTTTGCTCGGCAATGTCGAGCGCGTCGAGCGGGGAGTAGACGATGCGAATGTCACGCCCTGCCGCTTTTTGCGCAGCGAGCGAGGTGGATGATCCGGGCACGCGCATCATGTCGCCAAAGGTGGTGATGATGGCGCCGTCTATGTTGGCGAGCGCGATTGCGTGGTCGATGTCGCGGTTGGCGGTGACGCAGACGGGGCAGCCCGGGCCGCTCAGCAGCTTGAGCCCGGCCGGCATAATGGAGCGAAAGCCATAGCGCCCGATGCTCACGGTATGCGTGCCGCAGACTTCCATAAGGTTGATGGCGCGGTCGCCGACAAGCTCATGAATGCGCTCGATGAGCTCGCGAGCCAGCTTGGGATTGCGGAATGCCGAGAAGTCGATACCGGAGCGAGCCGGTTGTTCGGGCGCCACTAGTAAGCCTCCGCCGGGTTGGTGGCAAGCTGGTCTTCTTCGACCAGCTCGGACATGGCATTAACAAGCTCGAGCGTTTCCTGTGCTTCCTGCTCGTCGACGATCTGGATGCCAAAGCCGGCGTGTACGAGAATATAGTCGCCAACCTGCGCCGTCGGCACGAGTCGCAGCGACACGGGGCGCTCGATGCCCATCATGTCGACGGTGGCCTTGAGGTCGTCGTCGCGTTTGACTACTTTACCGGGAACGGCAAGGCACATATTGTTCCCCTTTTATACGCTTTGCGCTGGACGGGCGCTCAATAATCCATCAGTTGATGGTAGCGCTCGCGGGCGCTGCGGGCAAACGCGCTACACCTGTGAGACGGCGGCTTGCGGGCTGGCCGAACAGCCTATTGCGGTGCGACCTGTGCGAGGCGAGTGCTTGCGACTGCCGCCTGACCGTAGGCGATGCAGCCGTCGTTAACGGGCACGGTTTGGGGAATCAAGACAGTGAGACCCATGCTTTTGAGCTCGCGGGTGAGAAGCTGAAGCAGAAGTCGGTTCATGAACACGCCGCCCGAGAGCGCGACGGTATCGATGCCCTCGTGCACGCAGATATCGCTGGCGATGCGCGCCGAGGAGCGCGCGACGGCGACATGGAAGTCGAGTGCGAGCCTGTCGGCGGGCGCTCCGGCTTCAATTCCTCCCAAAAGTGCCTCAAAGAGTGCTTTCTGGTCCAGAACATAGGGGCCGTCTAGCCACGATGGGCCAGATGCGAAATAGCCGGCGTTGTCGTCGGGAAAATGGGCGATTTCGTTGTCGAGCGCGCGCCAGGCGGCGGCCTCAAGCTCGATGGCGGGTTCGCCCTCGTAGGTTGCCTTGTCGCAGATGCCCAGAATTGCTGCTGCGGCATCAAAGAGACGCCCCATGCTGCTGGTACGCGGGCTGTTGATGTCGCGCTCGATCATGGTGGCTGTCACGCTGCGCGTTTGCTCGTCGAGGCTGTCCAAAAGTCGAGCGGCACCTGGGTGCTCGAGCAGGCCGAGCTCACTGAGCAGGGCAAAGGCGTTGCGGCGGGCGTCGCGCACGGAGGCCGCCCCGCCGGGGAGCGCCCAGGTGCGCAAATGCGCGGCGCGCTCAAAGCCGCCAAGGCCGGCGACAAGAAACTCGCCGCCCCAAATGGTCCCATCGGTGCCGGCGCCGGTGCCGTCAAAGGCGATGCCAAGGACGCGCGCGTCGGTTGTAAGCTGGCCCGCGGCGATGGCCTCGGCCATTACGCTCGCGATATGCGCATGATGGTGCTGCACCTCGACGAGCGGCAGATTGCATTTTCGCGCCTGCTCGCGCGCCCACTGGCCCGATAGATAGCTGGGGTGTACATCGCAGGCCAAGGCGGCGGGCGCCAAGTCAAAGAGATCTTCCAAGCGCGTGCGCGCGGCGTTCCAGGCATCGAAGGTCCCGCCGTTTTCAACATCGCCGATATGCTGCGACACAAAACAGGTTGCCTCGCCGTTCGTCCCTTCGCGCGTGAGCGCAATCGTGGCCTTTTGTTGTGGCCCGCAGGCGAGCACGCAGGACGGAGTGCCGTCGAGCGCCGGCAACGGCAGCGGCTGGGGTGCATATCCGCGAGCGCGGCGCACGGGCATAACGGCGCCGCCGACCACGCGCACTACAGAGTCGTCGTAGCGCGAGAGGATCGCGCGGTCGTTACCGAGCAACGCGTCGGCGATGCCGGCGGCAACGAGGTGTTCCCAGGCAAGATCGTCATCGGTCTCGATGGGCTCTTCGCTCAGGTTGCCGCTGGTCATGACGAGCGCGTGCATACCGCAGGCTTCTGCCACGGCAAGCAACAGATGTTGAAGCGGCGTATAGGGGAGCATGACGCCGAGCTCGGGCAAGTCGTGCGCGACAGATGGCGCGAGGGCGAGGATGTCGGGGGAACCGCCGTTGCCCTCGCCAGCAGTGCGCTGGCGCAGCAGCACAATGGGGCGGATACTGCCGGCGAGCAGATCGCGTTCAGCATCGTCGATATGACACAGGCGCCCGGCATCGGCAAGACTGCGCACCATGACGGCAAGCGGCTTATTGCTGCGGCGTTTGCGACGGCGCAACTCGGCCACCGCCTGCTCGTTGGCAGCGTCACAGGCTAGATGGAATCCGCCCAGGCCCTTGATGGCGACGATGCCACCGCTGGCCAGCAGCTCAACGCAGCGCTCGATGATAGCGTCGCTGGCCTCGCGTGTGGTGCCGACGGCCGGTGTCGCGGACGAATTCCCGCACGCATCGCCGTTCACAGCCTCGCGCCACGTAATATGCGGCCCGCAATCAAAGCAGGCATCGGGCTGTGCGTGAAAGCGACGGTCGAGTGGATTGGCATACTCTGCGGCGCAGGCGGGGCACATGGGGAAACGGTCCATCGAGGTAGCCGCTCGGTCATACGGCAGCGACCGGATGATGGTAAAGCGTGGGCCGCAGTTGGTGCAGTTGATAAAAGGGTAGTGATAGCGCTGATCGGCGGGGTCGAACAGCTCGCGCAGGCAATCGTCACAGGTGGCGATATCGGGCGAGACGAGAGTCGTGTGCGCGGTCTGATCCTGCGACGCTACGATGCGAAAGCCCTGCTCATTGGCAGTGCTCCAGCCGCTAGGCTCCAAATCCGCAATATCGACTCGCTCAACGTGAGCTGCCGCAGGCGCATGCTCAGAAAGCGCGGCAACAAAAGCATCGAGCGCATCGGCCGGAGCGTGCGCCTCGATATGCACGCCGTCGCCCGCGTTGAGCACCCATCCGCAAATGCCATGCGCCATGGCCTCGCGATACACAAACGGTCGCATGCCAACGCCCTGCACAATGCCCGTCACATGAATATGCACATGCCGCATGCGACACCCCTCATCAAAACCGACCAAAAAGGGACAGGTTTATTTTGGTAGGTAAAACTTCTAAACCTGCCAAAACAAACCTGTCCCTTTTTGGCAGGTGCGCTGCGGGAAATCCCGCTACAGCCCCAGGCTCTGCTTGGTGGCGGCGCACGTGAGCTCGCCGTGCTTAACGCCGCGCAGGCCCAGCAGGCGGTCGGACAGTTCGTAGACGCGCTCGCCGCGACCCTTGAGCGCCAGGATCTCCAAGCAGTTGTGGTGATCCAGATGTACGTGCATGGTCGATACGATCTCGTCGGTGTAGTCGTGCTGCACTTCGTCCAGACGGCGCGTCAGGTCGCCGGTATGGTGGTCGTAGATCATGGTGAGCGACCCGATAACGTGCTCATCGGGCGTGCGCATCTGCTCTTTGGCGATCGAGGCGCGAATCAGGTCGCGCACGGCCTCGGAGCGGTTGGCCACTTCGCCGCGGCGCGCGATCTGTTCGTCAAAACGGCGCAGCAGGTCGTCCGGTGCGGTAACCGAAAAGCGGACCAGCTCGGAGCCGGAGCCACTACAGTGGCAGCCTGCGTCACCGTCCGCCCCGTGCGGATGCTCGTGCTCGTACCCGCAGCCGTGCTCATGTTCGGCCACGTTACACCAGCTTCACGGAGCCGACGGAGTTGTGGTCGGCCTCGATGGCTTCCTCGTAGCCCTCGAGCGCGTCATGCGCCTCGTGCAGCGAGGCCATGGCGGCCTCGAGCTTGGCGCCGATGCGCTCCATGTCAAAATTCTCGGTCGCATGCAGCAGCTGATGGCTCCACTCATGAGCGAGCTCGATGGTGTCGTCGACCTGTTTGACGCTCATGGCAAGCTGACTCATGTTCATTCCAACATCATGCATGGGAAATCTCCTTTTGTATGGGGCAGTTCAGTGGTTCAGATTTTACTACGCCCGCTCTGCGCGCAGTTGCATAAGAAAACGGGTACGAGTCTGTGCGACCCGCACCCGTTCACTGGGGGCTGTTTGTGACTACCATACTATCCGTGGTTGCACTCGGTGCATCCAGAAGTCCGGCGAGCGGTGCAAAAGCGCTCATAGACGGCGAGTAAGTAACAAGCGTATTACAGATGCTTCTCCAGCAGCGCCTGCAGCCTCGCCTTGGGTAGAGCGCCAACCGAGCGGTCAATCTCCTCGCCGTTCTTAAACACAATCAGCGTGGGGATGCTCATGACGCCATACTTCATGGCCAGGTCCTGGTTGTCGTCGACATTGCATTTGGCAACGGCAAGCTTGCCCGCCAGCTCATCGGCAACCTCGTCAACGATGGGCGAGAGGGATCGACAGGGACCGCACCACGGTGCCCAAAAATCAACCAGCACGGGCAGGCTGTCGTTAACGATGGAATCGAAGTTCTCGGGGGTAATCTGATTAATGCCAGCCATGGTGACCTCCATAATGCGACGCGGCTCGGCCGCGTAAAACTCAGTACGACCGTGCTTATACCCAGCCGCCCGCAAAGCAACCACTCGCGGGCAGCTCTTTTATATAATGGTGGGCACGCAAACGATTGGAGAGCGCATGTCCACGTCACAAAGCCAGAAAAAAGAAGCCATCGCCCAGGCGGCCGAGCAGGAGCTCACATCGCTTGCGGTCCGTGGCGTGCGTATCGCGGGCAACGCGTGCTCGCCGATCGTTCTGGTCAAAGGCGATTTGGACGACGCCGAGCGTTCGGGTGGCGAGCTTGCTGCCGGCCCGGATGGCACGGCGTTGCGCAAGGCGCTTGGGGCCATCGGCTACGCGCCCGAGGATTTTTGCGTGCTGGCAAGCGTCGCCGGCGTGGGTGACGGAGCGGTCGCGGTGGGCGAGACTCTGCCGTGCGAGCTGTTCCGCGAGGCGCTTGAGGCTTTGGATCCCGAGGCGGTGCTACTGCTCGACAACAACGCGGCTGACGCCATGCGCGAGACCTACGCCGATATGCTCGTGGCGATCGATGACTTCGACACCGCCATGCTCAAGCCCGGCTTGGTCGCCCATGTGCAGGGTCGCCGCGTGCTCGCGCTCGACGGTTTTGAGGCGGCGCTAACTGACAAAGCCGCCAAGCAGCGCATGTGGGCCTACATCAAGCAGCTGACCCCGGCGGCCGCTCCGCTGTAGCGGATTAGCGCCGGCGAGCGATTGTCTGGCGGGCAAGGCACGCCTCGAGATCGGCGCCGCACTTCTACATCACAGCGCGCAGCTCAAACCGATCGCCGTTAATGCGGAACTGGCAGTTGCCGTTCATGCGTTCGACGGCAAGCTTAATGCTCTTGGTTCCAAAGCCGTGTCCGGTGTGCCCGGCTACGGGCATGCCGTCGACCATGCGCGGCGCGCGGTCAAACGTGTTGGAAACTAACAGCAGCAGCTGGCCGTCCTCTAATCGCAGGTCAAAGTCGACGAATCGCTTTCCTTGGGGTGCGGCGCTTGCAGCGGTGATAGCGTTTTCCAAGGCATTTGAGAGCACGCTAAACAGGTCGGCGTCACCTACGTGGATGGTTTCGGGTACGGCGGCGCGCAGGTTGGCGGTAATGCCGTTTCTATTGATATCCGAGTTAAATGACGAAAGCGCGATGTTTACGGTCTCGTTGGCGCAGAAGCGGCGTACGGCGGTGCGATCGCCGACTTCGCAGAGTTCATCGATGCGTTTGAGCGCCTCGTCGGTGTGGCCCTCCTCAATTAAAGCGGCCAGGCCGCGTAGGAAGTGGCGCATATCGTGGCGAAGAATCGACAGCTCGCGCCCAGATTGACGCCAAGCCTCGAGCTCTTTGATGGCGGCGCTGTCGCGGGTTTCGAGCATCCAGCGCTCTCGCTCGGCGGTTTCCTTTTCTTCGTATTCGCGCAGGTAAACGGCAAGAAACATAAGATAGAAGGCACAGAGCGCAAATGCCAAAAACTCAACCGTCACCACCGAGCCCGAGTGGAACAGCGTGGTGTAGACGTTGGTGGCATAGTCAAAGACGTAATAGACGAGCGGCAGGATTAAAAGGATGCCCAGCTCGGTGGTGCTTTTAATCGCCAAGCGCGGACCGATGTCGCCGGCCCAATGCAACAGGACGGCAAAGACGGCGAGTGTGGTCGCGATGCGCGCCAGATAGTACGCGATCTGAGAATCGGTTGCGGCAAATGCGGCAATGCCCATCCAATTGCTGAACTGGCAGCTCAGATAGGCACTCGTAATGCCGAGTACGGCAAGCAGCGGGCTCAGGCGGTAGCGCGCGCACAAATAGATGACGAGCGGCAGATGCACGAAGAGTGGATATACCTGGCGGGCGAAAAGCTCGCCGCCGACGGCATTGGCGAGGCCAAATGCGCATCCAGTTACGGCACCGACCAGCACCAGTTCAAGCGCATGACGCCGGTTGATCTCGACACCGCACAGCGCCGCCGAGGCAAAGACGCCAAAGAGCAGCGTCGTGGCGTGGTGGATTGCCCAAAGGATCATTTCGACCGTGGAGACCATCAGTGTCTCCCACCCTCAAAGCGCACCGCAAAGTAGGCGTCTTGGAATCCCTGCTTGCAGCTGCGCGAAAGCGGGATGCACGCGCCCGAGCGCATGACGATGTCCGTGCGGTCAAAGTGATCGATATTGCGCAGGTTGACCTGGTAGCTGCGGTGGCATTTAAAGAAGGTGGCATTTTGCGCCAAACGGTCTTCGACGCTGCGGAACGACTCAAGTGCCTCGATATCGCGTCCGTCGCGCAGGTGGAAGACCACGTGCTTGTTGCGCGCCTCGGCATATTCGATGTCGGACAGGCGCAGGGCGTGGTAGCCAAAGGAAGTTTTGATCACGAGCTCGTCGGTTGCCGCCGGGCGCATGCTCGAAAGCTCGTCGAGCAACTGCGCTAGGCGTTCGTAAGCCACGGGCTTGAGCAGATAATCGAAGGCGCGGACCTCGTAGGACTCCAGTGCAAACTCGGGCGATGAGGTGAGAAACACCAGACGCACGGCGGTATCGGCCTGGCGCAATTCGCGCGCGGTGTCCATGCCGTTGACGAGCGGCATGATCATATCGAGCAAGATGATGTCGGCGCGCGATGCGGCATGGCGGGCCAGCAGGTCCTCGCCGCGCGTGACGAGCGCAACATCGACCGCCGTGCCCGTCTCGCTCGACCAACGGTCGATCATCCGGTGCAGTCTATCTAGAAAAGCGACGTCGTCGTCGCAGGCAATAATCTTGAGCATTCGGCCCCCTTAAGTAGTTCGATTTTGCCACATCGGGCACGCGCCGCTTGCGGAGGTGCGGACCGTTTGCGCCCCACGGCGTGCAACTCGCGCCAAGCGGTATTGCGGTGGCGAAAGATGCCTCCTGCGCTATCGAGAGCTCGGCTAGCCTCAGCTTGCCAGTTCAAAAATGGACCTGCCACATGATTGAATCTTTATTTCAACTTTACACCTAGGTTTACAGCTGTCTTGTCAGCTGTAAACCTAGGTGTCATACTAAAGCCCCAAGATTCGCCAAAAGAGAGGGGCCTTGATGGCACAGAGCGCGAACATGGATGCGTCGGAGCTTGCACGCGATATCGCGGCCGGCCTGGCATCGGCAACGACGGCAACGGAGCGCGTGGCACTGGTGCCCGCAGAACTCGTCGAGGCCATTCAGCAACTAAAAACCCAACGTGACGCGGTAATCCTGGCGCACTACTACGTGGCGCCCGAGGTCCAAGCCGTTGCCGATTACGTCGGCGACAGCTTCTACCTGGCCAAGCTCGCCAAGAGCCTGCCACAGCGGACCATCGTGCTGTGCGGCGTGGAGTTTATGGGCGAGAGCGCCAAGCTGCTCAATCCCACTAAGACCGTGCTGCTGCCCGAGCCGGGCGCGGACTGCCCCATGGCTCACATGGTCAAGCGCGAGACGGTCGACGCGGCGCGCGCCGAGTACGGCGACGACCTGGCCGTGGTGTGCTACGTCAACTCCACGGTCGAGATCAAGAGCTGGAGCGACGTGTGCGTCACCAGCTCCAATGCCGTCAAGATCGTGTCCGAGCTGCCGCAGCAGCATATCCTGTTCATTCCCGACCAAAACCTGGGCCGCTTCGTAGCCGAGCAGGTGCCGCAAAAGCACATCATCCTCAACAACGGCTACTGCCCGCGCCATCACATTATCACCGTCGAGCAGATCGTCGACGCGACGGAGGCCCACCCCGACGCGCTCGTGCTGGCGCATCCTGAGTGCAAGGCCGACGTCCTGGCCGAGGCCGACTACATCGGCTCCACCGCCGGCATCATCAAGTACGCCGAGGAGTCCGACGCGAGCGAGTTCATTATCGTGACGGTCCGCGGCGTGCTCTACGAGCTCGAGCGCCGCTGCCAGGGCACCGGCAAGAAGTTCTACTTCCCCGCGGTGCAGCCCACCTGCGTCAACATGGATCTCATCACGCTCGAAAAGCTCGTGCGCTGCCTGGAGACGGGCGAGGGCGAGGTGCAGATCGGTGTGTCGGACGAGGCTGCCGACCAGGCAAAACTTACGCTCGACCGTATGCTCGAGTACGCAGCGCGCTAGAACAATGTGACATGAGGGGCAGTCCCTTATGCCACATTACAAGGGAGAGGATTCCTGTGAAAACCAAACAATACCCCGACATGGAGTGCGACGTCGTTATTGCCGGCTGCGGCGTGGCGGGCCTGTACGCAGCTCTCAACCTGCCGACGAGCACGCGCGTGATCATGCTCTCCAAGGGCTCGGTCGATGAGTGCGATTCGATGCTCGCGCAGGGCGGCATTTGCGTGCTGCCCGAAGGCTCGGACTACGATGCCTTCTTTGAGGACACCATGCACGCCGGTCATTACGAGAACCGCCGCGAGAGCGTCGACATCATGATCCGCTCGAGCCGCTCGGTCATCAACGACCTGCTGGCCATGGGCGTGGATTTTGAGCGCAAGGCCGACGGCAGCCTCAACTTTACCCGCGAGGGCGCGCACAGCCGTCCGCGCATCGCCTTCCATGCCGATATTACCGGCAAGGAGATCACGACCAAGCTGCTCCAGGCCGTTCGCAAGCTGGATAACGTGCAGATTTTGGAGCACGTGGCCATGACCGACATCCTAACGGGCGAGCGTGACGGTGCCACGGTGTGCACCGGCGTCGTCGCCGTTCCCGTGGACGAGAACAACTCGGTTCGTCCCGCCGACGAGCTGGTAAATACCGCCGAGGGCGCGCATGCCGGCGAGCCGTTTAAGATCCATGCCCGCCACACGCTGTGGGCAACGGGCGGCATCGGCGGCGTATACGACCATTCGACCAACTACCCGCAGCTCACGGGCGATGCCTGCTACATCGCTCAGGAGCATGGCATTAAGATGGAGCATCTGGACTACGTGCAGATTCACCCCACGGGACTGTTCTCGCCGCAGCCGGGTCGCACCTTCCTGATCAGCGAGAGTTGCCGCGGCGAGGGCGCGATTTTGCTCAACGCCGCCGGCGAGCGCTTTACCGATGAGCTTCAGCCGCGCGATGTGGTCGCCGCCGCTATTCGCGAGCAGATGAAGCAGGACGGTGCCGAGCACGAGTGGCTGAGTTTTGCCCCCGTCGAGCGCGATGTGGTGACCGGGCACTTTGCCAACATTCGCGCGCGCTGCCTGGAGGACGGTCGCGACATCTTGGACGAGCCCATTCCCGTTACGCCCACGCAGCACTACTTTATGGGCGGCGTATGGGTCGATAAGGACGGCCGCACTTCGATGCCAGAGCTCTACGCCGCGGGCGAGACGGCTTGCAATGGCGTTCACGGCAAGAATCGCCTTGCATCAAACAGCCTGCTCGAGGCGCTGGTCTGGGGTCGTCGCGCCGCGTGGTGCATGCGTACCGGCGAGTCGCTGGCCGTGGAGCAGGCGGGCGATCCCGCGCTCGATGGCCGTCATCGCGCTCTGAGCGCCGACACCCTGGCAATTGATGATTTGGCCCGTGCTGTCGGCACGCAGGCCGTGGAGGAGTAGACCATGAATCCCATTACCATGAAGCTCGTCGCCGATGATCTGATTCTGCAGGCCCTGCGCGAGGACATCACGTTCGAGGACGTGAGCACGGCGAGCGTGTGTCCCACGGCGCGCCCCGCCACGGTGGAGCTTATCGCCAAGGCCGACGGCATCATCGCCGGCTTGGATGTGTTTGCCCGCACCTTTGAGTTGCTGGATCCGCAGAGCTCGGTGCTGCTCGACGTTGCCGATGGCGACGAGGTGCACGCCGGCGACCATGTGGGTCAGGTGCGCGGCGACGCGCGCGTGCTGCTTTCGGGCGAGCGTGTGGCGCTCAACTACCTGCAGCGCATGAGCGGCATCGCTACCTATACGCACCAGATGGCTGCAGCGCTCGAGGGCACCAAGACTGTGCTCGTCGACACGCGCAAGACCACGCCGGGTATGCGCGTGTTTGAGAAGGCGGCGGTCGAGATCGGCGGCGGCAGCAACCACCGCTACAACCTGTCGACGGCCGTCATGCTCAAGGACAACCACATCGATGCCGCCGGTGGCGTGGCGCGCGCGATCGAGATGGCGCGCGCCCATGCGTCGTTTACCACGACGGTCGAGATTGAGTGCGAGAACCTGGACATGGTGCGCGAGGCTGTGGAGGCCGGCGCCGACATCATCATGTTCGACAACATGACCCACGACGATATGGCTGCCGCGATTGAGCTTATCGCCGGCCGCGCCAAGACCGAGTGCTCGGGCAACGTGGACGCCAGCAATATCCGCGCGCTCGCCGACCTGGGCGTTGACTTTATTAGCTCGGGGGCGCTGACTCACTCTGCGCCGATTCTCGACCTCTCGCTCAAGCACCTGCGTCTGTTGGACGGTAAATAATGGACGCCCGCGAGCGTCGCCGTGCCATCATGGCCGTGCTCGAGGGAGCCAAGGGACCCGTTTCGGGCAGCGCACTTGCCCGCGAGGTGGGTGTGAGCCGCCAGATTGTCGTGCAAGACATCGCTCTGCTGCGCGCCGACGGGCACGATATCGTGGCGACCAACCGTGGTTATGTGCTGCAGGAGGCCCCCAGCAGCCCCGCTGTGCCCACGCGCTTGGTCAAGGTTCGCCACAGCGTGGAGCAGGCGGGCGATGAGCTCACGAGTATCGTCGACGCCGGCGGCTCCGTGCTCAATGTGATCGTCAATCACCGCGTATACGGTAAGATCACGGCTGATCTGGACATCCGCAATCGCCGCGATGTCGAGCGCTATCTGCGCGATATCGAGAGCGGCAAGAGCTTTCCGCTGCTAACGGTGACCAGCGGCTACCACTTCCATCGCATCGCCGCGGAGGATGAGCAAACCCTCGACGAGATCGAGGCCATGCTCAAAGAGAAAGGCTACCTAGCCGATTTAATGCCCTACGAGGATGATTTGTCCTAGCCCGACACCGTCCCCAATTAGCTGCCCACATATGCAAAAGGAGGCCTCCGCGGCGATGCGGAGGCCTCCTTTTTGTGCACGGTGTACTTGTGAGTGTGCAAGTGGGGGAGTTGTTACTCCTCGACGATCTCGGTGATCGCGCCGGCGGGGCAAGCGTCCTGGCAAGCGCCACAGGCGACGCAGGAGTCCTCGTCAGCGACGGTAGCGACGTCCTGGAGCTCCAGAACGCCAGCGGGGCAGGAGTCGACGCAAACGCCACAAGCGATGCACTCGTCGGCATCAATTACGGGATGAGCCATGGTAGTTTCCTCTCTGTTGACCGACGCTACAGGCGATGCGCGCCGGTTTGATTCGGGCAAAAACATACCACGGGAGCGACCGTTTGCAATACCCTCTGGCCGGCATCTTCATACCGTTCGCCGAGTATGCCAAGGTTTACTAAAAAATGCGCAGGTGGGGCCGTTGAGCTGCGCAAATGTTAGCTAAAGGTGACTTGAAATATTGAGCTATTGAGCGCGTCTGCGGAAAGGGCATCCCGTTATTTGGCCGAAAACCGGGTCGCAGTTTCCGGTTAGGCCCGCTAGCGGAAAATGCGAGCCGGTATCAGCTCTCAAAACGGGATACGGTTTTCGGTTGAGCCTTCAGACGGAAACTGCGACCCGGAATCCACGCTCAAACTGGGATGAGCTTTCCGCAAGACGGCCCCCAGGCACCCCCGGACGCAAACCTCAGCCATCTCTACATAGATCTCGATAGATTTGCCGAGAACTCAATCAGCGCATCTACCTGCGCATTCAAGAACCTAAACTCTCAGCAATAAGAAATCTTATATGAATTGACTTAGATTTTGTATATTCCGGCCCATAAGGGGATACACTACATCCTGAAAGACAAGCCGAAACACCGCTCGGCAGACCGCCGAGTCGGTGCAAACGCACAAGAGAGAGGGAATTTCTAATGGGCAAGATTCTTGGTATCGACCTTGGTACTACTAACTCCGCAATGGCCGTTCTCGAGGGCGGTTCTCCGACCATTATCGTGAACGCCGAGGGCGACCGCACCACCCCGTCCGTCGTGGGCTTCCGTGCCGACGGCGACCGCGTCGTGGGTAAGGCCGCTAAGAACCAGGCTGTCACCAACCCCAAGAACACCGTGTTCTCCATCAAGCGCTTCATGGGCCGCAAGTACTCCGAGTGCACCTCCGAGATCAAGACCGTGCCGTACGAGGTCAAGGAGGGCCAGGGTGGCCGTGCCGTCGTCGACATCGAGGGCAAGGACTACACCGCCGAGCAGGTGAGCGCCATGACGCTCGCGAAGATGAAGGCTGACGCCGAGAAGTATCTGGGCGAGACCGTCACCGACGCCGTCATCACCGTCCCGGCCTACTTCAACGACGCCCAGCGTCAGGCCACCAAGGACGCCGGTAAGATCGCCGGCCTCAACGTCAAGCGTATCGTCAACGAGCCGACCGCTGCTGCTCTTGCCTATGGCCTGGACAAGCAGGGCACCGACCAGCGCATCCTGGTCTTCGACCTGGGCGGCGGCACCTTCGACGTCTCCATCCTCGACCTCGCCGACGGCGTGTTTGAGGTTCTGTCCACCTCGGGCGACAACCACCTGGGCGGCGACGACTGGGATCAGCGCGTCATCGACTGGATGGCCGATAAGTTCCAGCAGGAGAACGGTGTCGACCTGCGTCAGGACCCCATGGCCCTGCAGCGTCTGAAGGAGGCCGCCGAGAACGCCAAGAAGGAGCTCTCCGCCGCCCAGCAGACCACCATCAACCTGCCGTTCATTACCATGAACCAGTCCGGCCCGCTGCACCTCAACTACACGCTGACCCGCGCCGAGTTCGAGAAGATCACCCGCGACCTGCTCGAGCGCTGCAAGCAGCCTGTCACCAACGCCCTGCGCGACGCCAAGCTTAAGCTCTCCGATCTGACCGAGGTCATCCTCGTCGGCGGCTCCACCCGTATGCCCGCCGTCCAGGAGCTCGTCAAGACTATGACCGGCAAGCAGCCCAACATGTCCGTGAACCCCGACGAGGTCGTTGCCGACGGCGCTGCCGTCCAGGGCGGCGTGCTCACCGGCGACGTCGAGGGCATCCTGCTGCTCGACGTTACCCCGCTGTCGCTGGGCGTCGAGACCATGGGCGGCATCATGACCAAGATGATCGACCGCAACACCACGATCCCGACCTCCAAGACCGAGGTCTACTCCACCGCTGCCGACAACCAGACCAGCGTCGAGATCAACGTGCTCCAGGGCGAGCGTGAGCTTGCCCGCGACAACAAGTCGCTCGGTAAGTTCCAGCTGACCGGTATCCCGGCTGCCCGCCGCGGCGTGCCGCAGATCGAGGTCACCTTCGACATCGACGCCAACGGTATCGTCAAGGTCTCCGCTAAGGACAAGGGCACCGGCAAGGAGCAGCAGATCACCATCTCCGGCTCCACTGCTCTGTCCGACGACGAAGTCGATCGTATGGTCAAGGACGCCGAGGCTCATGCCGAGGAGGACAAGAAGCAGAAGGAAGAGGTCGAGGTCCGCAACCAGACCGACAGCCTGTGCTACTCCACCGAGCAGACCCTCAACGAGCTGGGCGACAAGGTTTCCGCTGACGTGAAGTCCAAGGCCGAGGCCGCTATCGCCGACGCCAAGAAAGCGCTCGAGGGCTCTGACGTCGAGGCCATCAAGGCCGCCGGCGAGTCCCTGCAGTCCGTGGCCTATGAGCTGGCCCAGGTTGTCTACGCCGACGCTCAGCAGCAGACCGACGGTGCCGCCGGCGCCCAGCCTGCCGACGATGACGTCGTCGATGCCGACTACGAGGTTGTGGACGACGAGGACAAGTAATCATGTCCGCCCGTAAAGCTCGCACGGAGGCGGCTGCCGCTGGCGCCGCCCCCGTTGACTCTGAGGAGAAGGACGTGAAGATTCCCGTAGAGGCCGTCGACGATACCGAGGCCAACGAGGCCGCGGCCGCCGAGGCTGCCGAGAACCAGGTAGAGGATTCCAACAAGGAGGCGACGATGACCGAGGACGAGATGGTGGAAGCTGCTATCCGCGCCGGTGAGGAAGCCGCCGACAACGACTTTAAGCTCAAGTTCGAGCAGGCCCAAAAGGAGCTCGCCGACGTGCGCAGCGAGCTCGATGCTGCGGCAGAGGCTCAGAAGGCCGCAGAGGACAAGGCAAAGGACGCCACCGAGCGCACCGCCCGTCTGCAGGCCGACTGGGAGAACTTCCGTCGCCGCACCGCCAATGAGCGTATCGCCGAGCGCGAGCGCGCGACCGAGAAGCTTGTCACCGCGCTGTTGCCGGTGATCGACGATATCGAGCGCGCGATTGACCATGCCCGCAGTCAAGAGCTTTCCGACGACTTTAAGCAGTTCGTCGATGGCGTTGACGCGGTACATGCCAAGCTGCTCGACGTGTTCGCGCACGAGGGCGTTGAGCCAATCGACCCCAAGGGCGAGGCGTTCGATCCGCTCGAGCACCAGGCCGTGGGTCGCGTCGAGGACGCGTCGCAGTACGACGAGACCGTCAACGATGTGTACCAGAAGGGCTACCGCATGGCGGATCGCATCCTGCGTTCCGCGATGGTGACGGTGACCTACGGTGGCGAGAAGCGCCCCGCACCGGAGCCCGAAGCGGCGCCCGAGGATGCTACGGCCGATACGGCCGAGAGCACCGAGGAGTAATTGAGAAGGGCCCCGGGGCAACACCCGGGGCCCTTTCTGGCCTAGTGCCATATGAAAGCATGAACCGTCGTCTGCATGGGCGGCGGACGTAACAGGAGAGGAGCTACGATGGCTGCAGGCAAAACCTTCTATGACATCCTGGGCGTATCCAAGAGCGCCTCCGACAAAGAGATCAAGAGCGCGTTTCGCAAGCTCGCGCAAAAATATCACCCCGATGCCGGCGGCGACGAGGCCAAGTTTAAGGAGATCAGCGAGGCCTATGAGACGCTTTCGGACGAGAAGAAGCGCAAAGAGTACGACCAGATGCTCATGTTTGGCGGTATGCCGGGCGCGGGCGGCGCGTATGGCGGCGGCTACGGTGCCGGCGCGGGTGCCAGCGGCTGGGGCGACATCTTCGACAGCATCTTTAGCGGCAACGGCGCCTGGGGCAGCGATTGGGGCTCGGGCTTTGCCGGGGCTGCGGGCGCTGCCGGTGCCGGCGCTGGCCGCAGCCGTGCTCGCAAGGGCGGCGACCTGTCGCTGACCGTCGATGTGACGGCCGAGGACGCGTTTCGCGGTGTGACGCACAAGGTCACCTATCGCATTCCCTCGACAGGTGAGCAGCAGACCATTACGGTCTCGGTGCCTGCGGGTGCGGTCGACGGCGGCAAGCTGCGCTACAAGCGTCGCGGCGAGTATGGCGTTGCGGGTGGCGAGCGCGGCGACCTGGTCGTGACCACGCATGTGGAGGAGCACCCGCTGTTTAAGCGCAAAGGTGCCGACGTGACCATGGAGGTACCGGTCTCGGTCTACGAGGCGGCGCTCGGCTGCACGGTGGACGTGCCGACGCCCGGCGGTGCGACGGTTCGTCTGAAGGTGCCCGCGGGTACCCAGACGGGCAAGAAGTTCCGCTTTAAGGAAATGGGGGCGCCCGACGTTAAGCACCGTGGCCGCACAGGCGCGCTGCTCGTCGAGATCAAGGTGCAGGTCCCCACGAACCTATCCGATGACGAGCGCGATGCCATGACCAAGCTGCGCGAGACCGACACACGCGACTATCGCGAGAAGGTCAACCGTTACAAGGCGACGTACTAGGGCGGTCGCGGCGCACGCCCGCGCCCACGGGCTTATGATGGACGATAACGAGACGGAAAGGGGTCAGGTAGCATGGCCGAGGACAATAGGAACAAACCGCTGTACATGATCAGCGTGGCGGCCGAGCTGACCGGCATGCACCCGCAGACTCTGCGCGTCTACGAGTCCAAAGGCTTGGTGAATCCCCAGCGCTCGGGCGGCAACACGCGTCTGTATTCGCGTGCCGATATCGAGCGCCTGGAGCTCATCAACCAACTGACCGACGAGGGCATCAACCTCGCCGGCGTGGTGCGCATCCTCGATATGAAGGAGCGTGCCGAGGAGCGCGAACGCGAGAACGAGAAGCTCCGCGCCCGCGTACGCCAGCTCGAGGACGAGCTGCACGAGTACAAGATGCAAAAGAAGATCACCGCCCTGGCCCCGCGCGACGGCTCAGTTAACCCCGAGCAAGTCATGCGCAAGCTGCTGGGCGCCGGCGGGGATTTGTAGTTACGCGGTTTTACCAAACCGCGTAACGGGCCGACGCTGCTCGACGTCCAGAGCGACAATTTGTCATTCAAAAGGCAAGGCATGACCAGAAGGTCTATGCCTTGCCTTTTTCATGCCAACTTGTTCGCTCTGGACGTCGCTCGCTGTCCGTCCTCTACCTGCGGCGTTGCCTTGCTCCGGATACGGCAGGGTAGTCATTGGGTGTTCCTATAGTTTTGTCAACCGTCGGGGCTACTCCCGGTAG
>CAUACA010000028.1 GCA_958427355.1 uncultured Collinsella sp. | reverse complement strand
CAAGCTCTTCTATTCGCGCACGTCCAACCTCTTCCAGTCCTACAAGGACTTCATCAGCAGGTACTACAACGGAGACAAGGACGAGATCCTCAGCAGCATGAAGGCGTATGCCAAGGTGTTCGAGTCCACGTTCAACCCAAGTTGCTGCGACGCGGACATCCCCTCCGCCCCCGGCGTCGAGCGCCTGAACGTGCTGATATTCGGCCTTAAGAACTCTACGCTCATCCCATATGTGCTCTACGTTCGCAAGAACGCGAAGTCTTCTAGCGAGGAATCCGAGGTCTACGCCCTGCTCGAGAGCTACATCGTCCGCCGAATGCTGGTTCAAGCGACCACGAAGAACTACAACAGGCTGTTCACCTCGCTGATCCTGAACGAGGTGAAGGACGCGAAGGCGCTGAGGAAGGCTCTCGAAGCCAATGACGAGGCGACGACGTACATGCCCGGCGATGCCGAGGTTCGAAGGGCGTTCAAGGAATCGTGCCTGTACAACCTTCAGTCCAAAGGCGTCCTTTATCTGCTGGAAAGCGCCATACGCCCGGGCATGAGCAGCACAGCCCTGCTCGGATTCAACCAGTACACCCTCGAGCACATGATGCCCAAGAAGTGGCGAAACAAATGGGGAACCCTCGACGACGAAGCCGCAACGCGAAGGGACCGGAAGCTCCTCACGCTCGGCAACCTCGCCATCATCACGCATTCGCTCAACGCCTCCATCCGCGATGCCGATTGGACCACCAAGAAGCAGGGAAAGGGATACAAGGACGGCTTGGCCCTCTGCGCCGCCGGCCTTGCGACCATGGCCGACGCCTTGGAGAAGAAGTCTTGGGACGAGGGTGACATCGCCGAACGCGCAGAATGGCTTGCGGACAAGGCGTTGGAGGTCTGGCGCTAAGCCCTACATGCGCCCCATCTCGAAGATATCTACACAATCACTTCCTCAGAACCATCGCCCGTCTCGGCATTCTCCTCTACCACCTTGAAAATTGTGACGTTGTCGGGTCCGATGACAATCGTGTCAGCCTCATTGAAGGCGAAGTTTATCGTTTCAAGCTCCTCCTCATTTTGATCGGCAATTTCTCGGACAACGTTTTCGTTTGAGACCACATCCTGCAGCTTTGCGCGCTTCTCAGAGATGTCCGCCTTCGCCTTAGCGCGCATGCGCATCGGGTTGAGGCGGTTCACGTTTTTTCCCGCTTCGCGGAGCAGCCCCAGGACAACATTCTCGACCTCACGGTCGTCTTCCGAGCGCTCAGCGATAGCGAGCGGTTTTCCTCCCACTTTGGAGATTTTCTCCGAAAGAGCGAGCCTCGCTTCCCCTCGAACGGAAGAAAACCCGTCCGCCATCCGTCTTGTTATCTGCCTGTCGGTTTCAATTCTCTGCCTCGTGTAGTCGCCCTCGAAACGCATGCCTATCTGCTGAGCCATAACGAAAAGCTGGAATGCCACGGCGGCTCGCGTTTCCATCGCGGAGAGCTTCTCCGCCTCCTCGGCTATCTTTTCCGCCGAGAGGCGCTTCCTTGCCCGCACCTCGGCTGAAAAGTCCTTCATGCACTCGAGTTCATAGTTCCACGCCTTGTTTGCCTCATGCTGTGCGTCCTCAATAATCTGCAGCGCGACTTGACGCTTCTCGGCGCTGGCGCCGTACTCCTGGCACTTGAGAGTAAGGCGATCAAGGGCGTCATATGCCGCTTTGAGCTCGGCATCGCGCTCGCGCTGCATATCTCGTTGAATCGCCTCGATGCCGGACTGAAGACCGTCAAGTTTCTCGTTTATCTGGTTCATATACGCCATGCCCACCGCCACCGCGGCACCCTGAAGCGCAAGGTTTGCCACCGCAGCGGGTTGAAGACCAGCCTGCTTGATACCAGCCATCTCGTTGAACTTACCGTCACTGCCAAAACTGGAAAGGAGCTTATAACCATCCCATTCGGGTGCCTTGCGTGAACAGAGGTCCGCCCAGCCCACGCCCTCTGGGAACCTGACCATCGCCATGCCGATCTCGTTAACGCCCTGTGCGACGTTGGCGCCAAACGGTATGAGAGCATCTGCCGCGATAGCTGCCTTGCTTCCTACAGGAAGCCTAACGGTCCTCACTGCAGAATCCTTGAGAGCCGCCAACTCATTTTCGGCTATCCTCGAGAGAGCTTGCTCCTGTGCGAGCGCGATAGCGGCAACGTCATTGGCGGATTCATCGGCCTCTTCGGTACCGAAGAGGCGGTCTAGGAAAGACATGAGGCAGCTCCTAATGGGACGGATGCAGTTGCGGTTATTATCCCACCGCCGTCGAGGTCAGAAGGCGGGAGAACGCATCGGCTCTCGTGGCGGCAGAGCGCGCGGCGAAGGTCAAACAAACGAGAGCGGTGTCCATACCTGACACCAGGGTTAAGTCCATCTTGATGACGGAGAGGGGCCAAAGCTAATTAAGCCTACAGGTAGGGCAGCATGAAAATGGCGGGCAAATAAGATAACTGGCCCCGCAAGCCCACTAACAGCGCCTTCGGCGATTGAATCTCGGCACTATTCAGCCCATGAAAATGGCGTACAAAAAGAATTTGGGCCCGATAACTTGAGTCAGAGTTCATTCCGGAGCCCTGCCTACCTCCCCTCCGCCTTCAGCTTCAGCAGCAGGCCACCCAGCTCGGGGCACTTGCTGGAAAGGCGCGTCTGGGCTCGCTCGCCCATCCCCCACCGTTGGCGGACTTCTTGGGCGCGCGGACTCACGTGATAGTCCCCCTCCATCATCTGCTTGAGCAGCTTGGCGGTTACGCGCGCATCGGCTAGGGCGCTGTGGGCGTGGCCCGTCGACTCGTCGAACTCGATGCCAAACCACGTCGCCGCGTCACTCAAAGAGACGCGCCCATGGCTGCCCACGTCCATGATCGAGGTGTAAAACGCCTGCAGGTCGGCCCAGTCCGTAGGAAATGCGGCAAGGTCGATGTGCTTTGCCTGGCACTCGGTCAAAAGCTGTCGACGATCCGCTCCGCTCCAGCAAACTATCTGGGCGGAGTAGCGACCGATCCAATCGCTGAGCCTTTTGATCACCACGTAGAGCGGATCGGCCATCGCGGTGTCCACAGCCGATATCCCTGTGAGCTCGCGGACGGGGAACGCAACGCCTTCGGTAAATTCTGTCTGCACAAACTGCGAGAACTCGCCCATCACGTTGCCGTGGTAATCGAGCTTAACAGCGCCGACCTCGATAGTCTCGTTACGTAGTCCGCGGCGCTGGCGCTGCTTTGGCACCGGCGCAAACTCAAAGTCGATCACGATCTGGCGCGCAAAGTTCGTCGTATCGATGGCCGAAATATCCGGCGTCTTTTTGTCTGGCACGGTCAGGGCCTTTCTCCGTCAACTGCCGCTCGTTACATAGGCGGCTACATTGCCGTAAGGATAGGAACCCGTGCGGACATGAAATCGCACAGCACGGCTTTCCGGCATCCTTGCGTAAAGCCACACTTTGAGAGAATCATGTCACTGTTATTATCGAACATATATTCGTATTTATAGCAGTACTTTGATAGAATGGCAGTTGTTGACGGCAGTTCCATGTGCCGGGCAGCGCCCTCCATGCGACGGGAGGTGATGCCCATGACCGATCTGATTGATTTCGTGAAGCTCCTGACCGCTTTGGTCTCGCTCCTCACGGCGCTTATCGGACTTTCCGAGGCACTTAAGCAGCGTACGAAGCAAAAGAAGAGGGGTCGACGCTGTTAAGGCATTGACCCCTTGAACTAAGTAACGGCGCTGCCCAGCTATCACCCTTGGGCTGCCGTCGACTTTATTCTACCCACGGTTGCCAGGTTTAACAAATGAATTTTCAGTAATGGAGCCTCGGAGCCCGCTCGCTCAACCACCTGGCCATCGGATTAGCCGGATTCTGGGACACGCCTTCCGTCCCAGGCCTCTACCGGAAAATGCGTCCCACCCTGAGGCTCGATTCCGGGACACGGTTTCCGTTTGAAGCCCCGATGGGAAAGCGTGTCCCGTTCCGAGAGCTCATTCCGGGATGCAGTTTCCGCTAGAGATGCCACCGGGAAAGCGCATCCCGTTTTGGAGCCGAATTCCGGGTCGTAGTTTCCGCCTGAGGGCCGATCCGGAAACGGCATCCCATTCTGAAGCCGAAATCTGGAACGCACTTTCCGCCAAAGGTCGCAAAAGGAAAGCACATCCCATTCCCAGCATCAAATCAGGACGCGCTTCATTATCCCCGCCCTCACATCTCGGCAAACGAGATCAGCTTGACGTCTCCCCTACTCTCCGCGGCATCCTGACATCCTTGCGTAAAGCCACGCTTCGAGAAGATCACGTAGCTTTTATGCTGCCGCCTAAAGAGCTCGCTTCGGTACACGAGCTTTTGCAGCACGTCTTCGCCCACCGGTTCATTGCGCCATTTGCACTCCGCAAACAGCGCAGCGCCCTCGCCATCGTCAACAATCAAGTCGATTTCTTCCTGCGTATGCGTGCGATTATCCGTCCCCCACCAGCGCCCGACGCTCGCCGGAACCACATCGAGCTGGCCCGCGCGCGCGAGTTCGTACACGTATTGTCTGCATATAAGCTCAAAGACCGTACCCATGTAATCCGATACGTGCGGCTCAATGCGCTTATACGCCATCTCGGCCATATCGTTTTGAATCAGCCCAATGTTCTGCGGCACAAACTTGTACCAGAACCTAAACATCTGGTCGCTCAGCAGATACACGGCTCGCTTATTGCTCGTCTCGTTTAGGGGCAGCTCGCGCTCGACAATCCCAAGCGACGCCAGCTTATCCACATAGCTCTTTACGTTGCTCGCAGGGATTCCCGTAGAGCTCGCAATCTCCGAGATCTTCGAGCGCCCCTGGGCAATTGCCTGCACGATCGCATCATATTGCTCGGGATTGCGGCACTCTTGCAACAGCAGGTTACTCGGCTCCTCAAAGAGATAGCCCGTAGGAGTAAGAAAAAGACGTTTGATGTTGTCCTTGAGCGATACGGTAGGATCGACTTTCTCGATATATGCAGGAATGCCGCCCGTCATGCCATAGCAAACTGCAGCGTCTTCGCGACCCATGATCTGCCACAGGCCGAGGGTCGTCGTAAAATCGAGCGGCATGATCTTAAACTGGGCCGTACGCCTACCGTATAGCGGACTCTCGTAGCCCAACACCTGCTCTTCCATAAACGAAAGCGACGACCCGCACAGGATAAGCATAAGCTTGGTCTCTTTGTACAAGTGATCGATCTTGTCTTGCAGCAACGAGCTGATCTCGGGATTCGATTGGGCGAGATAAGGATACTCGTCGATCACGACAATCAAACGTTCCGTGCGAGCCATGGTAGCCAATGCATCGAACGCCTCGTCAAAACTACGAAACGACACGCCAGCAACACCAACGGAGCCCGCAAGTATCGCCTGGCTAAAGCCATGCAGGTTTGCCTCTGCATTGGTACGACGAGCTTGAAAGTAAATAGCCTTCTTGCCTTGGATGAACTCTGTGATAAGACGCGTTTTGCCCACGCGACGGCGGCCGTAAATCACAGGCATCTCAAAGGAGCCCGTGCCATACAGTCGATTGAGCTCGGACATTTCCACTGTTCTTCCGATAAACATAGGGCCATCCTTCCTTTGCGTTATAGCTAGCTATATTATACCTTCCTATAATATAGCTAGCTATAACGCAATTCGACAAGCGGCGCACGCAAAAGGAGCGGTACACCGCCGCACGTGGACCGTTCCGGAAAATATATCCCGTTCTGGAGCCAAAAACTGGGCCGTAGTTTCCGCCAAACATGCCATCCGGAAAGCGTGTCCCGTTCTGAGCCTGAATTCTGGGATGCACTTTCCGCTGAAGCTTCTACCGGAAAATGCATCCCATTCCGAGCGCTCATTCCGGGACACAGCTTCCGCATGCGGCCCCGTTAGGAAAGTTCATCCCGCTCTGAGGGCTCGTTCCGAGATGCAATTTCCGCTTGAGGCCCGATCCGGAAACGGCATCCCGCCCTGGGGCCAAAATCTGGGTCACAGTTTCCAGTTGAGGGCTGTTCCGGAAAGCTTGTCCCGTTCCGAGCGGCAATTCCGGGTCACGGTTTCCTCAGGTACAAGGCGACGATCCGCCGCCCTTATCACCTGCCTTCAAATATGCGATCTAGAAACACAAAACAGCAGATAGATTGCTCTTTTTCGGAAAAGTAAACGTCCCTAAACTTACCAAGGCTTCATATCTAGCTACCGTTCACGGGTGCCGATTACCGCCCACCGATTCAGCTTCAAAAAATGACGTCAAAACCAGGCCATCTACCTGCATGGTTAGATTTTGGTCAGCTTTTGGTCAGCTGAGCGGCAAGTTCCGGCTGATACGTTTTTGCTACCCAAAAGGAGGCGGTAGCTCATGACCCATTGCAATGACCAACTCATCGACCAGCTGTTGAACCAAGCCGAACAAGAGGGACGCTGTCTGATTCCCCCGAGCACGGCGATCCGAAAAGCGCTCCTTCGGCGCACCGGCAGCACGGTCGTCTCCCCCATGCCGGGACTGTTCGCGCGCAAAATGCGCTGGGATGAGCTCAACCGGGCACAGCGTCATTGCGAGATTATTCGCGCCCTTGCGATCATCCACCCCGATTGGACCTTCTGCTCGTTTTCGGCAGCTTGCCTGCTGGGGCTCGAGGTCTCGTGGCGACACCTGAATGTCGTGCATGCCTGCAGCGCCACAAAGCCGTCGGCTCGCCCGGGCGCGCATATTCAGCGGCACCAGATTGAGCCGGCCGGAGCAATACACAGAGCCGGCATATCGGTAACGCCGCCCATCCAAACGGCCACAGATTGCCTGCTGCAAACTGGTTTTGCCGACGGCATGCCCATTGCCGATTCGGCGATCTCAAAGTTCGGCCTTGCGCGGGAACAGCTGATGGAGGCCGTCGAGCAACGAACGACCGCCCGCAATGGTCGCGCGATTCGTACGGCCCTCACAACGCTTCGATATGCCGACGTCCGCGCCGAGAGCGGTGGGGAATCGGTCGCCCGCGCCGTCATGATCGAGACCGGTTTTGCGCCCGACTGGCTTCAATACGAGCTTACGGACCCCTTCGATTCGGCCAAGCCCATACGAACGGACTTTGCCTGGGAGCGCCAGGCGCGGGAACTCACGCTGGGCGAGCTCGACGGGCTCGTCAAATATACCGACCAGGCCATGCTAGCCGGGCGCACCACCGCCGAGGCGCTCGTTGCCGAACGACAGCGCGAGGCGCACCTATCGCTCTACGGTCACCCTCTGCTGCGCTTTACCATAAACGAGGTCCGCTCGGCAGGAATGCTCGCCAAAAAGCTGCAGACGGCAGGCATCCGGCAGACCGCGCTGCCGGCGTGGCTCAACGAAGTGGAGCTGTAGGAGCTGCTAGGCCGCGCATCGCCGGATCGCATCCCCCCTATCTGGGCCGCGTTTTCCCAACGGCCACGCCAACGGAAAGCGCGTCCCAGTCTGGACGCTCAAAACGGGATGCACTTTCCGGATGGCGGGCCTAGCGGAAAGCGTGCCCCGGAATCCCGTCTCAGAATGGGACAGGCTTTCCGGTTGAGTCCTTCAGCGGAAACTGCATCCCGGAATAGACGCTCAAACTGGGACGCAGTTTCCGCTGAGGTTCTATCCGGAAACCGTGTCCCACTCTGAGCGTCAATTCTGGGATGAACTTTCCGCCTGAGGGTTCAGCCGGAAACGGCATCCCACCCTGAAGCGAAATACTGGGACGCAGCTTCCGGTTGAGGGCTGTTCCGGAAAGCGCATCCCATTCCAGGCGCGGATTCCGGGATGCACTTTCCATTTGAAGCTCCAACCGGAAAGCGCATCCCACTCTGGAGCCGAATTCCGGGGCACGCTTTCCGCCAGAGGCTCTACCGGAAAGTGCATCCCATTCTGAGCGCCAATTCCGGGACGTAGTTTCCGCTCCAAGCAAAAGGCCCCGGCTCGCGATGGAGCTGGGGCCAAAGGCGCAGCGTATGTAGTTGATGCTCAGTGCGAACAGCCCGTCAACAATGGCTGTCCGCACCCTACCCTACCCGCGGTGACGGGCGCGGCTGTAGGGCGTATCCACCATGGGCAGATTTGGACGCAGCTTGCCGTCAAACGCGCGGTAGGCGTTCTGCACGGCGGGCGCCGTGGGAATCGTTGCGATCTCGCCGATGCCCTTGCCGCCATATGCCACAGGCAGCAGCTCGTCCTTCTCCACGTAGATGGCGTGGATATCCGGAATCTCGGGCGCACGGAACAGCCCGAGCGTACCGTACCTTGCCTGGGGTACGCAGTCCTTGAGCGGCCAGTCCTCGGTAAGCGCATAGCCCATACCCATGAGCACGCCGCCTTCGATCTGACCCTGGATGGAGATGGGGTTGACCACCTTGCCGGAATCGTGCGCAGCATAGATCTCGCTCACGCGACCGTCATCATCCAGAATGACCACATGCGTGGCAAAGCCGTAGCAGATGTGGCTCTTGGGGTTGGGAACATCCGCACCCAGCTTGTCGGTCGGCTCCAGGTACACGTAGCCAAACTCGCGTCCCTCGAGCGCCTTGATGGCGGCCGCGGGATCCTGAGGATGCATACCCTGGCCGGCGACGAGCTCCTGCGTGTGCAGCTGATAGGCGCGACCGTCGTCGTACTCGATCTTGACGCCGTCGCCATGCGCATTCACGGGAGCGGCGGGCGCAGACTTGCCGGCCTCGATATCAAGCATGGCATCGCGCAGCAGGAAGGCGGCACCGCGCACGGCCTCGCCGGTCACGACCGTCTGACGCGAACCAGACGTGGTGCCGGAGTCGGGAGCGTTCTCGGTGGAGCACTCGCCGTTGGCGATGCAGCGAAGCGGCAGGCCGCATGCCTCGGCAACGTCTTGCAAAAAGACGGTGTTGCAGCCCTGGCCGATGTCGGACGTGGCGGCATAGACCACGGCCACGCCGTTCTCGATGCGGATCTTGCAGCGGCCGGCATCGGGCAGGCCAACGCCCACGCCGGCGTTCTTCATGGCGCAGGCGATACCGGCGTGTCCGGGATGCGCATAGTAGGCATCCTTGACCTCGAGCAGCGTCTCTTTAAGCGCCGTGGAGCAGTCGGCAATCTGGCCGTTGGGCAAAACCTCGCCCGGCTCGATGGCGTTACGGTAGCGGATCTCCCACGGATCCAGGCCGACCTTCTCTGCCAGCAGGTCGATCAGGCTCTCGAGCGCAAACTCGGACTGGCAAACGCCAAAGCCGCGGTACGCGCCGGCGGGCGGGTTGTTGGTGTAGTAGCCAAAGCCGCGAATATCGGTGTTCTGGTACTTGTAGGGGCCGACGGCATGTGTGCAGGCGCGCTCGAGCACCGGGCCACACAGCGACGCGTAGGCGCCGGTGTCAAAGTTGATCTCGCAATCCAGGCCGGTAAAGTTGCCCTCGGCGTCGCAACCCAGTGTAAAGGTACCGTCCATGGCGTGGCGCTTGGGATGGAACGCGAGCGACTCGGCACGAGTGAGCTTGCACTTCACAGGACGCTGGAGCTTATATGCGGCAAGCGCGGCCAGGTGCTGGATGGACACGTCCTCCTTGCCGCCAAAGCCGCCGCCCACGAGCATGGTCTCGACGACCACGCGCTCGGGTTCGTTGTCCCAGCCAAACATGTGGGCACACTCTTTGCGCGTGTCGTAGGCGCCCTGGTCGGTCGACTGCACCTTGACGCCGTTCTTGTACGGGAAGGCAACGGCACACTCGGGCTCCAAGAAGGCATGCTCGGTAAAGGGCGTGGTAAAGCGCTGCGTCACGGTGAACGCGCTTTCGGCCAGCGCCTTGGCGGCGTCGCCGCGCGTCACGTGGCGGCTCTGGCACACGTTGTCCTTGAGCTCCACCGTGTTGCCAAAGGCAAAGAAGCTGTCATGCAGGCGCGGAGCGTCGGCGGCCCTGGCCTCGACAATGTTGCGCACGGGCTCCAGCGGCTCGTAGTCAATCTTTACGAGCTTCTTGGCCTTCTCGAGCGTCGCCTCGTCCTCGGCGACCACCAGCACGATGGCATCGCCCACGCAGCGGGTGATATCGCCCTGAGCGATCATGACGTCCCAGTCCTGGATAAGGTGGCCGACCTGGTTGACCGGCACGTCCTCGGCGCGCAGGATGCCCACCACACCGGGCAGGGCCTCGGCCTTGGAGGTGTCGATGGAGAGCACGCGGGCGCGCGGATACTTGGAGCGCACGGCGCTGGCATAGGTCAGGCCCGGCTGATCGAGCTCGTCGATGTCGTCGGGATACTTGCCCTCGCCGAGCACCTTCTTGCGCACGTCAATACGAAAGGCGCGCTTGCCCACGCCGTAGTCATCGCCGCGCTCCAGGTCCTCGTCGATCTGCTTTTCGCCGCGGAGCACCGCAGCGGCCAGCGAGATGCCCTCGATAATCTTTTTGTAGCCGGTGCAGCGACAGACGTTACCGCGAATGGCGTACTTGATCTGCTCCTCGGTGGGCTCGGGGTCCTCGGCGATGAGCGCCGCACCCGCCATGACCATGCCGGGAATGCAAAAACCGCACTGCACGGCGCCCACGGCGCCAAAGGCGTACACAAAGGCCTCGCGCACGTCCTCGGGCAGGCCCTCGACGGTCACGATGTTGCGGCCGGCGGCAAGAGCGGTGGTCAGCACGCACGCCTTGACGGCCGCACCGTCCACATGGATGGTGCAGGTGCCGCAGGCGCCCTCGGAGCAGCCGTCCTTGGCGGAGTGAATGTGCAGGTCGTCGCGCAGATAGCGCAGCAGTGGTTTATTCTCCGTCGTCGTGTGCTCGACACCGTTAACGGTAAAAGTGAATTCCTGTGCCATGGTGATTCCCTTCTACACGCCGGCGGCGATGCCGGTGCGGTCGTGGATGGCGCCATGCGGGCAGACGACGGCGCACATGCCGCACGACAGGCAGTCCGCGCCGTCGATATGGGCGCAGTTGTCCTCGATGCGGATAGCGCCGGCAGGGCACTTTTTGGCGCACATACCGCAACCGATGCAGCTCGTGTCGCAAATCTTGCGCGCAATGGCACCCTTATCGGTGTTGTTGCAGCGCACCAGAATGTTCTGGTAGCCGGGGACGAAGGCAATCACGCGCTGCGGGCACGCCATGCCGCACAGGCCACAGCCCGTGCACTTTGAGCGATCCACGCGGGCGATGCCATCGACCAGCGCAATGGCACCGTGGGGGCAGGCCGTGACGCAGGCGCCACAGCCAATGCAGCCTTCGCTGCAGCGGGCGTCGCCGCCTGCGGAGGCGCAACCGCTTCCGCAGGCAACGTAGGCCACGTTATGTTGAATGGATTTGGCCATAAGAGACTCGCCTATTTCTTAAGGAGATACGGATAGTTGTCGCGCACAGCCCTGATGGTCAGGCGGACGGCCTCGGGAAGGCCGGTGTTGACGGCATCGACCGAGACGGTGCGGACCGTGCCGGCGACGCGGACCTTAAAGTGGTCCTCGTCCACAGCCAGGAAGCCCTCGTTCTCGGAGTTCTCCATGTCCTGCTCGCTCCAGAACAGGGTGAGCTTGTCCTTGTAGGGACGGCCCTCCTGGTAGGGACAGAACACGGCGCAGTTGCCGCACTCGTTGCACATGCCATCGACGTGGACGACCTGATGCTTGGCCAGGCCCGGCACCTTAATTGCCACGTTGGCACGGTTGGGGCACACATCGCAGCAGACCTCGCACACCGAGCCGCAGCCCAGGCAGCGAGTCTTGGTGCAGTTGCGCTTGTCGCGGCACAGCGACCCCTTGCGCTCGTAGCAAGTGTCCTCGCGGCCGGCCTGCTCGTTGCAGTCGGCGTACTTGTTAAAGTCCACGCCGGCGATGGCGCGGGCGACCTCGGCGGCATCGGCAATAGCCTCGACCACGGTGGCAGGACCGCGGCGGCAGTCGCCCGCAGCCCAAACGCCCTCGACGCCAGTGGAGGTGGCGGCAAGGCGGCCGCGACGGTCGTGCTCGACACCCGCGGCATCGTACAGGCTGGCATCGATGCCCTCGCCCACGGCGCAGATCACCGTGGTGGCGGAAAGCTCGACGGTCTCGCCCGTGGCGACGGGGCTGCGACGGCCGCTTGCATCCGGCTCGCCAAGCTCCATGACGTCGCAGGTCAGCACGGCGCCGTTAAGCGCCTTGGGGGCCAGCAGCTCGCAGAACTCAACACCATCGGCAAGAGCAAGATCAAGCTCTTCCTCGTCGGCGGGCATCTGCTTCTTGGTGCGGCGATACACCAGGCGCACGTTCTTCACGCCAGCCAGGCGCTTGGCCACGCGGGCCGCATCCATGGCGGTGTTGCCGGCGCCAATGACCACGACGTCCTCGCCCAGCTCGAGCTTCTCGCCCCTCTTGGCGGCCTCGAGGAACTCCAGCACGTCGAGCTCGGCATCCTCGCCCAGGCCCGCAGAGCCGGGCATCCAGGCGCCGGTGGCCACGACCACGTCGGTAAAGCCCTGGGCCTTGAGCTCGTCAATGGACTCCACGCGGGCATTGAGCTGCACCTTGGCACCAAAGGCCAGGCAGAGCTCGGCATCGTGGGAGATGTCATCGCTCGCAATGCGGAACTCGGGGATGACGTGACGGACCACGCCGCCGAGCGAATCGCGGGCCTCGAAGATGGTGACGGGCACGCCAGCGCGCGTCAGGAAGAACGCCGTCGCCAGGCCGGCCGGGCCGCCGCCGATAACGGCAACGTTGCGCTCGCCGTCGTTGGCGATGGCCTGGGCGCGCAGCTTGGGCAGCACGGCGGTCATGGCCTCGCGGGCGGCCTTGAGCTTGCTGGCGCGGATCTGGGCGCCCTCGGGCTCGTAGAACGCACGCTCGCAGGCACGGCCGCAGGGATGCGGGCAGATAGTGCCGGTAATGAACGGCAGGGCGTTGCGCTCGATGATGATGTTGAGTGCGTCCTCGTAGCGGCCCTCGTCAACAGCCGCCAAGTAGGCGGGAATATCCTGCTGGATGGGGCAGCTCGTGCGGCACGGCGTGGTAAAGCAGTCGGAAAGCGGGCTCTTGCCGGCGACCTTGCGGTCGGGCAGCGGGCGCAGCGGCTTCTTGTATAGCGGGTTGGTGAGCGAATCGGTCTGAATCGCGGTCACGGCGTCGAGAGAGACACCCGCGAACGGCTTGCCGTCCAGATCGGTAAACTCACCAGCCATCTGGCTAAAGCGCTCGTAGCCACCGGGCTTGAGCACGTCGGTCGCCAGGGTAACGGGCCAAATGCCGGCATCGTACAGGGCGCGGATATTGTAGACCGTGGCACCGCCAGAGTAGCTAATGCGTAGTTTGCCATCGAACTGCTCGGTAATGCGGCGGGCAGCCTCGATGGTCAGCGAGAACAGCGAACGGCCCGACATGTACATCTCGGTGGAGGGCAGCTCGTTTCTCGTCACGTCGACGGGGAACGTGTTGGTCAGCTTGACGCCAAACTCCAGGCCGCGCTCGGCGCACAGGGCAATCAGGCGCTCGAACATAGGCACGGCGTCGGCCCATTGCAGGTCCTCGCGGAAGTGCGTGTCATCGAAAACGATGTAGTCAAAGCCCAGCTCGTTGAGGCGCTGGCGGGCAAACTCATAGCCCAGCAGTGTGGGGTTGCACTTGATGTAGGTGTTGAGGCCCTTCTCGGTGATCAGATAGGTCGCGATGCGCTCGATCTCGGCCGGCGGGCAGCCGTGCAGGGTAGACTCGGTGATGGAGTTGGAGACGCGTGCCGGGATGGACTCGACGAACGCGGCGTCGACATGCTCAAACTTGTCCAGGTTGGCGAGCGCCCATGCGCGGCACTCGTTCCAGACGTCGGAGCCGCTGGCGTCCTTCATGCCCTCGATGTAGGCGTCGACCTTGGGGCTCTTGATGCCCTCCAGGTCATAACCCACGGACATGTTGAAGACAAAGCCGTCCGGGCTGCCCAGGCCGTACTCGCGAGCGATGAGGTGGCAGGCAAACCATGCCTTCACGTACTCGGCAAAGGCCTGCGGAACCTCGAGCTCGGTCGACCACTCGCAGTTGTAGCACTCGTCCTGCGCCACGATGCAGGGCTTGTTCACACACTTGGAGAGCTCCTCGCCGTCCATAACCTGAACGGTCTTAAGCTCAAAGAAGCGGGAACCGGCCACATAAGAGGCCACGATGTTCTGGGCAAGCTGCGTGTTGGGACCGGCGGCCGGGCCAAACGGAGTCTCGATGCGCTCGTCAAAAATGGGAAGCGCGCCCTCCTGGTTGGTCGTGACCATCTTGCGCACGCCAAAGACGGCGCCCTGAGTCTTGTGCTCCTCGATGATCCAGTTCATCAGCTGCGAAAACGGGATCGGCCTCATGATGTCGCTCATAGTGAGCTCCTCTCTGTAACGCCCGGCGAGACCGCGCGGCGGGCGCAAATACGGTGTAGCGCTAGCACAGCGCCGGCGACCCCGCGGAGGCCGCCTATGCGCGCGCCGGATGTGGCGAAACATCCGACGCGCGCGAATCTACTTGTGAATTAGTAGGTGCGATCGTTGAGCGTGCTCCAGAGCTTCTTGGACTCGGCCATGGTCCACGCGTTGATCTTGTCCTCATCAATGCCAACGAACTCGCGATCCTTGTACAGGACGCGGCCGTTGATGATGGTGGTGCGGCAGTTTTTGCCCATCATGCCAAAGAGCATGTGGCCGTCGATATTCTCCTCGCTCAGCGGCGTAAAGGGCTTGTAGTCCATAACGATAACGTCGGCGGCAGCGCCGGCCTCGAGCACACCGAGCTTGCGATCGAAGTACTTGCTCGCCATCTTGGCGTTGTTCTCGAACAGCATCGTCATGGCCTCGCACCAGCCCACGTTGGGCATGGCGGCGTTGTGGCGCTGAATAATCAGGAAGACCTTAAGGCTCTCGAGCATATCGTGGGTGTAGGCGTCGGTGCCCATGCACACGGGGATGCCGCGGCGGAAGAACTCGAGCACGGGGGCGCAGCCCACGGCGTTGCCCATATTGGATTCGGGGTTGTTGACCAGCCAAGTGCCGGACTCCTTGACGATATCCATCTCGGCAGGCGTCACGTGGATGCAGTGGCCCAGCATGGTGTCGGGACCCAGCAGGTTGTGCTGCAGCAGGCGCTCGACGGGGCTGATGCCACCGCGGTTGAGGCGGGAGTCCCACACGTCGTTCATGCCCTCGCACACATGGATGTGGAAGCCGGTCAGGCCGTTGTTGGCCTCGGCCATCTTATCCATGGTCTCGTCCGAAAGCGTAAAGGTAGCATGTCCGCCAAACATGGCGGCGATCATGTGGTTGTCGTTATCGCGACGCTCCTTGGCGGCCCACTGGGCAAATTCGGCGTTCTCGGCAATGGCCTGGTCGCACTTTTCCTGGCCGCGGCGATCGGAGACCTCGTAGCACAGGCACGAACGCATGCCCAGCTCCTGAGCTGCATCCTTAATGGTAAAGAGGCTTCCCGGAATCTCGCAGAAGCTCGCATGGTGATCGAAGATCGTGGTGACGCCATCACGGATGGAGTCCAAAATCGTAGCATAGGCGCTGGCCTTGGTGCCGTCGAGCGTCAGGTTGTCGTCGATCTTCCACCACTGCTGCTCGAGATTCTCCAAGAAGTTGGTGGGGTTGCAGCCCTTAATGGCAAGGCCGCGGGCCAGACCCGAGTAGATGTGGGTGTGGCAGTTGATGAGTCCGGGCATGATGAGGTTGCCCTGGGCATCGACGTACTCGGCATCCGGGTACTTGGCCTTGAGCTCGCGCTCGGGGCCCACTTCGACGATCGTATCTCCGTCAATGGCGACCGCACCGTTTGGAATAAACGGGGTCTGAGCGTTGCGGGTAAAGACGGAACCGTTAGCGACCAGAAGCATGGATGCTCCCTTCAACATCAGAGGCGGGGTTTGACACCTCTGACATGGCGGAGTGCGAAGCGCCGGCCTACACCGGAAACGGGCCCTCTCCCGTCAACGCTTCACCAAAGGGACAAACCCTTTGAAGTGCGGCTTGGTGCCGCATGGCGTCGGCGGACGAGGCGATGCGTCCGCCGACGAATAGCACCGAATTGGTTACTTCTTGCTCTCGGGCAAGACCAGATCCACGGCAGCGTCCTTGGCAGCATCGATGTGCTGAGCCACGACCGGCGTCTGCGGAAGGATCAGGTTAAGGACAATGGCCATGATGGCGGTGGGGGTTACGGCATTGGAGCCGATGACGGTGGACACCCAGGCGGGCATACCCTCGCCGGCAAGGCAACCGCTGGCCATCCAGATACCCAGGCCAAAGACGACGGAGGTGCCGACGATGGTGGTAGTGCGCTGCGTGAGGCCCTCGCGGGTGAACATGCGCACGCCGTTCATGGTGATGGTGCCAAAGACGCCGACGGTCGCGCCGCCGATGACGGGCTGCGGGATAGCGGAAAGGACGGCAGAGAGCTGCGGGAACAGACCGGCGATGGCAAAGACGGCCGCAATGATCACAAAGACCCACTTGTTGACGACCTTGTTGGAGCAGATGATGCCCACGTTCTGGCCAAGGGCGCTGGTGGGAAGACCGCCCAGCAGACCGCCGACCATAGAGGTGAGGCCCTGGGACACGATAGCGCCGGAGAGCTCGCGCTCGGTGGGCATACGGTCGATGGAGCCCAGGCAGGCGGCGGAGACGTCACCGATAACCTGGATGGCAACCATGGGGAACACGACGGCGAGGGTAATGCAGACCTCGGGATCAAACTCGAGCGCGTAGGGCATGAGCTTGGGAAGAGCGAAGACCTGAGCGGTGGCGACGCTGGAGAAGTCGATCATGCCAAAGGGGATGGAGACGATCATGCCAACGATCATGCCAAAGAACACGGATCCCAGCTTGAGCGTGCCCTTGCCAAAGTTGGCGAGCGCAAAGACCACGGCGAAGGTGATAAGAGCGACGCACCAGGCCTGCGGGGTGCCCCACAGCGGCGTACCCATACCGCCGGCCATATACTTGACGGCCGTGGGATACAGCGAAACGCCGATGGAGAAGATGACCGTACCGGTCACGACGGGCGGGAACAGCCACTTGATCTTGCTGTAGGCCAGACCAAAGAGGACCGCGACGGCGCCGCCGACGATCTCGCCACCCAGCAGCGCACCAAAGCTAAAGCCCGAGGCACCCATGGCCTGCAGGGCCGGCAGGAACGCGAACGAAACGCCCATGACGATGGGCAGGCCGCCGCCGATGCGACGGAAGGGAGCGAAGGCCTGAAGGGCCGTGTCGATCGCCGAAAGAATGAGCGCGACCTGGATGATGTCGGTACTCTGCTGGCTATTAAAGCCGTAGACGCCGGCCATGATGACCGCCGGGGTAATGATGCCGGCAAACGATGCCAGTACGTGCTGAAGGGCACACGGGATCATTTCCTTAACGGGAGGCATGCCTTCGCGAGTGAACAGGGCTTCAGTGCCGTTCGTAACCGTCTCCTGGGTCATTTGACCACCAATCCTCGAAGTAGTTGTTTTCGCATCTGACGCTCTATTGTGACGCAGTGCGGGGTTGAGGTTGTGCCTTCATTGCATATCGTATTAAAGATGATTCTCATTCTCAATAATAATTTTTTGTTATCAGACTATTCTTCAGCTGAAATTACGCATTTCCGCAGGTCAGGAAAGTGTCTGGTCAAAATAACATCTAACATTTCTTTTGGTCAACCGTTTACCGCTAAATTCCTACCGTTCGTCTGCATTACGCAATGTACCTGCGGATATACGAGATGATGGGCAGCGTGTTACCATGAGAAAAAATTGTTATGAACATTTCCGATTTCACCCAAAGGAGTTGCCCGTGAACGAGACCGTACGTCGCTTTTTGCCGATGGTCGATTTTCTGGAGCAGATACTCGGCAAAAACAGCGAAATCGTGCTGCACGATTTTTCGGATCCCGACCACGCCATCGTCGATATTCGCAACGGCATCGTGAGCGGCCGCAAGGTCGGCGGTCCCGCCACCGATCTGGCACTCAAGATCATGCACGACGCCAAGTATCGCGACCTGCCGTTTATTACGGGCTACGAGGGGCGCGGTGCCGGCGGCAAGACGTTGGAGTCAGCGACGTACTTTATCCGCGAGAATGATGAGATCGTCGGCATGCTCTGCGTCAACACCGATCTTTCGGCCGTGCGCAACATCAGTGCCATGGCCCAGCAGCTTATGGCCTGCTTTGACGCCGCTCCCGCACGCACCGAGCCCTCCCCCATCGAGGTCGAAAGCCTTTCGGAGTCCACGCAGGAGCTCATCGACCGCAGTATTTCCGAGCTGCTGAGCGCTCGCGGGCTGGATGTGACGTCGCTTGGTCAAAGCGACCGCGTGGACGTCATTCGCCACCTCAACGGCAACGGAGTGTTCATGCTCAAGGGCGCCGTAGCCTGCGCCGCCACCGCGCTGGGCATCTCGGAGCCCAGCGTCTACCGCTACCTGCAAAAAGTCCGCAAGGAAGGCTAACCCGCTGACTCCTTGGGGACGGAGGAAAACGGATCATTTTTGTCGCATCGCTTGACAAAAGACCCTGCAGTTCACACGCACTGCAGGGTCTTTTTGCATGTCATGTTTAGTTGTTGCCAACACCTTAGAGAGCGGCGACGACCTCGATCTCGACCAGACCGCCGGCCGGAAGAGCGGCAACCTGGAAAGCACTGCGCGCGGGGAACGGAGCCTCGAACTTGGAGGCGTAGATCTCGTTCACGGCAGCGAAGTCGGCAATGTCGGCCAGATAGACCGTGGTCTTAACGACATCGGCAAAGGTGGCGCCGGCAGCGGTCAGCAGAGCCTCGACGTTAGCAAGGGACTGCTTAGCCTGGGCCTCGACGCCCTCGGGCATCTTGCCGGTTGCGGGGTCGATGCCCAGCTGGCCGGACAGGAACACCATGTTGCCGGTCTGGATGCCGGGGGAATACGGGCCGATGGCTGCAGGTGCGTTATCGGAAGACACGACGGTCTTGCTCATGTTTTTCTCCTTACGATCAGATAGAGAGCGTGAGCGCGGCGTTCACACCGGGAGGCACAATTCGGTCTGAACACCGCGCTTGATTTGGGATAGTACTCAAGGTTTCCGCGCGATGCAAGATTATTATCACGTTGCGAGAATATTTTATCGCCCAACGGTGCCTGTCGGCCGCTGAACGGCACGACCGGACAGTGAAGCTCAAAATGATCCGTTTCCCTCCGTCCCCATCGGATCAGGCGATCCATAGGGGACAGAGGGAAGCGGATCATTTTTGCTGCAAGGGCTGCTGAAGACTTTATCCTGCTTGGGCCACAGGGCTCGTCCGCCGCAACAGCACCACTATACTTTTGAGTATCTGAGCATTTTGAAAGGCAGGATATGACCGCAACCGCCAGTCGAACCACCAACCGCAGACCCGAGCTTTTGGCGCCCGCCGGAGGACCCGAGCCCTTTGCCGCCGCACTCGCCGCCGGGGCAGACGCCATCTACTGCGGCATGGGCAGCTTCAACGCCCGCCGCAAGGCCACCAACTTTACCGACGAGGCCTTTGAGCAAGCCTGCCGCGCCGCACATCTAGCCGGGTCGCGCGTCTACGTCACGGTCAACATCGTCATCAAGCAGTCCGAGATGGGCGAAGCGCTGCAACTCATCCATCGCTGCTCCACGCTGGGCGCCGACGCCTTCATCATCCAGGACTGGGGTCTGTTCTTTGAGGTCAAGCGCACGATGCCCGGCATCGAGACACATATCTCGACCCAGGCGAACATCCATGACGACCGCGGAACCCTTTGGTGCCGCGAGCAGGGCGCCGACCGCGTGACCCTCTCGCGCGAGCTTTCCATCGACGAGATTGCCGCCATTCACGATGCCGCGCCCGATGTGGACCTTGAGGTCTTTAGCCATGGCGCCATCTGCTTTTGCTACTCGGGCCTGTGCCTGCTTTCGAGCTTTGCCATGGCGGGACGATCGGCCAACCGTGGCATGTGCGCCCAGCCCTGTCGCCTGCCTTACGAGCTGATCGACGAGAACGGTCGCGCGCTCTCCCCTGCCGGTCGCGAGCGTGCGCTATGCCCGCGTGACACCAACACCTCACAGCTTGTTCGCCGTCTGTATGACGCCGGCGCCGCATCGCTCAAGCTCGAGGGCCGCATGAAGGCGCCCGATTACGTGTACTCCATCGTTGATGTGTATCGTCACGAAATTGACGACATGCTATCCGGAGCCACCGTTACCAAGGACGAGGAAGCTGCCCGCCAGCGCCAGCTCAAGCGCTGCTTCAACCGCGACTTTACGCACGCTTATCAGGACGGCACCTCGGGCGACGAGATGATGAGCTATGAGCGTTCCAACAACCGCGGCCAGATCGTGGGCACGGTGCTGGGCAGCCGCCCGGCCAACCGCGATGTGCGCGGCCTCAAGCCCGACGACCGCCGTCGCCGTGCCGCCATCGCCCGCATTGAGCTGTTTGAGCCCGTGGGCAAGGGCGACCTGCTGGAGCTTCGCCACGATAACGAGTTCGACCAGTTCCTGACCACCATTGCCGCCGATGATGCCGCCGTGGGCGACATCATCGAGTGTCGCGTGCCCCGCAGCATGCCCGAGGGCTGCCGCGTCCGCGTGATTCGCAGTCAGCGTGCCATTGACGCCGCCGGCGCCGCGCTCAAGCGCGATGTGCTGCGCCGCCGCGCCGTAGATGTGTCCGTCGTGGCGCGTCTGGGCGAGCCGTTTACCGTTACGCTCACCTGCTGCGACGACCCCGCGCTCACCGCCACCGCCACGGGCTTCACCGTCGAGGCCGCCAAGACCCGCGCGGTCGAGGCATCCGACCTGGTGGAGCACGTCGGCCGCATGGGTTCCTCGCCCTTTGAGGCAGCGAGCTTTGATGTGGCGCTCGATGAGGGCTGCGGCATGGGCTTCTCCGCCGTGCACAAGGTGCGCGCTGCCGCCTGCAAGGCGCTGGAGGAGGCCATTCTGGCACCGTATGAGGAGCGTGCGAAAACGCTCGAGATTCCGGGGCTCGACAAATGTACGCGCGCCATGCCCGAGCATTACCGCGATGAGCCGCAGATCTGCGCCGCCGTCACCACGCTCGAAGCCGCCGAGGCAGCTCGTGCCGAGGGCGCCACGCGCATCTACATGACCACCGATGCGCTCGAGGCTGTCGGACTCTCCCCTGCCGATGCATTTGAGCAGGGCATCATACCCGTACTCGACGAGGTCTGCCGCGCCGTCGACCACGAGCGCGTCGATCCCTGGATTAATGCCGGAGCCACCGTCGCCGTCGGCAATATCTCCGAGCTCGCCGTAGCCGTGCATGCCGGCGCCACGGCGGAGGTCCGCTCTTGCCTGCCGGTGCACAACACGCCCTGTATGGAGGCGCTTGCCAAGCGCGGAGCCGGTGCGTTTTGGCTCTCGCCCGAGATCACGCTCGACGAGATTGTCTCGCTCGGCGCCGCCGCGCCCGCGGCTCTGGGCATCACCGTTTTCGGCCGTCCGCGCGTCATGACAAGCGAGCATTGCATTCTGCAGGTTGCCAACGGCTGCATCCACGATTGTGCCAACTGCCGCCTGCGTGCCCGCAAGCTCTCGCTCAAGAATATCGATGGAAAGGTCATGCCCGTCCGCACCGATATCCACGGCCGCTCTCGCCTGTACGACGCCTACCCCATCGACCTCACGCCGCAGGTTCCTCAGCTGCTCGATGCCGGTGTGCGTCGTCTCATGGTGGACGGAACGCTGCTCGAGACGGATGAGGTGGGCCGTGCCGTCGCCCGCGTCCGTCGTGCCGTCGAAGCAGCGCAGGCCGGCCGCAAGCCCGCCGCCCGCCTACGCGGGGCGACCTCGGGCTGCATGTTTGTGGGAATCAGCTAACCGAAAGGCTTACACGTGAACGAAGAACCTCAAGTCCTCTACTGCGACGCCTGGCTCATGGCCATCGACAAACCCGCCGGCATGATCGTACACGGTGACGGCACCGGCGAGCGCACGCTCACCGACTACGCCAGCGACCTGCTGCTGGCGATGGGCGACGGCTTTGCCGCGACCGACATGCAGCCGCTCAACCGCCTGGACCGCGACACCACCGGCGTGGTGTTGTTCTCGCTCGACAAGCAGACGCAGCCCGCCTTTGACCAGATGGTCATCGACCACGCTTTCGAAAAGCACTACCTGGCGCTCGCCGAGGGCAAGATCGACTGGAACGAGAAGCTCATCGACAAGCCCATCGCCCGCGACCGCCACGACAGCCGCAAGATGCGCGTCGGTGCCAGCGGCAAGCCGTCTCAAACGCGCGTGAAGGTGCTCAAGCGTCTTAAGAGCCGTCGTGGCCTGCCCACGCGCTCGTATATCGATGTCGAGCTGCTCACCGGCCGTAAGCATCAAATCCGCGTGCATCTGGCCAGCGAGCATCACCCCCTGGTCGGCGACGACCTGTACGGCACGCCGCGTCCTTGCGGCCTCATGCTCCATGCCCACAGCGTGTCCTTTACGCATCCCGTTACCGGCGAGCACATCCACATCGAAGCCCCCTGCCCCTGGGAGCCCTAAAACCTGCCAAAAAGGGACAGGTTTATTTTGGCAGGTTTTATCTGGGCAAACGTCAAGCCGTCACGATGGCTCAGCCGCGGTCCCAAAACGTCTCGATCTGTAACAGTTAGAACCCATTTTCCGGTCTATCTGTTACAGATCGAGACATTCGAATCCCCCTTAAGGGAAAATCTCAATCTGTAACAATAACTCGGCAAAATCGGTCCCAGATGTTACAGATCGAGACAAAGGGACGGCGCGGTTCGGAAGAATCTCAATCTGTAACATCTATCCCACTTTTGACGGTCCAGTTGTTACAGACTTAGACAAACCGGCAGACAACGAAAGCGGCAACGCCCGTGATGGACGTTGCCGCTTTTCTATTGAGAAAACTAATCGGTTTTCGTTGCTAACCACCACAATGGGGACAGGCACCTTTGTGGTGGTTTTGGCCTTGTCCCATCGCTAGACCGTGATGACGTTGTCCATCGACTGGTACTTGGCGGGCACCTCGCCCGTAGTGATGATCGTTGCGTCGCGGAAGTCCGCAAACTTGACGGGCGCCACCATGCCAAATTTGCTGGCGTCCGAGATTACGAAGCGTTTAGCGGTATGGCGCATCGAGATACGCTTGACCTGTGCTTCCTCGATATCCGGTGTGGTGAGACCTTGCTCGGCGGCGATGCCATTGGAGCCCCAAAAGCCGCAGTTGAAGTTATAGCGGTCCAGGGTTGCCAAAGCATCGGGGCCAACGAGCGCCTCGGTCTCGGGCTTGAGTTCGCCGCCCAGCACCACGGTGCGCATACCGTGCAGGGCAAGATGCTGAGCATGGAGCACAGAATCGGTCACATAGGTGACGCCGTCGAGATGCGGAAGATGCTCGATGAGCTTGAGCGTCGTGGAGCCCGAATCGATATACACAAAGCTATCGGGCTCCACCAGGGCCGCAGCACGGGCGCAGATGCGCTCCTTGTCATCGTTATGGAGGTCGCTGCGCTCATTAAGCGTTAGGTCGCGCGTCACGTGCGCGCGCTCAAGACTCGTCGCCCCACCGTGGACCTTGGCGATGCGATGCGCTCGGTCGAGCGTCTGCAGATCGCGCCGAATGGTAGACGCCGTCACGCCCAGGGCCTCAGCAAGCTCCGGAACGGTAACCGAGCCGGCCTGCTGCACCATCGATACAATCGCGTTGAGCCTATCTTCCGCAAGCATCGCTTACTCCTCCTCGGGGTACACGACTCCCCAGTCGGCGCGAAGCTTGGTCATAAGCTCCATAACATCAGAAGCATAATCCAGCAGCTCGCGCTTGGAGTCGTCGCCGGCAACGGCCTTCTCAAGATCGGCCATCTCGTAGCACAGTGCGTAGGCCTCGGTGCCAGCGTGGACCTCCTCGCGGTGGCCGTCGGCAGTCCACACGATGGTCGCGTGATCGGCACGCGGATATTCGTTGACCTCGATATAACACTTGTCGAAGCTAATGACCGAGCGCTTGGGCTGCTTGGAGTGGAGCGTGAGGCTCACCACGCCCAGCTGCTGTTCGGCATTACGGCAGACGATGCCGCCCGCAACGTCAACACCGGTCTCACAGGTGTTGCCCAGTGAAACGACCTCAGCGGGCTGGCTGGCCATAAAGAGACGCATGACGGACAGGGCATACACGCCAATATCGAGCATGGCACCGCCAGCAAGGTTGCGGTTGTAGAAGCGATTGGTCAGATCGCCGTACTCCTTGTAGCTGCCAAAGTTGAGCTGAGCGAGATTCATGCGGCCGAACTCACCGACATCCATGCGACGACGCAGCTCCTGATACAAAGGCATGTGGAGCACCGTGGTGGCGTCCATAAGGACCACGTTGTGCTTGTCGGCAATGGCGCAGGCCTCATCAAGCTCAGCGGAATTGAGGGTAATGGCCTTCTCGCAGAGCACGTGCTTACCAGCTGCCAGAGCGGCTCGCAGGTAGGTGATGTGAGTGTTGTGCGGCGTGGTGATATAGACTGCATCAATGTTCGGATCGGCGTAGAGGTCCTCGACCGTGTCATAGACCTTCTCGATGCCATACTGCTCAGCAAAAGCTTGAGCCTTGGACAGCGTGCGGTTGGCGACACCCGTAAGCTTGCGGCCGGCAAGAGCGAGAGATTGGGCCATCTGGTTGGCAATAACGCCGCAACCGATCACAGCCCAACGGAGCTCGGGAGCCGTAAAGATGTCCTCGGGGAACGGCTTATCCTGGACCAAAGCGAATGCTGCTTTGGCGGCTGCCGCGGCGTCGAGTGGAGCCTGCTTGGAATCTGCCATCATGTGCCTCCTGTGTCATAGAACGTCTTGCATTTCGGACAGCTCTATATTCGCACAAACACGCGTGTGTGTGCGCGTTTTTGCGTATCTCACCGCTAAACGGTCATTTTTGCCCCGTAAACGGCTCTTCTATACGCATATTCACGCAATCCCACGCACGCAAATACGCACAAATGCGAACCGGTCATTGCTCAGAGACAGGGGCTTATGCTTAGAACTCAAAAGACAGGATGATCCGCTTCGCCTCGTCGCTCATGGCGCGCTGCAGCTCTAAGGACCGTCCCAAACTGCCGACAGAGACGATATGAGCAGGACATAAAAACATTGAGAGCCCCTGCTGCATGAAAGA
>CAUACA010000027.1 GCA_958427355.1 uncultured Collinsella sp. | reverse complement strand
CGAGCGGGGGCTCCTATCTTTTTAGTGCCCTCGGATTGGGTCATAGTGTCTGTCGTTGCCAAAACATTGGCGTTGCTGGGGTAGTCATTGGGCGTCACTTGGGGACGTTCCTTTTGTGCCGGCAGATAAGGAACGTCCCCAAATGCCGGCAGGTTGGGACACTCCTTTTTGGCAATCCGCAAAGACTGTCCCCAACGACTGGTCGTTTAAGAACGTCCCCAATGACTACCTTCCTCTGGTGTAAAAGGCGTGCCACGCTAAATGCCGGGTTTTTTATTCGTTTGTAAAGGCCGTGCTGCGCTTGCGGTAAGGGTCTATCAAATGCCCGTAAGAAACCGCAGATAAGGCGGTTGTCGCCTGATCGAGGCCGTATCTTTCCAAACAGCAAAGCGGGCAGGGTGCCCGCGAGTCGCATGTATGAAAGGAAGATCATGCTCGATCAGGCTTATTCTCGTCGTCAGTTCCTCGGCCTCGCTGGTGGTCTTGCCAGCTTCGTGGGCCTCGGCCTCGTTGGCTGCGGTGGCGCGGGTGCTTCCAACGCCGCCGACAAGGGCAGCGCCACTGCCGCTGCCGAGTCCGTTTCCGGCGAGGTGACCTACGACGGCGCCTCCTCGTTCCAAGCTCTCGTCGAGGCTGCTGCCGAGAAGTTCATGGACGCCAACCCGGACGTCTCCGTTTCTGGCTCGGGCAACGGTTCGGGCAAGGGTCTGACCGCCGTCGCCGCTGGCACCGTCACCATCGGTAATTCCGATGTCTTCGCCGAGACCAAGCTCGAGGCCGACCAGGTCAAGAACCTCGTCGACCACGAGGTTGCCGTCGTGGGCATGGGCCCCGTCGTCTCCAAGAACGTGACGGTCGACGACCTGTCCCTCGAGCAGCTCAAGGGTATCTTCTCCGGCCAAATCACCAACTGGAAGGAGGTCGGCGGCGACGACGCCACCGTCGTCGTGCTCAACCGCAAGGCTGGCTCTGGCACCCGTGCCACCTTCGAGGCCGCCGTTTTTGTCGACGAGGCCGTCGACTTTAAGGGCGACGCCGAACTCGACAAGTCCGGCGATGTCCAGACTCAGATGGGCAGTACCGACAACGCCATCTCCTACCTCGACTTCTCGCACTTCGATGACTCCAAGTTCAACGCCATCAAGGTCGAGGGCGTCGAGCCCAAGAGCAAGAACGTCACCGACGACTCCTTCAAGATCTGGGCGACCGAGCACATGTACTGCTCCAAGGACGCCGACGAGGCCACCACGGCCTTCCTGGAGTTCATGCTTTCCGACGACGTCCAGGGCAAGCTCGTCGAGGAGCAGGGCTTTATCCCCGTCTCTGCCATGAAGGTCGTCAAGGACGCCAGCGGCAAGGTCTCCGCTAAATAAGTAATCGCCCCGGAAAGGTTTGCAATGGCAAAACAGCTGCCAAAGCGCGACCTTGAGAACGTGGGCCTGGGCGTCACGGGCGCGTGCGTAGCGCTCGTGACGCTTGTCGTTGCCGCGCTCATCTTTATGGTCGCCCAAAAGGGTCTCTCGGCTTTTCTCAAGGACGGCGTTTCGGTCGTCGAGTTCTTCACCGGCACCAAGTGGGACCTGGCCAACACGGCCGAAAACAGTCTGCCCTATACCGGCGCCCTGCCCCTGATCGTCACCTCGTTTGCGGTCATGGTACTCTCCACGCTCATCGCGCTGCCCATCGCCATCGGCTCTGCCATCTTTGCGGTCGAGATTCAGCCTAAGTTTGGTTCCAAGGTCTTTCAGCCGCTTATTGAGCTTTTGACCGGCATTCCCTCGGTCGTCTTTGGCCTGATCGGCTTTCACGTGGTCGTCGGTCTTATGAAGAGCGTTTTCCACGTGAGCACGGGCCTGGGCATCTTGCCCGGCGCCATCGTGCTGGCCGTTATGATCCTGCCGACCATGACCACGCTTTCGGTCGATGGCCTGCGCGCTGTGCCCGATAGCTACCGTCAGGGCTCGCTCGCGCTGGGCTACACCCGCTGGCAGACCATCTGGCACGTGGTGCTCAAGTCCGCCATGCCGTCGCTCATGACTGCGGTCATCCTGGGCATGACCCGCGCCTTTGGGGAGACGCTCGCCGTGCGCATGGTCATCGGCGGTATCGAGGCCATGCCGACGTCGCTGCTGTCGCCGGCTTCGACCATCACCACCACGCTCACCACGTCCATGGCGGTCTATGCCGAGGGCTCGGCCCAGGACGATGTTCTGTGGGCACTCGGCCTGCTGCTGATGGGCATGAGCCTCATCTTCATCCTGATCATCCATCTCATTGGCCGCAAGGGGGCGAAGGCTCGTGGCTAGCACGCGCATCCACATCGACGAGGCGAGACTCGGGCGTGTCCAAAAACAGGATCGCATCGCCACGGGCGTGCTGACGGCGATCGTCGCCATCGTCATGATCATCGTCATCTCCATGGTGGCCTATATCCTGTTCGAGGGCGTCTCGACGCTGTTCCAACCGGGCTTTCTCACGCAGCCGTCGCGCGCCAACGGTACCCAGGGTGGCGTGCTCTACCAGCTGTTCGACTCGTTCTACCTGCTGCTGATCACTCTGGTCATCTCGGTGCCCATCAGTCTGGGCGGAGCGGTCTTCCTGGTTGAGTACGCGCCGAACGGCCCTATCCGCGACATCGCCTCCACCGCCATCGAGACGCTGTCCTCGCTGCCTTCCATCGTCGTCGGCATGTTCGGCTTTCTGGTGTTCTCGGTGCAGCTGGGCTGGAAGTACTCCATCATCTCCGGCGCTGTCGCGCTCACCATGTTCAATATCCCCATCCTGGTGCGCGTGATCCAGCAGGCGCTCGAGGACGTGCCACAGGCCCAGCGCGATGCATGCCTGGCCATGGGCCTTACCCGCTGGGAGGCCACGCTGCACATCCTGATTCCCGAGGCCATGCCCGCCATCGTGACCGGCATCGTGCTTTCGGCCGGCCGTGTGTTTGGCGAGGCCGCAGCACTGCTCTTTACCTCGGGTATGAGCTCGCCGGTTCGCCTGAACTTCTTGAGCTTTAACCTGTCGAGCCCCACCTGCGCCTGGAACGTGTTCCGCCCTGGCGAGTCGCTCGCCGTGCACATTTACAAGATCTATGGCGAGGGCAGCCCCGAGGCCCAGCAGATCGTCTGGGGCACCGCGGCGCTGTTGATGATTTGCGTGCTGCTGTTTAACGTGGTCGCCCGTATCGTGGGCAAGCAACTGGCAAGGAAGATGACGGCCGAATGAGCGAGATGAAAGCAACGCCCGCAACCGAAGCGGCCACGTCCGAGCCCCAGGACTTTTTGTCGAGCGTTGGGGAGAGCGAGAAGCGCGTGCGCGTGAGCGGCAAGGCCGTGAGCGACGAGGTCGTGCTCTCCACCAAGGACGTCAACGTGTACTATGGCGACCACCATGCGCTGCACAACACGTCGCTCGACTTTCACAAGGGCGAGATCACGGCGCTCATCGGGCCTTCGGGCTGCGGTAAGTCGACCTTTTTGCGCAGCCTCAACCTGATGAATCGCGAGATTCGCAGCTGCCGCGTGGAGGGCGAGATCAACTACCGCGGGCGCAACGTGAACACCAAGACCGAAAACACCTACGAGCTGCGCCGCTCCATTGGCATGGTGTTTCAGCAGCCCAACCCGTTCCGCAAGTCCATTCGCGACAACATCACGTTTGCGCCCAAGCGCCACGGCATCACCGACCGCGATGAGCTCGATTGTATGGTTGAGGAAAGTCTGCGCGGTGCGGCGCTGTGGGACGAGGTCAAGGACAAGCTCGACAAGAGCGCCTACGCGCTTTCGGGCGGCCAGCAGCAGCGCTTGTGCATCGCGCGTACGCTGGCGCTCAACCCCGACGTGATCCTGTTTGACGAGCCCTGCTCGGCGCTCGACCCCATCTCGACGTTGGCGATCGAGGACCTTATGTCGTCGATTGTGGCCGAGCGCGCCATCGTCATCGTGACGCACAACATGGAGCAGGCGTCGCGCGTGTCCAACCGCACGGCGTTCTTCTACATGGGCGATATGGTCGAGTACGACGAGACCGACGAGATTTTCCAACGGCCCAAGGATAAGCGGCTGAATGATTACCTCACCGGCATGTTCTCCTAGTCCGGGACATGCTTGAGGCCCGCGGCGGCCACGGTTGTCACGGGACTGATTGGAGAGGCGGGTCATCTCTTTTGGGAGATGGCCCGCCTTTTTGCTCTGCGACCGAAACGACCGCCACAAAGGGGACAGGCGCCTTCGTGGTGGTTTGGGGTGGGGCTCGCTGCTATCATGGACAACGTTGAATTTCTACGAAGGAGCAGGGCATATGGCGATTCTTTTGGGATGCGATTCCGTCAGCCTAGAGTTTCCCACCAAGCATATTTTCGATAGCGTGACGCTCGGCGTGGGCGAGGGTGACCGCATTGGTATTGTCGGTAAAAACGGCGACGGCAAGTCGACGCTGCTGAGCGTGCTCGCCGGCACGCTGGAGCCCGATGACGGACGCGTGACGCACCGCCGCGGCACGACGATTGGATTGCTCGGCCAAAAGGATAACCTGGTCGATACCGACACCGTGCATCATGCCGTCGTCGGTGACACGCCTGAATACGAGTGGGCCTCGAGCCCGCGTACGCGCCAGATTCTGGCCGGCCTTATTAGCGATGTGCCCTGGGAGGGCACGGTGGGCGAGCTTTCGGGCGGCCAGCGCCGTCGCGTGGACCTCGCGCGCCTGCTGATCGGCGACTACGACGTGCTCATGCTCGATGAGCCCACCAACCACCTGGACATGCGCACCATCAACTGGCTCGCGCGTCACTTAAAGGCCCGCTGGCAGCGTGGCCAGGGCGCCATGCTCGTGGTCACGCATGACCGTTGGTTCTTGGACGAGGTCTGCACCAGCATGTGGGAGGTCCACGACGGCCAGGTCGACCCCTTCGAGGGCGGTTACTCGGCCTACATCCTTCAGCGCGTGGAGCGCGACCGCATGGCCGCCGTTACCGAGGAGCGCCGTCGCAACATGGCGCGCAAGGAGCTCGCGTGGCTGAGCCGCGGCGCCCAGGCTCGTTCCACCAAACCCAAGTTTCGCGTGGATGCCGCTCGCGAGCTCATCGCCGACGTGCCGCCCGTGCGTGACGAGCTGGAGCTCAAGCGCCTCGCCGTGAGCCGCTTGGGCAAGCAGGTCATCGATGTCATCGACGTGGATGCCGGCTATGCGGATACCGATGGCGCGCCCAAGCAGGTGCTCACCGATGTAACCTGGCTCATTGGTGCGGGCGACCGCTATGGTCTTTTGGGCGAGAACGGCGCCGGCAAATCGACCTTGCTCGACGTGATCCAGGGCAAGATTGAACCCACGCGCGGCCGTGTGAAGATCGGCCAGACAGTGCGCTTTGGCGTGCTGTCGCAGCAGCTCGAGGAGCTCGAGCCCTACATGGGCGACACGATTCGCGAGGTGCTCAGCAACTATAAGAAGTACTACGTCATCGACGGCAAGGAGACTTCGCCCGAGAAGCTCTGCGAGCGCCTGGGATTTACGACGCAGCAGCTCTGGAGCCGCATCGGCGATCTTTCGGGCGGCCAGCGCCGTCGCCTGTCGCTGCTGCTGACAATCCTGGACGAACCCAACGTGCTCATCCTGGACGAGCCCGGCAACGACCTGGATACCGACATGCTCGCGATTGTCGAGGACCTGCTCGACGGCTGGCCCGGCACGTTGATCCTGGTGACGCACGACCGCTTTTTGATGGAGCGCGTGACCGACCAGCAGTGGGCGCTGCTCGACGGCCACCTGACGCATATGCCCGGTGGCGTGGACCAGTACCTGCGCCTGTGCAACGCCACCGCCGAGGGCGAGCCCGTGGGCGCGCCGAGCGCCAAGACCGGCACGTTTGACACCGGTGCCGCGGCAGCTGCGGCCGAAAAGCCCAAGTCGAGCGGTCAGCCCAACGGCCTGTCCAATGCCGAGCGTCAGAAGCTCCGCCGCGAGGTGAGCTCGCTCGAGCGCAAGATGGAGACGCAGCGCGCCCGCGTGGAGGAGGCCGAGGCAGCAATGGCCCAGGTCGACCCCACCAACTACACGGCGCTGGGCGAGCAGCAGGCAAAGATCGACGAGGCTCACGCCGCCATGGACGAGTTGGAGATGGCGTGGCTCGAGGCGAGCGAAAAGCTCGAGGGCGAGGAGTAGACGAGGATGATCAAAGCCGCGTTTTTCGATATCGACGGCACGCTGCTGAGCTTTAAGACCCACCGGATTCCGGCGTCGGCGCAGCAGGTGCTCGACAGCTTTCGCGAGCAGGGGATTGCGTGCGTGATCGCCACGGGCCGTCCGACCTACCAGATGCCGGACTGGCTGTTTGACCTGGGCTGGGATGCGTACATTACGCTTTCGGGCCAGCACTGCTTTGATGCCGAGGGGGTTTACCGCAGCTGTCCGATCGATCCAGACGACGTTGCGGTGATCGTGGACCAGGTGGCGCAGGGGTGCTATGACTCGCTGTGCATGCAGGGCGAGAACTCGTTTGTGAACCGCCTGTCCGAGCGCGTGGTGACGGCTGGCAGCAACGCGGGAATCGTCTATCACGAGGAGCCGTTTGAGCACGCCTTTGACGCACCGGTCTACCAGTTTTGCGCCTTTGTTGATCCGGCCGACGAGCATGTCGTGACCGATGCCGTGTCGCATTCGCTCACCACGCGCTGGTGCGACCTGTTCTGCGACATTATTCCCGCTAACGGCGGCAAGGACCTGGGTGTGGCGGCGACGCTGGAGCGTCTGGATATCGACGCGAGCGAGGCGATCGCCTTTGGCGACGGCGAGAACGACCTATCGATGTTTTCCGCCGTGGGCACGAGCGTGGCCATGGGTAACGCACAGGACACGGTGAAAGCTGCGGCGACCTATGTGACGACCGCCGTGGACGACGACGGAATCTACAACGCCGCGAAGCACTTTGGACTGTTATAACTGCGGCTCGGCACTTAGGGATGCTCCTTTTCTGCCGGCAGCTGGGGGACACTCCTTGCGGGGCGTCCCCATTTTGTTTTCGTCCCGCACGTTTTGTGAAACACGGCTAACTTTTAGACAAAGTAGTAAGACATGGGCAACTTTTGCGGTAAAGTTAGCCGTGGAAAGTATCCAAAGGCTAACTAGCAATCATCGCGAAAGGCGGCCCATGGCCCTACGTGAATCCGGAGAAGACTATCTCGAATCGATCTACGTTCTGTCGGAACGTCAGGGCGTCGTGCGCTCGATTGACGTTGCGGAGTACCTCGGTGTAACTAAGGCGAGCGTTTCCAAGGCCATGGCGACGTTGGAAAGCAACGGCTATGTCGAAATGGGCAAGCGAGATGTTCATCTGACGGAGCGTGGTCTGGAGGTCGCTCGTCAAATGTGGGAGCGTCACTGCTTTTTCGTGGGGCTGCTAGAGGATGCGGGTGTTTCGGCTGAGGTCGCGTCGCAAGAGGGCTGCCACATGGAGCACTGCCTAAGCGAGGAAAGCTTCGAGAAGCTGAGGGCGATGCTGGGACGGGACGGTGCTTCGGCGCCAATAATGACCGACTAGCACTCCCGCAGCGGCGCGCCTCCCGCGCCGGAACGGCGCGGGACAGCGACCGAGACGAGTGGTCCCACCAACTAAGTCCAACTCAGACAAGGAACCCCACCAGCAAGCGATGCCCAAGAACCGCCAGCAACGTTACCGCAGGCCGGGGCCGGGCTTGGTTTTGAAAACATTCCGCAGACCAGAAGTGCCCCCGTTCGTAGCTCCGAAGGAGCAGAACGGGGGCACTTCATTGGTCGAGGACGTTTTCAAAACCAAGCCCGGCCCCGGCCGGACAGCCCACGAACGCTACAAGTTCTTGACACCCATCGCGCGCATGGCGTTCAGGATGGCGATGATCGCCACGCCTACGTCGCCGAACACGGCAAGCCACATGTTGGCGATGCCCAGCGCTGCCAGCACAAGGATCAGCAGCTTAATGCCCAGCGCAAAGATGATGTTCTGCCAAACAATCGCCATGGTCTTGCGTGCCACGCGGATCGCGCGGGAAATGTTGGACGGCTTGTCGTCCATGAGCACGACATCGGCGGCCTCGATCGCAGCGTCAGAACCCATAGCGCCCATGGCAATGCCCACATCGGCGCGCGTAAGCACGGGCGCATCGTTGATGCCGTCGCCCACAAAGGCGAGCTTGCCCTTGCCGCTCTCGGTTGCAAGCAGCGCCTCGACGCGCTCGACCTTATCGCCCGGCAGCAGCTGCGCGTGGAACTCGTCGAGACTGAGTTGCTTGGCCACAGACGCCGCAACCTCCTCGCGGTCGCCCGTGAGCATGACGGTGCGCTTGACACCGGCGGCGTGCAGGTCGCGAATCGTTTGCTCAGCATCGGCCTTGACGGTGTCTGCAATCACGATGTGGCCGGCGTACACGCCATCAACGAGCACATGCAGAATCGTTCCGATGACCTCGCAATCGGGCGCTTCGACTCCGGCCGCGGCGAGCATCTTTGCGTTGCCAACGACGACGTGCTTGCCGTCGATGGTTGCCGTCACGCCATGGCCCGCGTCGTTGGTGGAGTCGCTTACGCGCTTGGGGTCGACCTCGCCCTGGTAGGCGACACGTACGGACTGCGCGATGGGGTGATCGGAGAACGACTCAGCAAGGGCTGCGACTTCGAGCAACGACTGCTCGGTATAGCCGGCCTCGGGGTGTACCGCGACCACCGAGAACGTGCCGTTGGTGAGGGTGCCCGTCTTGTCAAAGACGACGGTGTCCACGTCGGCGAGCGTCTCGAGGTAGTTAGAACCCTTGATGAGAACGCCCAGCTTGGACGCGCCGCCGATGCCGCCAAAGAAACTGAGCGGCACGCTGATCACCAACGCGCACGGGCAGCTGACGACCAAGAAGGTCAGGCCGCGCAGAATCCAGTCGGACCAGGCACCGGTGACCAGGCCACCGCCGAGCGCGAGCACCGCGGCAGCGCCGGTGACGGCGGGCGTGTAGATGCGGGCAAAGCGCGTGATGAAGTTCTCGGTGCGTGCCTTCTTTTCGCTGGCATTCTCCACGAGCTCCAGGACGCGTGCGACGGTGGACTCGCCAAAGGGCTTGGTGGTGCGCACGTGGATGAGCCCCGTCATGTTGATGCAGCCGCTGATGATATCGTCTCCGGTTTTGGCCGGGCGGGGGACCGACTCACCGGTAAGGGCGGCGGTGTCGAGCTGGGTTTCGCCCTCGACGATGACGCCGTCGATAGGCACGCGCTCACCGGGCTTGACCACGATCACGGTGCCGACGGCGATGTCATCGGGGAAGACCTGCTCGAGTGTGCCGTCGGGCTGCTCGACGTTAGCGTAGTCGGGCGCGATGTCCATCATGGCACTGATCGACTTGCGGCTCTTGCCCACGGCGTACGCCTGAAACAGCTCGCCGACCTGGTAGAACAGCATGACGGCGGCGCCTTCGGCCATGTGCGGGCCGGTATCGGGGAAGAGCACCATGGCAAACGCGCCGATGGTCGCGACGGCCATGAGGAAGCTCTCGTCGAAGGCCTTGCCGCGGCGGATGTTATTGAATGCCTTTTGCAGTACGTCGTAGCCGGCAATCAAAAACGGCACGAGGAACAGCACAAAGCTGGCGTAGATGTCGCCCGGGGTGCCGAATGCGGCAGTGAGGGTGCCGAGCTCATCGAGGGCGTACACCACGGCAAAAATGCCCAGCGCTACCAGGATGCGGTTGCGCTTATGCTCGAGTGATTCTTTTTTCTTGCGCTTCTTCTTTTTCTTTTTGGGGTCGGCGGTGGCCATGACTCGTATCCTCCCATTTGAATGTATGAACATTCGCTCATATAATTTCGCGAGCAAAGGCCGCAGCAAGCGCGGCCTTGCAGGTTGGCGTAAACCTTGGCTAGAGAATGATCTCGCAGTCCGGCTCGGCGTCGGCGGTGAACTCCACAACGCGGTCGAGGACCTCGTCGAACTCGGCGTCATCGGCCTCGAGCGTCAACTTCTGGGTCATAAAGTTGACCGAAACGGATTTGACGCCCTCGAGCTTGGCCAACTCGTCCTGAAGCTCGCGCGCACAGTTGGCGCAATCGATCTCATCGAGCTTGTACTGCTTTTTCATGGTGGGTTCCTTTCCCGTTTTTGCGGCTTGGGTGCAGGCCGCGCTGGTACCGTGGTTGGTTGCTATTCGCAGATATGGCTCATGCCCTGGTTGAGCATGGTGTAGACGTGGTCGTCGGCGAGCGAGTAGAGGATATTGCGCCCGTCGCGCCGGAATTTAACCAGGTGCGACTGCTTGAGTGTGCGCAGCTGGTGCGACACCGCGGACTGCGAGGTTTCGGTCGCTTCGGCGATGTCTGCCACGCAGAGCTCGCGGCCCATGAGGGCGTAAAGGATCTTGATACGCGTGGTGTCGCTGAAGACCTTGAACAGGTCGGCGAGGTCGTAGAGAAGCTCCTCGTCGGGAAGGTCCTCGGGCGAGCAGGTGGTGGGGATCACTGGCTCGGTGGCCTCGGTGTCGGGTTTCGTTTCATCAACGCGGATGCTCATTGCAATATCCTTTCATATGAACATACGCTCAAATAACTTACTTCCGATTATATGAGCGTATGTTCATATGTCAATAACGTTTAAGTAATTCATCGCACAAAATGATGGGGAATAGTGGACGAGATTCCGGATTGAGCGGTTTTGATAGTCGATGCCGAGGTGGGTGCCCCCGCGCCGTGCAAAAATTGGAGTATTCTGCAACTATAGGGGGTCTGTTTATCTATTTCGGGCCAAATAAAGCCGCTCAAGAGTTATCCAAGGGCGGTAAACAGATAAAATCTTCCTCAAGTGTTGCCTAACGTTCCCGTTCGATAGCGTCTTTGTTTCTCATTTGGATTAACTTGTGGGTGCTGGAGGGCCGACCCTGCTGAATACTCGCAATTTTGCACATCGCTAGGGTACCCACCTTGTTAGCCGGTCTAGCTTCCGGCCCCGAAGATCCTGCCCTCGGGCGCGAGGCTGCTTGTTTGGGCAAATGATGGGCTGTCGGATTCGACTGTCTGCATGTCATCGATTGCTGTAACTTCATTAATTGTCGGGTCATCCAGCGTGATGCCTTCGAGTGTTGCTTTTTCGAGGTCGATTCGTTGGCGCTCTTCGGAATCCTGGCGAAGCTGCTTCTGAATTCGCCTTTTCTCTTCTATAAACCTTCTGAGCACAAACTGTCTCAGGTCCTCTTGCATGATTTGAAAGTCTTTTGGTAGACGCGAGGGGCGTACGCCCTCTTTCCGCTGGATTGCTTCCATGACCCTAACGAAAGAGCTGGCATGCATAAAGGAATAACGGCTGACGGTGATGATTCCGTATCCCATGGACGCAAGTGCATTCTTGCGCTCCTCATCGATGGCGCGGCCTTCTTCCGCGTCATGATAAAAACCGTTGTATTCAATGTCTGTGCGAGATTTCTTTAGATACGCATCCATAAAGAACTTTTTGCGTCTCGTGAGATTCTTTGCGGCAGTGGTGACCTGCACCTCGTAATCGGTCTCAATTCCCTTAATACCAAGCCCTCCTTCGCTTTTGGGCAGCGTTAGCATCATGACAAAGGCCGTTTCCATGGGAGACCGGCATCCGTCGCGCACACATTGGATTGCCTTTCGGGCAAGGGCCAAACCGTCGCATCTGGTAATGGAATTAAAGAACTGCTTTAACCTCTCGGTCGAGGTGAGCACGAAACGCTCGCTATAAGAGGTGGAAGAGCCGGTTCCAAGGGAGTAAGCGCTGCACAATTCAAAGTAGTACTCCACCAGTTCGCGAAAAGGGAGATAGGTGGCGGCCTGAAGTGCGCAAAGCTCAACGCTAACAATGAAGATGCCATCTTCAAGCTCTATAAAGCGTGAGTTCGAGAATCGTTTTGAAGAAACGTGGCATTGACAGTTCATTGCATAGCGCGCATTCCTGCGATGAAACACCATCACCTCGAGGGAATCATTTGCGTCGAGGGAAACATCATGTTTGGTGAGCCATTCTGCGGCTGCGTCAAGGAGCGTTCCGGTGGGACATGATCCGTAAATCGCGGCAGGGTTACAGGACTCGATGCCTTTCGCAGACACCGAATGCGCGGCCTGGTAGACCGCTTTTGCAGTGGTATGTGACAATACGATACTCATGGTATATATCGTGTCAGCTAATGCCGTGTTGATGGCGCTGAGTGGAAAAGCCGTTTTAGAGGTCTAACCAAATGCTGTCCAAAAGCTTGACGCAATTATGGGTTGGTATGCCATAAATAAACGTTTTCGCAGCTCGGCTATAGCATAGAAATACTCAATTGCTGCACATTTGATATCGATGCATCACCATCCGACAACGAATTACGTGTCGGGAATTGGCCGAAATCGTTCAAAATGAGGGTTCAGAATTTGTGATGGCAGATCTATCTGTGGAACGTAGGGCGGCCCCGCTGCGGGGTTTCCCGCTGCGAGGCCGCTCGTGATCTACGCCGGAGTTTGTCGTAGACGTTTCTACTTGGCAAACAGGTTCTTGAGGTTGAACTCGGCCTGAACCGTGCGGAGCATGAGGTCGGTGTCGTCCAGGCCCAGATGCTGCTCGTTGGCGTCGACGGCGAGGGTTCCACGGCGGCGCGCCCAATTCTCGAGCGCAGCGGGGGCGGACTCGCGGGGGAGCGAGCGCACGTCGGCGTCCAAGCTGCGGCAAATCTGGCGCGAGTCGATGACGATAATCTTACCCGCGCGGCGTGCCTCGGCGTAGCCGTCCAGGTGGATCTTGAACCAGCTGTCCTCAAAGGCGGCGTTGTGTGCCATGTACGGGTACTTCTTCATAAGCTTGAGCAGCTGCTTTTGCAGCTCTTTGTTCTCGCGGAAGGGCGTTTTGCCGTCGATGTCGTCCCAGGTGATGTGGTGGATATTCGACAGCGGCACATCCTCGCCGCGGTAGATATCGGGCAGGCCGCAGTAGTGTGCCTCGGCGTCATGCGGCACGGCGTCGCTGGTGAGATCCATGATCTCCCAGCCGACGTTGATGATGTAGCCGCGCTCGGGTGCACGGCCGGTGGTCTCGATGTCGATGCCGAGCACTGTGCCTTGGATAGGCTTGCGGGCGTACGCCACGCCGAGCGCGTCGCGGTCGCCGCGGATCTCGCGCATGACGGACGCGGCGGTGCGCTTTTGCATCTTGCCGATGGCGGCGCAGGTGTCGGCGTCGGACAGACCGCGCGAAAGCGTCGCGGGCGTCACGTTGCGCAGGCGCGCCTCGCCAATCTGGTCGCACAGGTCGCGGTTGCGGTCAGCCAGGTCGCGCACGGTGGCAAAGTCGAAGCTGGGGTCGCACTCGGCGGTAAAGTACTCGGTTTCGAGCACCTTAAGGGCCTCTTCGCCCTTCTGGCGCTCGGACTCCATGGCGCCATGATCGCCATAGATAAACATGGGAATAAACGGCTGGCGCTCGTATTCGAGTGCTTGTGAAACGTTCATATAACTGCTCCTTGGATGGGTCGCGTCGTGCGGCTTTGAGTCATTAAGATGTGGCGAGATGATAGTTTACCATGGGCAACTATTGGCATCGCGCCTAGGATAACTACAATACCCTAGTTGACAGCTAGGACTTTTACAATGCTGCCGAAAGACACGAAAGGTTCCATCCGTCATGGGTTTGCTGATTGATATTTTGCTCGACGCTGGCAAGGACACGCTGTCGCTGGTGCCGTTTTTGTTGGTGACGTACCTTGCGCTCGAGACGCTCGAGCATGTTGCGGGCGACCGCGTTAACGGCGCCATCAAGCGCGCTGGCGCTGCGGGCCCCGTGGTTGGCTCGTTGTTGGGCATGGTGCCGCAGTGCGGCTTTTCGGCCATGGCGGCAACGCTGTACGCCGGTCGCGTCGTGACCTTGGGCACGTTGGTGGCGGTGTTCCTTTCGACCTCCGATGAGATGCTGCCGCTGTTGCTCGCCGAGCAGGTGCCCGTGCAGACCATGGCGATACTTTTGGCTTCGAAGGCACTGATCGCGCTGGTCACGGGCTTTATCGTGGACGCCGCCATTCGCGGCCTGCGTCGTAACGCTCGCGCACATGCGGCGATTCGCCGTACCGTGCTGGGGACCGCTGCTAATCCGGCTCATGTGAACTGCGCGCACGACGACCACAGCGGCGGTGACATCATCGACGAGGTGGCCGAGGCGGGCGTGAGCGCCGACCACATCCACGAGCTGTGCGAGCGCGACCATTGCGGTTGCGATGAAGACGAGGACGAGCACGAACACGGACATGGCCACGATCACGGTCATGAGGACGAGCATGAACACCATGATGGCCACGGTCACTCCCACTCTCACGAGGGCGCGCCCCTCCTGTCGATTATTCGCAGCGCCATCTCGCACACCGTGCAGGTATCGGTATTCATTTTTCTGGTGACGCTGATTCTGGTCGCCGTGCTCGAGACCTTCGGCGAGTCCGCGATCGAGCAGTTCCTGCGTGGCAACGAGACGCTCGCCGTCCTGGGTTCGGCGCTTGTCGGCCTGATTCCCAACTGCTCGGCCAGCGTCGTCATCACACAACTGTACCTGGAAGGCGCGCTGCAGCTGGCCCCGATGCTCGCCGGCACGCTTATCTCCGCTGGCGTGGGCTACCTGGTGCTGTTCCGCACCAACCGCAGCGCCCGCGAAAACGCTGTGTTTCTGATCATGATGTATGTCATCGGCGCGGGCTGGGGTCTTATCCTTTCTGCCTTTGGCCTCTAAGTAGATGTTTGGGACATGCCGTAAAAACTGGGACATGCCGTAAAATCTACCGCCATGACCTGGGCGTTGGGTGCGCGTCAATCTCCAAAACAAAAAGGTAGATTTTTAGGCATGTCCCAAAAATCTACCTTGGTTAGCGCAGCAGCTCGGTGAGGTTGCGCTTAAAGCGAGCGCGGTCTTCGCTGGTAAATGCCGCCGGACCGCGGGTGCGTCCGCCGGCGCGTCGCACCTTCTTTTCCTCGTGGCGAATAAACAGCTGCATGTCGATGGTCGCTTTGTCGTAGACGCGCCCGCGCACACCGATGGCGGCGGCATCGCGCCCGAGCACCATGCTCGCCAAGCCAATGTCCTGCGTCACGACCACGTCGTCCGCCTGCAGGCGTTCGATAATGGCAAAGTCGGCGCTGTCGGCGCCCACACTCACGTCGAGCGTCGTGACCCAAAAGCCACGTCGCGCGTGCTCGGCATCGCGCGGGTCGTCGCGGCGAATGTGCCGTTCCAGGTTTTGCGTGCTGTTGCCGGCGATAACAACGGCGACGCCCGCCCGCCGCGCGCAGTCAATTGACTCGCGCGTGACCGGGCAGGCGTCGGCATCAATAAAGAGCGTTCGCGGCATCTAGTGCACCAGTTTGCCAAATTGAACAGCGCGAACAATCAGCGTTACGCCAAACACCAGCAGTGCGGCGCCGCTAAAGATGACGAGCATCTTGGCCGACCACAGCGGATAGATAAACACGAACATGCCGGCGATGATGGAGAGTGCGCCGCTCAGGATGGCGAGGGCGCGGTTGGACGAAAGCTCGGACTCCAGAATGGACATGACACCTTCGACAATCCAGCCAAAGCCGGCCACGATAACCACCATCGTGGTGAGCGTCGCGGTCGAGAAGGCCTGGTTGCGCAGGATTATGACGCCGCCCAAGATAATGAGTAGGTTAGAGATGATGCTCGTCACGCGCCAGCCGGTGGGCAGCAGCGGCTCGAAAACAGCGGTAAACAGTCTGATCGCGGCCGTGATCACAAAGTAGAAGCCCAAGACGGTCGTTAGGAAGACGAGGGATTTGGCGGGCGCAAACAGCAGTGCAATGCCGGCGACGAGCGCCAAAACGCCCGTGATGGCGTAAATCCAGCGCACGGCCTTGACGGCCTTGCCTGCCATGCTTTTCTCGTCAAATCCAAACTGGCTCGATTTTTGGTCATCGTTCTTAAAGATGCCCATAATGTCTCCTTTCCGTGCGGCGTAAGCCTTGATCGTTACAACCAGTATCGCCTAAAGGCGCTGGCGTATGGGTCGGGGAGGGCGAAACGTAACCCAAAGGTCCCGAATTGTTTCCGTTGTTCCCCACGTCGCGATTTTCTATTCAACAGGTGTAGAACATTGCAGCCCTGTTCGTTATTGCCTACGTTTTAGGTTAGATTTTCCTAAGGACAATTGGCTTGTATTGGGGGGTCCCTATGAACGAAGCAGTTCCCGAGGCACCGTTGAGTGTCGATTCGATGGCAAAGCAAGGTTGCGAAAAGCTCGGTCTGGAAGCGTTTGATGCGCTGGTCCGTCATGCCCGTACATGCCGCCGTTTTGACGAGTCCATGCGCGTGCCGCGCGAGTTTTTGCTCGAGCTGGCGGAACTGGCGCACCTGGCTCCCTGCGGCGCCAATGCTCAGCGTCTGCGTTTTCATGTGGTAAGCGGTGTCGAGGATTGCGCGCGTGTATTTGATGAGCTTGCATGGGCCGCCGCGCTTAAGGATTGGCCGGGTCCTGCCGAGGGCGAGCGCCCGACCGGCTACATCGCGATTTTGGCCGAGCGCGCCGTTCCGGGCAAGCCTGCCGCTCCCATTACCGAGGTCGACACGGGCATTGCCGCGCAGACGATGATGCTTGCCGCCCGCAGCGCCACGCCCGAGGTGGCAGCCTGCATGTTCAAGGCCTTTACGCCCCACGCGATCGATGCCATGGGGCTCGATAACGACAAATATGAGCTCAAGCTGATCATGGCGTTTGGCGTTCCGGCCGAGACACAGGTGATCGATACGATCGATTCCAACCCCGACGGCTCCATCAATTATTGGCGCGACGAGGCGCGGGTGCACCACGTACCCAAGCGTCCGCTTGCCGACGTGCTGCTGTAGTTGTGCGTCGTTGCGGCGCAATCCGGCGGCAAAATCACCACAAAGGCTCCTGTCCCCTTTGTGGTGGTACGAGAGGAGGACATGTGGCAGATCTGTATTTGGTGCGGCATGGGCAGACTGAGCTCAATGTGCAGAGCATTTTGCAGGGCTGGCACGATTCGCCGCTTACGGCGCGCGGGCGCGAGCAGGCGCTGACGGCGCGTACGGCGTTTGCGGCGCGTGGCGTGGCCTTTGATCATGTGTATTCCTCGCCGTTGGGCCGGGCGCGGCATACGGCCGAGCTTATCGTTGGCGAGGGCTGTTCCATTGAGCTGGTCGATGACCTGCGTGAGTGGCATTTTGGCTCGCTGGAGGGCACATCAAATCGCGAGATGCCGCCGCAGCCCTGGGGCGATTATCCGGTGGCCTTTGGCGGCGAGTCGGAAGTGCAGCTTCAGTCGCGTATGGTCGCGGCGCTGTCCCGCATCATGGCCAGGCCGCAGCACGACTGCGTGCTGGCGGTTTCCCACGGCTCAGCCTGCCAGGAGTTTCTTGAGTATGTGACTGGCGGGGGAGAGCTACCCGACAACTGTGCCGTGCTTCATTTTGGCTATTGCGACGGGGCGTTTTCGCTCTTGGGTTGGTAACGAACGAAAGGACCCCTATGAATAAAGACCTGTATCTGGTTCGCCATGGGCAGACAATATTCAACCTTAAGCGCATTATTCAGGGTTGGAGTGACTCGCCGCTCACGCAGCTGGGCTGCGATCAGGCGTCGCGCGCTGGCATGTTTTTGCGCGCACGCGGCATTGAGCCCGACCACGTCTACACCTCCACACTTCATCGCACCGAGCAGACTATCGCCAACTTGTGGCCGGGCTTGGCGTACGAGCGCCTGGACGGCCTGCGCGAGTGGTTCTTTGGCGACTTTGAGGCCGAGCGCGTGATGCTTATGCCCGAGCGCCCGTGGCGCGATTTCTATCGTCAGTTTGGCGGCGAGGGCCAGATGCAGGTGCGCGAGCGCATGGTGGCGACGTTAACCGATCTTATGCGACGTCCGGACCATACGTGCGTGCTCGCGGTGAGCCACGGATCGGCCATCAAGGAGTTTATGGATCACGTGAAGGGCGCGGCGGCAGACGAGCGCGACCGTGTGCCGGGCAACTGCTCGGTGCTGCACTTTGCGTTTGACGACGAATCCGACACGTTTGAGCTGATTGAGATTTTTACGCAGGAGGATTACGCACGCGAGCTGGGCCTTGAACCGCTTGTGGCTACTGCAGGTCCGCAGCGCGGATAACGCGAGCGTGGCGGCTCGGGTCGCCGGCATAACTTCTCGACGCAAAAGGGGCGGAGATGCATGTACCTGCTGCATCTCCGCCCCCTGTTTGTTGAGCTGCCGATTTTTGTGCTGCGCGGTCTGGTCTTGCTAGAAACGCGCGACTTGGTGCGTGAGCAGACCCGTCGGAACCTGCGGTGCGCCGCCGCTGACCTGCGCAGCGGGGAAGAGCACGGCAACGGTAAAGTTGAACGGCTCCTTGCCGGTGTACGTTCCGGCGGAACGGGCCTCATCGGCCAGGAGCTGTGATACCCCGACTAGTGCGCCAGCGTAGGCAGGGTCGTCGGCCAGTACCGGCTCCGGCGCCTGGTCGAGCATGGCACGGATGGCGCCGACGGCGTCCTCGCGCTTAACCTCCCACACGCGGTGTGTAATGCCCGAAGGATCGGTGACGGCGTAGAGCGAGGCGCCCTCTTTGGCGGCGCCCAGGATGATATCCATGACGGGCGAGGCCTCGTAGGCGAGCGTTACGGGACGGGGCTGTACCTTGAGGTCGGCGAATGCGCGCGCAGCGGCGGCCGTATCGGCGGCAACCGCGTCGCCGCCCGCCAGCGCACCAACCGGGCAGATCGCCACAACGCCCGTCACGCGCCCCGGCTCCCCCGAGCATTCGTACACGTAATACGCCGCACCCGGGTCCTTGAGCATCAGGCCATCGGCAATGGCTCCGCGCAGAGCATCGTTGCCGCTCAGGATGCTGCCCATTGCGGGCAACGCCTCGAGCACGCGGTCCTGAGCCGGGCGGATGCAGGGAAACGGAAGTGCTTTCATGGGCGGTCCTAACGCACGAGTCGGTTTGTTCGCGGCTTATTATGCCCCAACTTGGCCGTTCGCGTCCCAGAGCACGTTATCGGCGAGCGCGATTAGCACCTGCTGACAACGAACGATATCGGCGTGGGGCACATATTCGTTGGGCTTGTGCGCGAGCGCGAGCGACCCGGGACCGTAGCTCATGCAATTGCGGTTACCCGTCTTGCCGGCAATGACGGCAGTGTCGGTGTAGCCGGTAAAGAAGCCGACGGTCGTGTCCGCGCCCGTCACATCGTCTGCTGCGCACTTGAGTGCAGCTAGAAGGGGAGAGTTCGGGTCGCGCTCGATAGCGGGGCGGTCGCCTGTCACGGTATAGCTTCCATGGCAGCCGGGGACCGCGGCTTCGGCGCCGGCGGTGGCCTGCTCTACCATGCGCGTCGCGGCGGCTGTATCGGTCGGCGGGGTCAGGCGCATATCGACCCAGACCTTGGCATGGTCGGGCACGACATAGGGGCGATATCCGCCCTCGATTTGGCCAAACGTGATGGTCGAAGACCCCAGTTCATCGTGCGCGGGCAGCGCCACAAACGCGCGACGGAGCGAACACACGACCTCGGCCATGGCGGCGACGGCATCCGCGCCCTTCCACGGCTGGCTCGCATGCGCCGTTACGCCAGCCATTTCAATCTCGAACCACGTGCGCCCCTTGTGCGCCACCTGGATCTGTCCGTCGGTGGGTTCGGTGTCCAGCACCCATTCACGCGAGCCGACCCAGCCGGCATCGATCGCGGCCTCTGAGCCGCGCATAAAGTCCTCCTCGTCGACCGAGCAAATGAGTGAGAAGCCACGGCGGGGCAGCTCGCCTTCTGCTGCCACGCGCTCGAGCGTATTGACCAGTGCGGCAATGGCGCAGGCCAGGCCACCCTTCATATCGCAGGCACCGCGGCCATAGAGTTTATCGTTGCGCACGATCGCTCCGAGCGGCGGAATGTCCGCGTCCCAGCCGTCGCCCAGCGTAACGGTATCCATATGGCAGATATAGACGAGCCGTGGCCCGTCGCTCAGTCCCGGCACGGTGACCATTAGGTTGCGGCGCCCGGGGAGTACTTCGAGCTCTGCAATCTGCACGGCATCGAGTACCGGATGGCTCAGCTGCGCCAACCGCTCCTCAACCAACGCTTTGATATAGCGTTCAATCTCGCCCTCATACGCACCTGGGTCGGAACTGTCGATCCGCACGAGTCTTTGCGTAAGCCGCCAAGCAAAATCTGTATCAACCATAGGCACCTCACAGATAGTTAGGTCAACATACAGATTGTATGCCAAGAAGCGGCTCGGTGCATTTAATGGAGCGCTCATAAAAACGGGGGCGCCTCTCATGCGAAAGGCGCCCCCGCGGGCATTCAATGTCAGTAACGGGCAGGCCACATGGGGAACTGCCCTTCAGATCAGCCGGCGCTACTTGATCACGCGCACGCGATACATCGAGGGAATCTGCTTGAGTGCTTCGATGGTACTGGTGTCAAGGTGCTCGTCGGTGTCGAACATGGTGTAGGCGTTCTCGCCGGCGGACTCGTTGGTCATGCGCTGCACGTTGGCGTTGTCCTTGGCAAGGATTGCCGTGATCTGGCCGATCATGTTGGGCACGTTGGCGTGCAGGCAGGCGATGCGGCTTGCGGCGCGCGCCTTGCCCATGCTGCAGGCGGGGTAGTTGACGCTGTGTGCGATGTTGCCGTTCTCCAGGTAATCCTTAAGCTCGCTGATGGCCATGTCGGCGCAGTTGGCCTCGGCCTCGCCGGTGCCTGCGCCCGAGTGCGTGGTGATAAACGTATTTGGCATCTTGACGGTCTTGGGCGTGGCAAAGTCGCAGCTAAACCAGCTGAGCTTGCCCTCGCGCAGGGCGGCGTCAACGGCGTCCTCGTCAATGATGGTCTCGCGTGCGTAGTTGATGAGCACGGCGTCCGGGGCCAGCAGGTTGATCTGCTCGGTGCTGATCATGCCGATGGTGTCGGCCTTGCTGGGCACGTGTACGGTGAGGTAGTCGCAGCCGCGGCAGAGATCCTCGAGCGTGCCCACGCGCTGCACCTCGCGGCTCAGCACCCACGCGTGCTCAACGGAAATGAACGGGTCGTAGCCGTAAACGTCCATGCCCAGGTCGACGCAGGCGTTGGCGACCTTGGAGCCCACGTTGCCCAGGCCGATGACGCCGATGCGCTTGCCCTTGAGCTCGCGGCCCACAAAGGCCTTCTTGGCTTTCTCGGCATCGACCTGGATCTCGGGGTCGTCGGCGTTGTCGCGCACCCAGTTCATCGATTGCACCACGCCGCGGCTCGAGAGCACCAGCATGCCTAGGACGAGCTCCTTGACGGCGTTGCTGTTGGCGCCGGGGGAGTTAAAGACGACGACGCCCTTCTTGGCGTACTCCTCGACGGGGATGTTGTTGACGCCGGCACCGCAGCGGGCGATGGCGCGGATGCCCTCGGGCAGCTCGTAGCCGTGCAGGTCGGTCGAGCGCATCAGGATCGCGTCGGCCTCTTCGGCGGTGCTCACAAATTCGTAGCCCTCGCCAAACTCGACTTTGCCGTCCTTGGTGATATCGTCGATGGTCTTAATCTTACGCATGGAAAAACTCCTTAGCAGGTTTTGATCTAAACAGGGTGGTTTGAGATGGCTGGTCGGCCCGCGTGCTGCGGGCTAGTTAGATCGCGGGCTCAAACTATGCTGCGCTTCGAAGTCCTTCATGTACGAGGCCAGTGCCTGCACGTCTTCCATGGTTACGGCGTTGTAGACGCTGGCGCGCATACCGCCCACCAGGCGATGGCCCTTGACGTTTTGAATCTGGTGCCCGGCCGCGCCTGCGACAAAGGCCGCGTCGAGTTCGGCGTCGCCGGTGCGGAAGGTGACGTTGGCGATGGAGCGGCTGTCGGCCTGCGTAGTGCTATGGAACAGCTCGCTGTGCTCGAGCAGGTCATAGAGCAGGTTGGCCTTGGCCCAGTTGCGGTCGGCCATGGCTGCAAGTCCGCCGGTCTGTTCAACCCAACGGAACACCCTGCCGCACACGTAGATGCCAAAGGTGTTGGGCGTGTTGAGCATGGAACCCTTGGCGGCCTGGGTCTTAAGGTCCATGTACTGCGGCGTCTGCACAAAGGCCGGACCGTCGGCAATCAGGTCGTCGCGCACGATAACCACGGTCACGCCAGCTGCGCCGGCGTTCTTCTGCGCGCCGGCGTAAATGAGCCCGTAGCGCTCAACGTCGAGCGGCTGCGACAGAAAGCAGCTCGAGACGTCGGCGGCCAGCGGCACGTCGCCGCAATCGGGCAGCTCGTGGAACATGGTGCCAAAGATGGTGTTGTTCTGGCAGATGTAGACGTAGTCGAGCCCGTTGCCTGCGGCCTCGGCGGCAATGCGCGCGTTGACGTCGTCCATGTCGGGGATGCGGTCGAAGTTGGTGTCCTTGGAGCTCGCGAGCAGCACGGCCTCGCCGTACTTGGCGGCCTCCTGGTACGCCTTGTTGGCAAAGTTGCCGGTCACGACGTAGCCGGCGCGGCCGCGGCGCATGAGGTTCATCGGGATGCCCGCAAACTGCAGCGTGGCGCCGCCCTGCAAAAACAGAACACGGTAGTTATCGGGGATGCTCAGCAGGCGGCGCAGGGTTGCCTCGGCGTCGTCGATGATCTGCTGGTACATGCTAGATCGATGGCTCATCTCGAGCACGGACATGCCGCAACCGCGGTAGTCCATCATCTCGTCGGCGATCTCGGCGAGCACGCTTGTGGGCAGTGCGGCCGGGCCAGCTGAGAAGTTGTGCACACGTGCCATCTTCTATTTCCCCCTCGTAGTCGTTTGAACGTTCGGGATACTTTAGCACAGTGCAGCGTCAGGCGCGACCGCATCACAGCAAAACCCGAGTGCGCCGCTATGATTTACAGGATGGTTACATGGGGGAGAGGTGACCTTACTCCTCAGGCAAATCCAAATCTGCGAGCGAAGACATGAGGTTCTCTAGGCGCTTGATCTCTTCGCCGCAAATTAGCTACCTCCTGCCCGCTACGACGCCAGTGTGGCAATGACGGCTTCGTCGCCGGCGTATATTAGGGTGTTGCCATCGGGAATGATCGTTTGGCCGTCGCGCTTGAGCATCACCACAATAAACGGATGCTTGCCTTGCGGCACGTCGCGCAGGCGCTGGCCGGCCAGGCGACCGTGGGGCGTCACGGTGACCTCGCGCAGCGTAACCTCGGCACGCTCTTCAAACGTCGGGGCAGCCATCACCAATAGGTCGCCTTCCTCAATCACGGTATCGCCATTGGGCAGCACCGGGTGCGCGCCATTGCGCAGCACCAGGACGACGAGCATGTCCGTGGCGCTGCCAATATCGGCGAGCGAGCGTCCGGAAAACGGATGGCCCGCGCCCACCTTGAACTTGACAAACGACATGCCGTCCTCGTCGCGGTAATCGTTAAACGTACGGCGCACGTCGCCTTCCGCGTCGATCATATTGAGCTTTTTCGCCACCGCCGGTAGCAGCGAGCCCTGCACCACAATGCTCGACACGGCAATCACAAATACCAGGTCAAACAGGTCGTGACCGCCAGGAACACCGGCCACCACGGTAAAGAGGCTAAACACGACCGAAGCCGCGCCGCGCAGACCCGCCCAGCTTACGAGCGCAACCTGGCGAGGGTTCGTCTTAAAGGGCGCTAGGAGCACGCCGACGGCGATGGGGCGGCTCACAAAGAGCATAAACGCCATGAGCGCCAGGCCCGGCAGCAGCATCTGCGGCAGGCGTGCGGGCGTTACGAGCAGGCCGAGCAAGAAGAAGATCGTCATCTCGGCCATCTCGGTGAGGGTATCGAAGAAGTGCGCCATCTCGACCTTGCCGGTGATGTCGCTCGCACCCAGCACAATGCCGGCCAGGTACACGGCCAAAAATCCGTTGCCGCCCAGGTAGCTCGGCAGCGCGTAGGCGACGATGGCCACGGCGAACAAAAAGATGGTCTGCGCGCCCTCGGCCGTTGCGTGCGCGCGTTCAATCAGGCGGCCCGCCGCCCAGCCGATGGCGAGGCCCAGGCCCACGCCCAAGATAATCTGCTTGGCCAGCAGTGCGGGAATGTTGATGTCGCCGCCGGCCGCGAGTGTGGCGAGCACGGCGGTGAGCATATAGGCGACGGGATCGTTGGAGCCCGATTCGACCTCGAGCAGCGAGTCGGTGCCGCCCCTCAGCGACAGGCTGTGCTCGCGCAGAACGCTAAAGACGCTGGCCGCGTCGGTGGACGCCACGACCGATCCCAACAGCAGGCCGCCGATCCAGTCGAAGCCCAGTACAAAGTGGGCGAACACGCCGGTGATGCCTGCGGTGATGACGACGCCGAGCGTGCTCAGCAGCACCGCCGGCGCGGCGACGGGCTTGGCGCGGTCGATATTGGTGTTAAAGCCGCCGTAGAACATGATGAATAGCAGCGCCGTGCTGCAGACGGTTTCGGTGAGCGCGTAGTCGCTAAAGTCGATGTGTGCCGGGCCGTTGACGCCCAGCAGCATGCCGAGTGCGATAAAGATGAGCAGGGTGGGGAAGGGGAGTTTTTTGCCGACGGGTTTGATGGTCAGGCACAAAATGATGACGAGGCCGATAAAGAGAAGGATCTGGTTCATGGATGGTGTCCGCTCCTGGGTGGTTGGCGTGGCACGGTCAGTTGTCTGCGGTCATTTGTACCCAGAGATGGTGGGTTTATGGGGTTGGATTGCGGGCGTGCGCGATATCGTCATAGACGGCTGCCGTCTTTGCCTCTGCTCGGAAACCCTTTCCAGCTTTATTGCAACGGAGTACAATGGGTAACGTTTAAGTTCAACTTGAAGTTTTAGTTGCGGCGCCGGGCTTCGGCCGCAATGCAAGGAGAGGCGTACCATGGCGATCTATGTGACATCTGATGCTCACGGGCACGTGCGTGCGCTTGACGAGGCCCTGTCTAAGATCTCGTTGACGTCCGACGACACGCTGTACGTGCTGGGCGACATGATCGATCGCGGGCCCGATCCGGTCGGCGTTATTAAGCTCGTGCGCTCGCTGCCCAACGCCCGCGTGCTCAAGGGCAATCACGAGCAGATCATGCTCGATGCCATCATTGGCCAGGATCCGCTCGATGCCGAGACCTGGGATATCAACGGTGGCTGGACGACGCGTGAGCAGCTCAACGACATGGAATTTGAGGCATACGAGGAGCTCGTGCGATGGATGGCCGCGCTGCCGCTCTACGCGGTGGTCGAGACCGAGGAGCGCCCGTATCTGCTGGTACATGCTGGAATCGAGATGAAGGCGGCGCGTGCGTTTTTGCTTGAGCATGGCGTCGATTGTGCCGATGGCGTTGGAGCGGTGGGTGCCGATCGCGAGCTGCTGCAGCAGATGCTCGCGGTGCAGTTGTCCGATGACCTGCTGTGGATTCGTCACGGCTATTGGGATGTGCCGACCGGGCTGCTTTCTGCCGAGGGCAAGGGTCCGGTCGTGGTGAGCGGTCACACGCCCACGGTATCGCTTGGGCGCTATTGCGAGGTCGGTGGTCTGGCGGGGCTCGATGAGGAATCGGGACGAGGGCGGATCGTGCGCTTGGGCGGCGAGGACACTGCCGGCGTGCCCGATCGCATCGACATCGACTGCGCTGCCGCCACCGGCTCCGAGTTCGGTCGCGTGGGCATCCTGCGCCTGGACGACGGGGCGGAGTTCTACGCGAACATCAACCCGGGCGAATAATCGGTGCAAGGGGTAGCTGATTTGGGACGGGGCTTTTTTGACTACTTTTGCCCTTCTGCCCGCTAATTGATTTCTCTGGGACGGGGATTAAATAAGGCTCTGTTAGACCAGGATTGACATTCCGCCCCATCATCTCCTTGCGATTGCA
>CAUACA010000026.1 GCA_958427355.1 uncultured Collinsella sp. | reverse complement strand
CGATATGGCACCGTGGGGACACATGTATGTCAATCCTGGTCTAACAGAGCCTTAATTTATCCTTATCGATCATTAGCTGTCCTTGCTTGCTTTAACCAGTGCCGCTCTTTGCCTTATCAACGAAGTCATGCGCAATATTTTCGAGTTCGCACCTTCGATATCGTTTGATTCGATTGATTGCGATAGATCACGAAGTGCGCTCGATATTTCGTCTTCAACTTGAGCGCTTGCTTCACAACTGGCGGGGTCGGCAAGGCTTGAAGTTTCCAAGAGGCTGGTCATTGATGCACGCAACTCTGAAGGTGATTCATCTAGAAGCAGTCTTAGCTGAAGTTCAAGGTTCTGCATGGATTGCGATTTGCTTGAAATTTGGTTTTCAATGGTAGATGCGTGAGATTCGGAAGCGCCTGTTGCGAAGAGCGTGGCTGTCGCAGCGCTTGCTAGCAGAAAACTGAGAATTAGAATTGCTGGAAGCGCCTCTGTTTTTAACGCGGACCCTAGTATGCCTAGCAACAATTGGACTGCAAACGATATGCCAATAACAAGTATCTTTGAGATACCAAATATCTTAAGATTCTTTTGGGGTCCAAATAACAAGGTTGAAACCACCAGGGCGAGCATGACCAAAGAGAATGCGCTCTCAATCCAAAAAGTGGTTGAGGGTCCAAATAAAAGTATTGTCACGCTTTTGATAGCTATGAAGAGGGCTACGGGGATTGCTGCAATATATGCCTGTGCGTTCTTCATTATGACCTCCGTGCTCCGCACTCGGGACAGAACTTCTCGGTTCCAGAGAAGCGATATCCACATTCGGAACAGAACTTTGCAGCACTTTGCTGCGAATTGGTATCCGCAGGGATGGGCTGCGTCGCGGACGTGCCGGTGGCTTGTGAGAGTGCGTCGGTCATAACTGACCCCATGGTCCCGCCGACACCGGCCATTACGCCCAGACCAATTCCCATGTTTGCGTATTCGCCAGTCGCTTCGTTTTGGGCCATCTTTTCGGCAACATCGAAGCTGCGTTCCTGTTGATAGGTATAGCCTTCGATTTGCCGTTTTTCTGCGCGTGCTTTTGCGGAGATTACGGTGCGCTGCGCCGCAGTTTCTTGCTCGATAATGCTGACCTGTTGTTTTATCTGTGCTTCGCGTACGTCGGCATATTGCTTGAAATGGAGGTCCTTAAACTTCTCGTATACCGGATCACCTTCGGGTTTGACGATGGCGGTGACCAGCATTTGCGTTAATGAGAGGCCGTATGCGGCAAAGTCGGGAAGCAGCTTGTTCTTAAGCGAGTCGGATAACTCTTCAAGGTGTGCATCAAGTTCGAAAATGGAGAGTTTTTGTTCGGTAATTACTTGTGCCAGATGAGTTTTTATTCGAGTTTGCAGGAAAGCTTTGAAATAACTGATCAGCTTGTCCTGGGAGAGCAAAGCTTCGGTTCCAACAAGCTTGAGAAGGAGCCTGCGGGGCTCTTTTACAGCAAGAGCCATCTCTCCGGACGCCCCGAGCGAGAGCGGAAATCCATAAGTCGGTTCCATGAACTGAATCTTGGAATTGGTTCCCCAGCGGATGCCCATCTGCTCGATGAGGTTAACAAAGTAGACCTCTGAGTGAAACGGGCTGACACCACCGGTCGTTATCTTCGAAATGCCGTTCAGTAACGGTAGATTTTGAGTCTCAAGTTCATGCCTGCCTGGTCCAAACGAATCCAGGGCCTGTCCATTAAGGAAGAAAATTGCTTCTTGGGTCTCGTGAACAATGAGTTGCGAGCCCGTATTGAAGTCTTCTGAGGGGTGTTTCCAGATAAAAGTTTGGTTGTTGCCCTCATATTTGATGACATCCGTGATGCTCATAGTCACCTTGTTTCCATGGTTAGTAATGTTGATTTGCTAAGATAGCCGTCGTTGCTACGACGGCAAAAGTGGTGCTGAGACCCAGGCGCAGGATGTCGCCGGGGTACAGCCGGGCGGGTGCTCCGGTGCTGATGTCGAGTTCGTTGTTGTCGGCTGTTCGAATCAGATGCGTGCCGTTGGTCGAACCGAGGTCTTGTGCGTACCAAGCATTGTTCTCGGCGAAGATACGGAGATGTCTGGCGGAGACATCCAGCCCAACATCGGTGACAGCGCCGTCTTCGAGTGCGAGCGCTCCGATGGTGGTGCCCATGGCAGAAGGCTCAATGACATAAGGGCCGCCGATGACGAGTTCGTTATCGATCCTGATAAGGCCGATCGCATGTTCGGTGCCCGTTTGTTTTAAATCGCATGGACAGAAAGAAATACTTGAGGGGGTAAACGACCTGACATTCTCTGCGAATTCAAAGCGGTTCCTGATGTACGCGATAGCACGGGCCGGATCGCACCAACAGGCGGTCGAAACAACGAGCGCGATTGAGATAAGAGCCCTGTCATCTTTGTCTGGCTGGCAGCTGACGAGGCGCGAGGCGGCGTTCCGGTAAAGGGGCCCATTGCGCCCACAGGCACTGAGCGCTTGAGCCATCGCGTCAGTTGCTGCCGCAATCATGGTATAGATGTCGGCGTTCGAATACCCTTTTTCCTGTAGCTTGTGCAGGATTTGATTCGATGCGCAGGACCAGTCGGTAAAGTAGCGATCTTCTAGGGAACCCGGCTGCGAGTGCACAATCGTGCGCGAAAGCCAGCTGGTGTCCTGTGCCATTTGGGCGGTAGGCTGTCCATTTGTTAACGGCAGATCGGATAGTAACAGTTCAGCAAGTGCGCGATGGCTCAGGGTAAATGAAGTCTTGAACAGGGAGAACATGACCTCGAGTGGTGTTTGCCGTCTTGGCATGATACTCTCCCTTCCTTGACCTTATTCGCTAAACAAAGGATAAGGGTGCCACTAGCCGATTTTACTGTGCAACAAATTGCACGTCGGCGAGCGGTCGTGCTGCCTGATGCGCTTGCTCCAGAATGAGAGCTGGTTATCTTAGGGGTGCTATACGGTCTCGTTTTGATTAGGATGGCATGACTCAACCGCCCTTCGGGAAACTGTGCCCCGGAATGGATAACCAGATTGGGATGTAGTTTCCGCAGTCCCGACCCGTTGCGGAAACGGTGTCCCAGAATCGGCGTTCGAAACGGGACGCAGTTTCCCTTACAAACAGAACAAGGCGCGCTGCCTGCGGTTGATGCAGACAGCGCGCCTTTTGCGTTGAGCTCCGTTGAGGTCCGAAATCGTGGCTTGCGACCTTTAGGAGCGGGCGGCTCCGTCGACGGGGAGCACGGCGCCAGTGACGTAGGAGGACATGTCGCTCGCCAGGAAAACAAAGGCGTTAGCGACATCCTCGGGCTCGCCCATGCGACCCAGCGGAATGGTGGCGATGATGGGCTTGATGACCTCTTCGGGCAGGTTGGCGACCATATCGGTCTTGGTCACGCCGGGTGCGACGGCATTGACGCGAATGCCCATGGGGGCGAGCTCGCGCGAGAGCGACTGGACCATACCGTTGACGGCAAACTTGGACGTGGGATAGCCAACGCCGGAGGGCTGGCCGTACTTGGCGACCATCGAGCTTGTGGTAGTGATGGTGCCGCCGTGGCCGGCCTCGGTCATGATCTTGGCGGCAGCCTGGTGGCCGTTAAAGACGGCGACGACGTTGAGGTCCATAACTTTGGCGAACTCCTCAGCCGTGTAGTTGAGCAGCGGCGAGCGCTGGGAAATTCCGGCGTTGTTGACGACCGTGTCCAAGCCGCCCATGTCGGCTGCAGCCTGGGTAAAGGCCTCGGTCACGGCTTCGAGTGAGGTGAGGTCGCAGGAGCGGCCCCAGACCTTGGCGTCGGGATAGGCGGCTGTCAGCTTCTCAACGGCCGCATCGGCGGTCTCCTGACGCGAGCCAAAGACAGTGACGGCGGCGCCCTCCTCGATAAAACGGCAGGCGATGGCATAGCCGATACCGCGCGTGCCTCCGGTGATGATTGCTTTCTTGCCCTCGAGCAACATGGTATTTCCTCTCATCGCGGGCGGACATTCGCAGCACAGCGTAGCCGTAACCGGAATCGGCCGTGTTTGCATATCGGTGAACGGTAGCCCGCGTTACCGATGAGCGGCTCGCGCAAATGTGCCCTGTCGTTGTGCTTAGGGCCGGAGACAAAAGGGCTCCCATCCCACATCGGACGGGAGCCCTCAAAGCGCGTATTGCTAGGCGAGCGTTGGGTTAGTTGGCCATGACGCCTTCGGTCCAAGCCTCAACGTCCTCGATGCGCAGGACGTTGGCGACCTCGGCCACGCAGTCGACGCTGGCAAGCTCAGCGGCGGCAGCCTGGACGTCCTTCTCGAGCGCGCGGTGCGTCAGGAAGATGACCGAGCAGGCATCGCTGACGCCCGACTTGCCGTCCTCGACCTGGTTGATGAGCGAGATCGAGATGTTGTGCTTGGCAAAGATGTCGACCGTCTCGGACAGGGCGCCCACACGGTCGGCGACCTTCAGGCGCACATAGTACTTGGTCTGGAGCTCGTCCATGGGCTTAAAGGCGAGGTTGTGACCATAGGGCTCAATCTCGGGTAGCGGAGCCACGCCGCGGCTGATCTGCTCGGAGAGCGACAGGATATCGCCCACGACGGCGCTTGCGGTGGGGAAGGAGCCTGCGCCGGCACCGTAGAACATGGTCTCGCCCACGGCGTCGCCTACCACATAGACGGCGTTCATGGCGCCGTTGACCTTGGCAAGCATGTGGTCGGCGGGGATCAGCGTGGGGTGCACGCGAACGTCGACGCCGGCGTCGGTGTTGCGTGCGATGCCCAGCAGCTTAATGGTGTAGCCGAGCTCGCGGGCCTGGGCGATGTCCTCGGCGCCGATGGTGCGGATGCCCTGCTGGTACACATCGTCGGTGGTAACGCGGGTGCCAAAGCCGATGGAGGCGAGGATGGCTGTCTTGCTGGCGGCATCGAAGCCGTCGACGTCGGCGGACGGGTCCGCCTCGGCATAGCCCTTGGCCTGCGCGTCGGCAAGCACGTCGGCGTAATCGGCGCCCTCGGCGTCCATGCGCGACAGGATATAGTTGGTGGTACCGTTGAGGATGCCGGCGATGGTCAGGATCTTGTTGCCCACCAGGTCGTGCTCAAGCGTGCTCACGATGGGGATGCCACCGCCGCAGCTGGCCTCGCACTTAATCTGCACGCCGCACGCGCGCGCCTTCTCGGCGAGCGTCTCGACATGACGGCCCAGCAGGGCCTTGTTGGCAGAGACGACGTGCTTGCCGTTCTCGAAGGCGGTGGTGAAGATTTCGGTCGCGGGGTGCTCGCCGCCGATGAGTTCGACGACGATGTCGACGGCGGGGTCGGTGACGACGTCGTGCCAGTCACTCGTAAAGGCCTCGCGCTCAATGCCTGCCGCCTCGGCCTGCTCCCAAGCAAGCGCGCAGGCGCGGGTCAGCTTAAGGTCGATGCCGTAGGCGGCCAGGTACTCATCGTGGTGGCTCTTGATCAGACGGGCCACGCCGCCGCCGACGGTTCCCAGACCGATGAGGCCGACGTTCACGGTGCGCAGGGGTTCGCTCATAGATAGCTCCTTCGTGCATCTTATGGATGGATTAACCGCTTAAAGGTTGAGTGCATTCTAGCGTGAAGTGCGGGCGCGTGCTTGCCTGGCAGCGGGAGCAGCACAAAACGCCACCCCCGAAACGCTGCGGAAACATTGGAAACACGCTCGCTACAAACGAACTTCCGTAACAAACTGTCAACGTTTGCACCATAAGGTTTGCCCTGTACCGCAAGACGGCCGCACCGCGGCCAGCGAAAAGGGGGACACCATGTTTAGCATCAACAACGTACTTAACCGCAGGAGTTTCTTGGCTGGCGCCGCGGCGTTCGGTAGCACCGCGGCACTCGCTGGTTGCTCGTCGGGTGGCTCGGACGGCGGCTCCGCCGATGACGGCAAGACCTTCAAGATCGGTGTCATCGGCCCTCTGACCGGCGCTGCGGCAACCTATGGCGTCTCGGCCGAGAAGGGCGCCAAGCTTGCCGCCGAGGATTTCTCGACCAAGGACCTCAAACTCTCGCTTAAGTCCGAGGATGACGTCGCCGACGGCGAGAAGGCCATCAACGCCTTCAATACCCTGTGCGACTGGGGCATGCAGGCGCTCGTCGGCCCCGTCACGACCGGTGCCGCCGTCGCCGTCTCGGGCGAGATCGCCGACGATATGCTCATGGTCACGCCTTCGGCCTCGTCGCTCGACGTCACCAAGGATAAGACCACGGTCTTTCAGGTTTGCTTCATCGATCCCACCATGGGCGCCAGCGCCGCGAAGTTCTTGGCCGAGAAGTACGCGGATGCCAAGATCGCCCTGTTCTACAACTCCGGCGATACGTATAGCTCGGGCGTTGCCGACGCCTTTGCCGAGCAGGCCAAGGAGTCCAAGCTCGACATCGTCGATACCGAGACCTTTAAGGACGATTCCGCCACAAGCTTTACCAACCAGCTCACCAAGGCCAAGGAGGCCGGCGCCACACTTATCTTTGCCCCGATCTACTACACGCCGGCGTCCGTCCTGCTCAAGAACGCCAAGGACATGGGCTACGACATGACCCTCATGGGTACCGACGGCATGGACGGCCTGCTCTCTGTGGAAGGCTTCGATACCTCTCTTGCCGAGGGCGTACTGCTCATGACCCCGTTTTCGGCTGACGATGAGAAGAATGCCGACTTCGTCAAGGCCTATAAGGATGCCTACGACGAGACGCCCAACCAGTTTGCCGCCGACGCTTACGATTGCGTCCACGCAATCGTCGAGGCTATCGATAGGGCGGGGATTGACATTTCGGCCGACGGTGCCGACATTGCCGGCGACCTTGCCAAGGCCATGCGCAAGATCAAGATCGAGGGCCTGACAGGCGAGCTGACGTGGAATGACGAGGGCCAGGTCGAAAAGCCCGCCACAGCCTATGTGATTCAGGACGGCAAGTACATCGCCGCCTAGGTGCGTACAAAACGCGACCGGTGAGGGTGTTTTAATCAGGGCAGGGACGCCTGTAACAGAACGGAAACATTACTTTCACACAATAAAGTGGCATTACTGCATAAAGTAATAGAAATACGCAGGATTATGGATAAATGAACAAATCCAAAGAAAAGTTGAAATAATCGCCACTTTCCTTAACTAAAGCGTCTAGTATTTTGCGAACGCCGAACACGGCGAAGGATGGCCTGTCGGGTAACCGAAACCCGACGAGATTTGAGAGGAGAGCCGCATGTCGAGCCTCACCGGTAAGTCATTGAACCCTGTTATGAATCGCAGGAGCGTTATCGCGAGCGCAGCAGGTCTGGGGGCGATGTCCATTCTAGCTGGCTGCTCCTCCAACGGCGGCGACAGCGGTTCCGCGTCGGGCGACGCTTCGTTTAAGATCGGCACCATCGGCCCGCTGACCGGCGCCAACGCGTCCTACGGCAAGTCCGTTACACAGGCTGTCGAGCTTGGCTGCAAGGATTTCTCGACTAAGGAGCTGCCGCTTGTAAGCAAGGCCGAGGACGACCAGGCCGATGGCGAGAAGGCCGTCAACGCCTTCAACACCCTGCTCGACTGGGGCATGCAGGCCCTCGTCGGTCCGACCACCACGGGTGCGTCGGTCGCCGTTGCTGCTGAGTGCGGTAACGACCCCGAGACGTTCATGATCACCCCGTCCGCGTCCTCCGAGGACGTTACCAAGGGCAAGGATTGCGTCTTCCAGGTTTGCTTTACCGACCCCAACCAAGGTGTCAACGCTGCCAAGTTCCTGGCGCAGAAGTATGCGAACGAGAAGTTCGTGCTGTTCTATAACTCCGGCGACGCCTATTCTTCGGGCATCGCAGATTCCTTTAAGGCCCAGGCCGCTAAGTCCAAGCTTGAGATTGTCGACGAGGAGACCTTTAAGGACGACTCCGCCACGAGCTTTACCAACCAGCTGACCAAGGCCAAGCAGGCAGGCGCCACCATGATCTTTGCGCCGATCTACTACACGCCGGCGTCCGTCCTGCTCAAGAACGCCAAGGACATGGGCTACGACGTCAAGATGATGGGCTGCGACGGCATGGACGGCATCCTGGGCGTTGAGGGCTTCGATACCTCTCTTGCCGAGGGTCTGCTGCTCATGACCCCGTTCTCCGCCGACGACGAGAAGAACGCCGACTTCGTTAACGCTTACAAAGATAAGTACGGCGATACCCCCGACCAGTTTGCCGCCGACGCCTACGACGGCGTGCATGCTGTGGTCGAGGCTCTCAAGGAGGCCGGCCTGGGTGTCGACGCCGACCCTACCGAGGTTGCCGAGAAGCTTCCCGAGGCTATGCGCAACATTACTGTTGACGGTCTGACTGGCAAGCTCTCCTGGAACGACAAGGGCCAGGTCCAGAAGGACCCGACGGCGTACGTCATTACCGACGGCAAGTACGTACAGGCCTAATAGGCCGCCTTACATAGAGCGGTTTTGATCCCAAGCAGGGGAGGTTTTGGCCTTCCCTGCTTGCTTGGTATCTAGGGACGATGTAACGTCCCTGTTTCATACATTAACTGGAAACCTATTCGAAAGGGGGATGTGGAACATGACGGTCTTTATCCAATACCTGGTCAACGGCCTGTCCATGGGCAGCGTCTACGCCATCATCGCGTTGGGCTACACCATGGTCTACGGTATCGCCAAGATGCTCAACTTCGCTCACGGCGACGTCATCATGGTCGGTGCCTATGTCTCGTTCTGTGCCACGTCGTATCTCGGCCTCCCGGGCTGGGCATCTGTAGTTCTCTCTTGTGTGGTCTGCACGGTTCTCGGTGTTCTCATCGAGGGTCTGGCCTATAAGCCGCTGCGCCAAGCAGGCCCTCTGGCCGTTCTGATCACGGCCATCGGCGTGTCTTACTTCCTGCAGAACGCCGCGCAGCTTCTGTGGGGCGCCACGCCCAAGAACTTCACTTCGCTCGTCACCTTCCAGGTGCCGGAGTTCTTGGCCAAGTTCAACGTAAGCGCCGTCTCGCTCGTCACCATCGTCGCCTGCCTGGTTATCATGGCCGGCCTGATGTTCTTTACAGGTAAGACCAAGATGGGCAAAGCCATGCGCGCCGTGTCCGAGGACAAAGCCGCCGCTCAGCTCATGGGCATCAACGTCAACCGCACCATCTCGATGACGTTTGCCATCGGCTCCGCCCTTGCCGCCATCGCCGGCGTGCTGCTGTGCTCCTACTCGCCGGTCCTGCAGCCCACCACGGGCGCCATGCCTGGCATCAAGGCCTTCGACGCTGCCGTTTTCGGCGGCATCGGCTCCATCCCCGGTGCCTTTGTCGGTGGCATTCTCATCGGCATCATCGAGGCGATGGCGCAGGCCTACATTTCCACGAGCCTTGCCAACTCCATCGTCTTTGGTGTTTTGATCATCGTCCTGCTCGTCAAGCCTGCCGGCCTCTTGGGCAAGTACGTCCCCGAGAAGGTGTAGGTGAGCGTTATGAAGTTTCTTAAAGACAAGCAGACGCGTCACGACTTTGTCACGTACGCTATGTGCATCGTGGCCTTCGCCATCGTGTTCTTTATGCAGTCCAACCACATGATCCCGCGCATGATCGCCGGTCAGCTGGTTCCCATCACGGCCTATATCGTCATGGCCATTTCCCTCAACCTCGTCGTCGGCATCGCGGGCGACCTGTCGCTGGGCCATGCGGGCTTTATGAGCGTCGGTGCCTATACGGGCATCGTCACCGCGGTCGCCCTTGAGAGTGCCGTTCCCTCCGATCCGGTACGCCTTATCATCAGCATTGTGGTCGGTGCTATCGCCGCTGCCATCTTGGGCTTCTTGATCGGCATCCCGGTCTTGCGCCTGAGCGGCGACTATCTGGCCATCGTGACCCTGGCTTTTGGCGAGATCATCAAAGAGATCGTCACCTGCCTCATTGTGGGCGTCGACTCCCGCGGCCTGCATGTGATCTTTAACATCACGGGTAACTCTACGATCGACGACCTGCACCTGCTCGAGGACGGCACAGCCATCATCAAGGGCGCCCAGGGCGCATCGGGCGTGTCGACCTATTCGACCTTCCTTGCCGGCGCAATCCTGGTTATGGTCGCGCTCGTGATCGTGCTCAACCTGGTTCGCAGCCGTACCGGCCGTGCCATCATGGCCGTGCGCGATAACAAGATTGCTGCCGAGTCCGTGGGCATCTCCGTCACCCAGTACCGCATGATCGCCTTCGTGGTTTCCGCTGCCCTCGCTGGTGCTGCCGGAGCCCTCTTCGGCGGTAACTTCTCGCAGCTCTCCGCCACTAAGTTCGACTTCAACACGTCGATTCTGATTCTGGTGTTCGTGGTCTTGGGCGGTCTGGGCAATATGCGCGGCTCCGTCATCGCAGCGGCGTTGCTCACGGTACTTCCCGAGCTGCTCCGTCAGTTCTCGGACTACCGCATGCTCATCTACGCCATCGTGCTGATTCTGGTCATGATCTTTACCAACAACCCGCAGCTCAAGGCGTTCTTCGCACGCGTCAAGGACCGCTTTGCTTCCAAGAAGGAGGTGGCAGCCGATGCCCAGTAAATTTGAGTTCAACAAGGGCAAGATGGTCCCGTATCCTTCTGGCGCCATCGTTCCCGACCGCGACCTGGGCGAGCGCCCGGCACTCGAGTGCATCCACTTGGGCATTGAGTTCGGTGGCCTTAAGGCGGTCGACGACTTTAGCCTGACTATCGGCAAGACCGAGATCGCCGGTCTCATCGGCCCCAACGGTGCCGGCAAGACCACGGTCTTCAACCTGCTCACCAAGGTGTACCAGCCCACGCACGGCACCATCCTGCTCGACGGTGAGGACACTTCGGGCAAGTCGGTCTACCAGGTCAACCGCATGGGTATTGCCCGTACGTTCCAGAACATTCGCCTGTTTAACACCATGACGGTGGAGGACAACGTTAAGGTCGGCCTGCACAACCAGGAGCGCTACTCCGGCTTTGAGGGCGTGCTGCGCCTGCCGACGTATTGGAAGCACGAGAAGGCCGCCCACGAGCGCGCCATGGAGCTGCTGTCCATTTTTGATATGGAACACCTGGCAAATGAGCAGGCCGGATCGCTGCCTTACGGCGCACAGCGTCGTCTGGAGATCGTCCGCGCGCTTGCCACCAACCCCAAGCTGCTGCTGCTCGATGAGCCTGCCGCCGGCATGAACCCGTCCGAGACCGCGGAGCTCATGGAGAACATCGTCAAGATTCGTGACACCTTCGGCATCGCCATCATGCTTATCGAGCATGATATGTCGCTCGTTATGAACATCTGCGAGGGCATCTGCGTGCTCAACTTTGGCAAGGTCATTGCCAAGGGCACGGCCGAGGAGATCCAGAACAACGACGCCGTTATCGAGGCATATCTGGGCAAGCAGGATAAGGGGGAGAACTAAATGGCAGAGCCGATGCTTTCCGTCTACAACATCAACGTCTGGTACGGCGCCATCCACGCCATCAAGGACATCTCCTTTAACGTTAACGAGGGCGAGATCGTGGCCTTGATTGGTGCCAACGGTGCCGGCAAGTCCACAACGCTCAAGACCGTCTCGGGCCTGCTGCGCTCCAAGACCGGCTCCATCAAGTTTATGGGCGAGGACATTACCCATACGCCTGCCGACAAGCTGGTGGGCAAGGGCTTGGCCCAGGTTCCCGAGGGCCGCCGCGCCTTTTTGCAGATGACGGTCGAGGAGAACCTGGAGATGGGCGCCTATACACAGCCCAAGTCCACAATTGCTCCGGGCCTGGAGCGCGTCTACGAGCAGTTCCCGCGCCTGAAGGAACGTCGTCGCCAGGTCGCCGGCACCCTTTCAGGCGGCGAGCAACAGATGCTCGTTATGGGGCGCGCCCTTATGAGTAACCCCAAACTGCTTATGCTCGACGAACCTTCCATGGGTCTGGCACCGATTCTGATCGAACAGATCTTCCAGATTGTCGAGGACCTGCACAAGGCCGGCACCACGGTGCTTCTGGTCGAGCAAAACGCGCAGATGGCGCTTTCCATCGCCACACGCGGTTACGTGCTCGAGACCGGCAAGATCACCATGACCGGCACTGGCCAAGAGCTGCTGCACGACGACAACGTCCGCAAAGCCTACCTCGGAGGCTAACCCACCTAACAAAAGGGGCGCTGACTATCTCAGTCAGCGCCCCTTTTTAAGTTGCGGTGAAATAGGGACTGAATACGGGCTCCAGAGGCCAAAAGAGTCCCTATTCCACCGCAACTTCATGGGGATGTGTGACAATGCCCGTCGGAAAACATCTGCTGTCTTTGGGGGTCTATCTATGCTGTACGAGTTTTGTGCCGAGAACTTTGAGCGGGTGCCGGCGGCTATCGATGCCGGTGCTAAGCGCATCGAGTTGTGCGACAACCTTGCCGTCGGTGGTACCACGCCCTCGGCTGGCGTTATCAGCGCTACGGTCGGCTATGCTCACGAGCATGACTCGCGAGTGATGTGCATGATTCGCCCGCGTGGCGGTGACTTTCATTACAACCAAGACGAGCTGCGCATGATGGAGATGGACCTGGGCCTTGCCGTAAGCGCCGGCGTTGACGGCTTGGTCTTTGGCTGCTGCAAGCCCTGCGCTGGCGGATGGGCGCTCGACGAGCTTACGTTGGGCGCCCTCGTGATGGCCGCGGGCTGCGCGACCGAGGAATGCAATCGTGAGCCCATCGACATCACCTTCCACATGGCGTTTGATCAGCTCTCGCCTGAGGCTCAGCTCGACGCCGTCGACACACTCGCCGATTGCGGCGTTACGCGCATCCTGACGCACGGCGGTGCCGCCGGCACGCCGATCGAGGACAACCTGGAGCATCTGTCGCGTCTTATCGAGTGTGCGGGAGACCGCCTGACCATCCTTCCCGGCGGCGGCATTTCCACGGCCAACCGCGATACCGTGGCGGCGGCACTGGGCGTCTCCGAGCTCCATGGCACCAAGATCGTGCCGCTGGAGGTATAACCCGTGGCGCTGGTATTTGACGTTCAGCAGGCGAACGGTAAGCCCGACGACAACCGCCGCCCCGGCACCACGTGCCCCTTTTGCGATACAGAAGGGCTCACCGACATCATTCGCCGTGATGGCGATTGCATTTGGCTCGAGAATAAGTTCAAGACCCTGCGCGCCACCCGTCAAACCGTGCTGATCGAGTCGGCCGATCACGATGCCGACCTGGTGACCTATGAGCCGGATGAACTCCACCATGTGATGCGGTTTGCTCTGGGTTGCTGGCAGCGGATGATCGACTCGCAGCAGTATCGAAGCGTGCTCATGTACAAGAACAAGGGTCCGCTTTCGGGCGGCAGTCTGGTCCATCCGCACATGCAGATTGTGGGTTTGGAGCAGGAAGACGGCTATGCTTCGCTGACTTCCACCAATTTCGAAGGCATCAATGTCTGGCAACAGGGGAGAATCGCGGTCAACATCTCAACCGAACCGATCATGGGGTTCTTTGAGATCAACGTTTCAGCCCCGCAAGGAATCGCTGCCAGCGATGACACGAGAGACCAAGCCGAGGCGGATCTCTTCGCCGATGCGATCCAGGTGGCTCTGCGCTATATCCTGAATGAGCACCACGGTGGTCGCGCAGAGTCGTACAACCTGTTCTTCTATCGCCTGGGCGGTCGGACCATTGCCAAGGCGCTGCCGCGTTGGGTGGTTTCGCCCTACTTTGTCGGGTATCGGCTGGCTCAGGTCAATGCTGAGACCACGCTCGATGTCGATGCAGAGCGACTCCGCGCACATCTGGAGGCGCTCACATCGTAAAGTGAGCGCCCGCACACTGCGGGCAGTCTAGCGTGCCATGGCGTCGCGGCCGGCCTCGACCCGCTTGCGCTGGGCGGCGCGCTCCTCGCCGGTCAGACGCTCAAAGAGGTGCCCGATAAGCGAGGCGAGCACCTGCTGAAACAACGTTCCACACATGACGGGAAACACAACTTCGCCCGGAAAGTATTGCGTGGCGATGACGGCGCCCGAAGAGATATTGCGCATGCCGCAGGTAAAGCACATGGTGGTCGTTTCGCTATATGGCAGATGCAGCGCGCGGGCGACCAGAATGCCCACGACAAAACCGCTGATGGCGAACACCAGAATAAAGAGGGCGACTTCCAGGCGCACCGCGTTCATGTGTAGCACGTACTCGCTCATGGCGGTGGAGTTGGACGCGATGACGCCCATCATCATAAATTTGCAGGCGGGCGAGAGCGCGGGGGAGAGTTTCTCGTGCCCCCAGCCGCGCGTGAGCTCGTTGATCACGATGCCGAGCACAGCGGGGATGGCGATCATAAAGGCCATGTTCTGCATCATGCTCGGAACATCGATTGCGACGGTGGCGCCCAACAGGAGCTTGAGCGTGAGCGGAATCGTCACGGGCGATATAACCGAGGACGTCAGGATGATGGTGAGCGCGAGCGGGCCGTTGCCGCCGAACATGCTGATCCACATAAAGGCAGTGACTGCCACGGGTACGCTGTACTCGAGCACGATGCCGCAGACAAGGTTGGGGTTGGAACCAAAGAACAACGATCCCATGGCATAGGCCGCGATGGGAATAAGCGCCGCCGAGACAAATAACGCAAAAATCAGATGCAGGGGACGGTGGAACACCTCAGCCACCTGGTGGAAGGTGTTGCTGAGCGCGCCTTGGAACGTCATAAAGGCAAACACGGTGGGAACGATGGGCTTGAGAACGCCGATCTGCTGAGGAAAGAGCACGCCGAGCGCCACGCAAATCGGAACGATGACCTGCATATGTCCTGCGAGAAATTTGCCCAGTCCAACCCATTGCTTCATATGCTCTTGTGACTCCCTTTGCTCGTGAATCCGTTTTGAATGGATATGCTAGACGCTCGCATGCGTCCGTGTGGCTGAAACGCTCGATTATTTCGAGGCTATTACCGCCCTCGTTTATCGAAACCACGGCGTGCTGGATGTTGTGCGTCCGCGCTGCACGGTATAATAAATCCGTTCAACAGATCTGCCTGCCGAAGCGGGCATGCACAGAGGACTCATCGCTATGAACCGTGAGAGGTATCGCGGCGACCTGCCCCTATCGGGGGTGGGCGCCTATGTCATCGCTTAAGACGACGCATCGCTGGGCGGTCGCTCAGCAAAACCCCGAGCTCGAAAAGGAGCTTTCGGCTGGCCTGGGCATACCCGGGCTGGTGGCGCGCATTATGGTTGCGCACGGCATTACATCCATCGAGGAAGGCCAGCTGTTTTTGACGCCTTCGCTCGATCGCGACTGGGCGGACCCACTCGTTATTCCGGGCATGGTGGTCGTCGCCGACCGCGTCGAGCGTGCTATTCGCAGCCACGAGCGTATCGCCGTCTTTGGCGATTTTGACGTCGACGGCATTACGTCGACTTGTCTGTTGACCGAGGCGCTACGTTCGTTTGGCGCCAACGTCACGCCGTTTATTCCGCACCGCTTTGACGAGGGCTACGGCCTGTCGCGTGCGGCGCTCGACCGCGTCAACGAGCTCGCTCAACCCAACCTGATTGTGACCGTCGATAACGGCATTGCTGCCAAGGAAGAGGTCTCCTATCTGGAGAGTCTGGGGATCGATTTGGTGGTCACGGACCATCACGAGCCCTCCGACCAGGTGCCGCAGGGCGTGCCCCTGACCGATCCCAAGCTCGAGAACGAGGGCCCCTCGCGCGAGCTTGCCGGTGCCGGTGTGGCGCTTAAGCTGGTGCAGGTCCTGGGCGAGCGTTTGGGCAAGCCGTCGTATTGGCGTTCGCTGATAGAGGTCGCGGCGCTGGGCACCGTGTCCGACATGATGCCGCTCACGCCCGAGAATCGCGCACTGGTTGCCGAGGGCATCCAGCAGATGCGCGTGACGGCCCGCCCCGGTTATATCGCGCTTGCCGCACTTGCCAAGGCCGACCTTTCTACCATTACGGCCGACGGCCTGTCGTTTTCGCTCATCCCTCGTCTGAATGCTGCCGGCCGCATGGCTGATCCCAAGCTGGCGCTCGACCTGCTGCTTGCCCGCGACCCCATCGGAGCGAGCGCGCTTGCCGCCGAGCTCGAGGAAATCAATCGCCAGCGCCGTGAGATCGAGGCGGAGCTCACGCGCGATGCCATGGCAAAGGTCGAGGAGACCTATGACGGCGGACGCGCGATCGTCGTGGGCGGCGAAGGCTGGCACGAGGGCGTCAAGGGCATCGTGGCAAGCCGTCTGACCAACCGCTACCACGTGCCGGCGCTGCTGTTCTCGATCGAGGACGGTATCGCGCGCGGCTCTGGTCGCTCGGTGGGCAAAGTTAACCTGTTTGACGCCATCGAGCGCTGTTCCGACCTGATGATTCGTCGCGGCGGACATGCCGGTGCGGTGGGTGTGACTATCGAGGCATCCAAGCTCGACGAGTTCCGCCGTCGCCTTTCCGCCGTGTTGTCCGAGCTTCCCGCCGAGGACTTTGAGGACACCGACGAGGTTGCCGCCACGGTCGACCTTTCCGAATTGAATATCGAGACCATCGAGCAGATTTCCCGCCTTGAGCCGTTTGGCCAGGGTAATAAGGTGCCGCTGCTGGCCGCCGAGGGCGTGACGATGTGTGATCGCGCCGTGGTGGGTAAGACCGGCGAGCACATGCGCTTTGTGGCGACCGATGGCGCCGCGAGTGTGCCGGCTATTATGTTCCGCGTGCCGCAAATCGATAAGCTCATCAACTGCGATAGCGCTGTCGACTTGGTGTTCGAGGCCGTTGCCGAGCATTGGCAGGGTCGTGTGAAGCCCAAGCTCATGGTCAAGGATGTTCTGGTCCGCGATACCACGCTGCCCAGCGTCGACGATCCGGCATGCGAGCTTCGTCGTGGCGTGCAGCCGGCGGATTCCGGCCTGCGCTTGGAGTCGCGCAAGCGCGAGACGCTCGCCCAGCTTTCCTATACCGAGCTCACGCGCTCGCTTATCCATAGCTTTATCGGCTCGAACCAGCCACATCGCGCGCAGGTCGAGGCGCTCGATGCCCTGGCCGATCACCAAAGTGTTCTGGCCGTTATGGGAACGGGGCGCGGCAAGTCGCTCATCTTCCATGTGCATGCCGCGCGTGAGGCGGTGCTTCGCGGACGTTCGAGCATCTTTGTCTATCCGCTGCGTGCGCTCGTTGCCGACCAGGCCTATCACCTCTCGTCGACGATGGCAGCGCTCGGTATTGGTGTTGGCGTGCTGACCGGCGAGACCGTGGAGGCCGCACGCGATGATGTGTTCGCCGGCCTAGCTTCGGGCCGCACCGGTATCGTGCTCACGACGCCCGAGTTCCTATCTATCCACCGTGACCGCTTCGCACGTTCGGGCCGCATCGGCTTTGTCGTTATCGACGAGGCGCACCACGCCGGCCTTGCCAAGGGCGGCGACCGCAGCGCCTATCTCGACATGCCCGATATCCTCAAAGCCCTGGGCGACCCGGTCGTTATGGCTGCGACGGCCACCGCGACGGCTCCGGTCGTGGCCGAGCTTGCCCGCATGCTGCCGATCACTCGCACGGTGGTCGACGAGACGGTGCGCGAGAACCTGCGGCTCGAGGACGACCGCGATCTTGCAAGTCGCGAGAACCGTTTGGTGTCGATTGTGGCGACGGGGGAAAAGACCGTCATCTACGTCAATTCGCGCGACCAGTCCGTGGCGCTCGCCAAGACGTTGCGCAAGCGTGTGCCCGATTGCGCAACCCATATCGCGTTCTATAACGCGGGGCTTGCGCGTTCCGATCGCCGTCGCGTGGAGGAAGCATTCCGAGACGGAAGCCTCAGCTGCATCGTCTCGACATCTGCCTTTGGCGAGGGCGTCAACCTTCCCGATATTCGCCATGTCGTGCTCTATCACATGCCGTTTGGCGGCATTGAGTTTAACCAGATGAGCGGCCGTGCCGGTCGCGATGGCCAGCCCGCCGTGATCCATCTGCTCTATTCGTCGCGCGACGCCCGCATTAACGAGCGCCTACTCGACTGCTATGCGCCCGAGCGCGACGAGCTCGTCACGCTCTATCGCGCGCTGCAGACCATGTGGCGCTCCAACCGCGGCAAAACCGGGGACGATTCCTTTAGCGCGAGCGATATCGACATCGCACAGATGTGCCTTGCCATCGATGCTCGCACGCCGGTCGACGAGCGTTCGGTGGAAAGCGGCCTGGGAATCTTCGAAGAGCTTGGTTTTTGTCGAGTTTCGGGGTTTGACGACACCCGTCGCATCGCGATGGCCGAAAACCCCGGCCGCGTGCAATTGAGTAGGTCAATTCGCTATTTGGAGGGCTTGCGCTCGCGCATGGAGTTTTCGGCTTTCCGGAGCTGGGCACTCGACTCGTGCGCTTCTGATATGCTAGCCAAAGTTAACCGCCCGATCGTACCGCGGGCCTAGGGGAAGGGGACCTCGATGGATGCCGCAGCCCGTACCGCCCATGATTCCACCCTCCAGCCGTTTTCGGAGATGGAGCACTATAAGCATGCCGATGAGCTGCCGCCCGAGATTATGGCGGACAGCTACGACAAGCTGGAGCGCTTGTGCCTCAAATATATGAATGAGGACGACTTCTCCAAGGTGGAGCAAGCCTACTGCTTTGCCGCCGAGAAGCACTGTAACCAAAAGCGCCGCTCGGGTGAGATGTACATCAACCATCCCGTCGAGGTGGCCATCATTCTGGCCGATCTCAAAATGGATTGTGACGTGGTGTGCGCCGCGCTGCTGCACGATACCGTCGAGGACACCGAGACCTCGCTCGCCGATGTTTCCGGCCTGTTTGGCGAAACCGTTGCCGAGCTCGTCGATGGCGTGACCAAGCTCACCAACATCGAAGTCGACAGCATGGACGAGAAGCAGGCGCTCACGCTGCGCAAGATGTTCCTCGCCATGTCCAAGGACATTCGCGTCATCATCGTTAAACTTGCCGACCGTTTGCACAACATGCGTACGCTTGCAGCCCTGCGCGAGGATCGTCGCCTGTTTAAGGCTCGCGAGACCATGGACGTGTACGCGCCCTTGGCCGACCGCCTGGGCATGAGCTCTATTAAGTGGGAGCTCGAGGACTTGTCCTTCTTCTACCTGGAGCCCGATGCCTACCAGCGCATCGCGCGCATGGTGGCGGAGTCGCGCGAGGTCCGCGAGCGCTACCTTACCGAGACCATCAAGACGCTTACCGATGAGCTCAACCGCATTGGTCTGGAGGACTTCCAGATCAACGGCCGTTCCAAGCACTATTGGTCCATCTACCAAAAGATGAAGCGCAAGGGCAAGGAGTTTTCCGAGATTTACGACCTGGTGGCGCTGCGCGTTATTACCCATTCGGTGCGCGATTGCTACTCCACGCTCGGTGCTGTGCATACGCTGTGGCACCCCATGCCTGGTCGCTTTAAAGACTATATCGCCATGCCCAAGGTCAATAACTACCAGTCGCTCCACACGACGGTCATCGGCCCCACGGCTCGTCCGCTCGAGATTCAGATTCGAACCTACGAGATGCATGAGCAGGCCGAGTACGGCATTGCCGCCCACTGGCTGTATAAGAAATCGGGCGGATCGTCTGCTTCTAAGACCAATGACGCTCAACGTTTGGACGACCAGATCAACTGGCTCAAACATTCGCTCGATTGGGCTGCGTCTGATGAGATTACCGACGCCAAGGAATACCTGCATTCGCTGAAGGTCGATCTGTTCGATCAGGAGATCTTCGTCTTTACGCCCAAGGGCGAGGTCATGGCGCTTCGTGCCGGCTCCACGCCGCTCGACTTTGCCTATGCCGTTCACACCGAGGTGGGAAACCATTGCGTCGGCGCCAAAATCAATGGTGCGGTGGCCCCGCTTACGCACGAGATCAAGACGGGCGATCGCGTTGAAATCCTGACTAACAAGAGTTCCAAGCCGTCGCGTGATTGGCTCAAGATCGTTAAGACACCTTCCGCCAAGTCAAAGATCCGCCGCTATTTTGCCGCTGCGACCAAGGACGACGACGCTGCTGCCGGCCGCGATATGCTGGCCAAGGACCTGCGTAAGCGTGGCTATGGCATTTCTACGCCGCGTTCGACGCGTGCGCTCAACGCCGTGGCGGAGCAGTTTAACTTCAAGCAGCTCGAGGACCTGTTTGCCGCCGTCGGCGCCGGCAAGGTTGCCCCGCGCGCTGTGGGCAATAAGGTCGAGCAAATCTTGGACCCCAAGCCCGAGGAACAGCTCACCAAGGCCGAGGCTATCGCCGAGGTCGTGAAGCAGCCCGCTCGCGGCTCCAACCGCAAGCCGCAAAAGCGCGGCAAGAGCGCCAGTAACGGCATTATCGTCAAGGGCGAGAGCAACAGCGGCCTGCTGGTCCGTCTGGCTCATTGCTGCAACCCCGTGACGGGCGACGACATCGTCGGCTTCATCACGCGCGGTCGCGGCGTTTCGGTGCATCGCGCCAACTGCCCTAACGTCAAGGGTCTTATGGAACATCCCGAGCGCATGATCGATGTGGAGTGGGACGGCGCTGCCGACACCCTCTTCCAGGTCGAGATCGTGGTCGAGTGCCTGGACCGCATGGGCCTGCTCAAGGATGTCACCATTGCCATTGGCGATGCGGGCGGTAATATCCTTTCTGCCGCCACGTCGACCAACCGCGAGGGTATTGCAACCCTGCGCTTTATGGTCGAGATCTCGGACGCGAGTGGCTTGGATCCGCTGCTGGCCTCTATCAGCAGCGTTGACTCGGTCTACGACGCTCGTCGTCTTATGCCCGGCGAGGGTGGAGCCCAGCTTAAGCGCCGTGTGTAGGTGCGAGAGCCTCTCAGCATCATAGATATTGGTTACGTTCGAGGCATCGTTTGGTGCCTCGAACGTATTTTAGAAGGAGGGTATGCGCATGGGCGATATGACTTTGGACCTGACACCCCGAGGTGCGGCTTCGATTGAGGCGCTCGTCAACGGCCCCATTCAGACCAACAGTTACGCCGTGATTTCGAATGACGAGTGCTTAATCGTCGATCCGGCGTGGGAGGGCGAGCGTCTTGTGGAGCATATCCGCACCGCGTATCCTGAGGTGCGCGTACTCGGTTCTGTCTGCACGCACGGTCATGCCGACCATGTTGGCGGGGTTGCCGGGGTTCGAGCTGTCGTTGGCGACGGCGCGCTATATGAGTTGTGCGCTAAGGACGTGACGGTACCTCGCGCAAATATCGAGGAGCAGCGCACCATGTGGGGTATCGAGACGCCCGATCCGGGTGAGCCGACGCGTTTGCTTGCCGAGGGCGATACAATCGAGGTGGGCGACGTCTGCTTGCAGGTGATCGAGACGCCGGGGCATACGCCGGGCGGCATCGTCCTGTTCGCCGCGACCGAGCAGGGGAACATCGCCTTTGTGGGCGACACGCTTTTCCCGGGCAGCCACGGTCGTACCGATCTTTCCGGCGGTGACGAGGCGGCGATTATGCGCTCGCTCTCCAAACTTGCCAAGACGCTTCCGCCCGATACCGTTTGCTTGACGGGCCATGGCGATTCGACCACGATGGCGCGCGAACTTATGCAGAATCCGTTTATGCAGATGTAGGCTCGAAGCCGTCTTTCGAACCACGAAGACCGCTCAATCGTCAAGCTATTTTCCCCAGTGGGTCGATTCTGTGGGGCAAACGGTCAAAATTTGTCCAATCAGATGGTATTCGTGAACAAACGAACGTTTATGCTCGGGTATGTCGTGGTAAAATCTCAGGCGTTATCGGAGCAACCTTACAGGAGGTTTCTTTTATGCTCGTCAACGCAGCAGACATGCTCAAGAAGGCCGAGGCCGGCAAGTACGCTCTCGGTGCCTTCAACACCAACAACCTCGAGTGGACCCTGGCTATTCTCCAGGCCGCCGAGGAGGCCAAGTCTCCGCTGATCCTTCAGTGCACCGCTGGTGCCGCTAAGTGGATGGGCGGTTTCAAGGTCTGCGCCGACATGGTCAAGGCTGCCGTCGAGGCCACGGGCGTTACCGTTCCCGTCGCCCTTCACCTCGATCACGGTTCTTACGAGGACTGCTTCAAGTGCATCGAGGCCGGCTTCACGTCCATCATGTATGACGGCTCTCACGAGGAGACCTTCCAGCTTAACCTCGACCGCACCAAGGAGCTCGTTGAGCTTGCCCACTCCAAGGGCATGTCCATCGAGGCCGAGGTCGGCGGCATCGGCGGCACCGAGGACGGCGTGACCTCCAACGGCGAGCTCGCTGACCCCGCTGAGTGCAAGCAGATTGCTGACCTGGGCGTCGACTTCCTCGCCTGCGGTATCGGCAACATCCACGGCGTGTATCCCGCCGACTGGGCTGGCCTTTCCTTCGAGCGTCTGGGCGAGATCAAGGCCGAGACCGGCGACCTGCCCCTCGTTCTGCACGGTGGCACCGGCATCCCCGAGGATCAGATCAAGAAGGCCATCTCCCTGGGTATCTCCAAGATCAACGTCAACACCGACCTGCAGCTCGTCTTCGCCAAGGGCGTTCGCGAGTACATCGAGGCTGGCAAGGATCAGCAGGGCAAGGGCTTCGACCCCCGCAAGCTCCTCAAGCCTGGTCGCGACAACATCGTTGCCCGCACCAAGGAGCTCATGGAGGAGTTTGGCTCCGTCAACAAGGCGTAAGTAACGGTTTAACTTTCCCGTCGGAGGCCCCGTTCACCCTACGCTTTTCCCTTGCGCTCACCTGGCTTTGCCAGAAGTCGCGCAATGGGAAAAGCTTCGGGTGAACGGGGCCTCCTTCGTTAACTCGCTACAGGGTTACTGGGCTGAATTCATTTTTTGACTACCGCTCGGCGGTGTTGATGGCTCCCTTGTTGGGGCTTTCTTTTTTATCTCGCTACAATGGACTTCAAGAGTTCTGATGACTTGGAGTTTGGTATGGCTGTTATTACTGTGCTGCCTTCGGATGGGAAGGTTATTGACGAGGGTCCTGTTGGTTGCTCTGTTGATGTTTGCAATGATGACTTCCGTTTTCTAGATGTTGGCTTGCCACCCGAGATCCTGCGTTTAAAGGACGCGGGGTATCTTTCGCAGGCTATTGAGGCTTGCGACCGCCTACTTGCCCAAGATCCCGATCCCTCGCTTGCTGCCTGCGTTCGTGCCGAGCGGTATCGCATGCTTGAGACGCCACTTCATTTTTCGGTGTCGCGCGATCGAGCTATTGCGATGATTCGCGAGGAGTGGCCTGGGTTTACCGAGGAGCAGTTTGACGATCTGATTGACCGTAAGCGTATTGACTGGCGCTTTATCGATGGCGAGCTGTTCGTTCTCGACAACTTCCTCGATTCGCTTCGCGTATATCCCAAAGAGGTCCCCGGCATGCGGCCCGATCCTACGGACGGAATTGCACTGCGCAACGAGATGCTCAAGGAGATGGAGTCGCAAAACGGATTGGCTCGCGTCATTACGCTTAAAGCATCTGTGTCTGTCCCCGGCGCTCTAGAGGGGGAGACCGTTCGCGCTTGGCTTCCCGTCGCGGCTGCCTGCCGTCAGCAGTCTCGGGTCGAGATTCTCGACATGACGCCGGAAGGTGCTGTTGCTCCCGCAAACGCTTCGGCGCGTACCGCCTCGTGGTCTTCTTCGAGTGAACGCTCATTCTCGGTGACCTATCGTTATCACATCGATGCTGCTTATTGTGATGTCTACGGTGGCACACTTCCGGTTCATCCGCGTATGGACGCGCCTCTGCCCGAGGATATTTCCGAGGATCGTCCGCACATTGCATTTACGCCGTATCTGCAGCAGCTGACGGCCGGTGTTGTTGACGGACTCGAGGATCCGCTCGATCGCGCCCGTGCTATCTATGATTATCTGACGCAGTATGTCGACTATCGCTATCAACCGCCGTACTTGCTTTTGGGATCTATTGCCGATGACTGCACGCATTCGCTCCGCGGCGATTGCGGCGTTATGGCGCTCACGTTTATCACCATGTGCCGTATCGCGGGCGTGCCTGCCCGTTGGCAGAGCGGCCTGTACGTTGCGCCCGATTCGGTGGGGTCGCACGACTGGGCAGAGTTCTATACGCCGCAGACCGGTTGGCTCAACGCCGACGTGTCATTTGGATCTTCTGCTCGCAGGATGGGGGAGGAGTGGCGCCGCCGTCACTACTTTGGCAATCTCGACCCGTGGCGTATGGTGGCCAACAATCGATTCCAGGCAGAGTTTGAGCCCTCTTTCGACGGCATGCGCGAGGACCCTTACGATAACCAGATGGGTGAGGCTTCGGTCGACGGTCGCGGATGCCGTCAGCGCGAGATGCTCCGCACGGTCGAACTCATCGAAATGCTCGAAGTTCCATTTTCGGACTAATCGGTAGAAAGCTGTGATAAACTAACTCACGCATTGCGTGCCCGAGTGGCGGAATTGGCAGACGCAGTGGACTCAAAATCCACCGTTGGCAACAACGTGCGAGTTCGAGTCTCGCCTCGGGCACCATACATGCAAGTGAGCGTTCAAGGGGGTTGCGGCCCCCTTTTTCGTGCCGAACTCGCGTGAGCGCGCGAAGCGTTAAGCCAACAGGCCTGTGGCCTGTTTGTAGCGGAGCGTGGCGAGGGCGCCACGCTCCCGAAGCCCGGGGCTTCGCGAAGCGAAGGCCCTTCGAGTCTCGCCTCGGGCACCATACATGCAAGCGAGCGTTCAAGGGGGTCAAGGCCCCTTTTTCGTGTACGTAATGTGATAACGCGCTGTACGTGTTATTATTCGCAAGGCGTTGTTCCCGCAATGCCCTAAAGAGGAACCCGAGGGTTCCCACCTTTTGGCGCCAATGAGCAGCTGACTGGTCATACAACTTAGATTACCTTCCTCAAATCGAGGAAGTCTATGTGTACGACCTGGCTGCTGAGAAGCGCCGGGTTATTTTTTTATGAATGGAGGTAGGGAAAATAGCTAAGTCTGATGACACCCGCATCAACGACGAGATCACTGCATCTTCGTGCCGTTTGATTGGCGTCGATGGCTCTCAGCTCGGCCTGTTCGCCATCCGCGATGCCCAGCGCGTCGCCGACGATCAGGGTCTCGACCTGGTCGAGATCGCTCCCAACGCGGAGCCGCCGGTCTGCAAGGTCATGGACTACGGTAAGTTCAAGTACCAGCAGGCCATGAAGGCCAAGGCTGCTCGTAAGAACCAGTCCAAGGTCGAGGTCAAGGAAATGAAGTTCCGACCCAAGATCGACGTTGGCGACTACGAGACCAAGAAGGGCCACGTTCTGCGTTTCCTCAAGAAGGGCGCACGCGTTAAGATCACCATCATGTTCCGCGGCCGTGAGATGGCTCACCCGGAGCAGGGCCTTAACGTTCTCGAGCGTCTCGCCGAGGATCTCAAGCCTTACGCTACGGTCGAGTCCAAGCCTAAGATGGAAGGCCGTAACATGCTTATGCTGCTCGCCCCGATTAAGGGCGCCTTCGATGAGGATAAAGCGGCAAGCGATACCAAGTAACTAGTGTTCTGTAACCGATTAAGGAGTATTTCATGCCTAAGATGAAGTCCCACAGCGGCACCAAGAAGCGTTTCCGCAAGACTGGTACCGGCAAGCTTATGCGCGCCAAGGCTTTCAAGAGCCACATCCTGAGCAAGAAGTCCACCAAGCGTAAGCGTGGCTTCCGTCAGGAGACCGAGATCGCCGCTGCCGACCGCAAGGTCATCAAGTCGCGTCTCGCTTAAGTTCGCGTTCCCGTTTTTCGTTTTACCGTCTAGGAGTTGATAGAACATGGCACGTATTAAGCGCGCTGTTGCCGCCAAGAAGAAGCGCCGTACCGTTATGCACCGTGCGAAGGGTTACTACGGTGCCGCTTCGCGTACTTACAAGCATGCTAAAGAGCAGGTCCAGCACTCCCTGCAGTATCAGTATCGTGATCGCCGCAACAAGAAGCGCGAGATCCGTTCTCTCTGGATCACTCGTATCAACGCTGCTGCTCGCCTGAACGACATCTCTTACTCTCAGTTCATGCACGGCCTGAAGGTTGCCGGCATCGAGCTCGACCGCAAGGTCCTGGCTCAGATGGCTTACGAGGACATCGAGTCCTTCAACGAGCTGGCTACCATCGCCAAGAAGGCTCTCGAGGCCTAATAGATTCTCTTGAATCGCTAGGGGAGTGTCGCGTTGTGCGCGGCGCTCCCTCTTTTTATCTGAGGCGCTGGTTTATATAGCAAAAGCGCGGGTAGATAGACACTTACAGGTGACCGATCTTTATATATCTCTTAACCGAAGGGTCATCATCTGATACGTGCAGTATTTCTGCACCAGCCTTTCTATGACTTATGATAGGAAGCGATGTATTGTGTAGGACTTGTGAAGAGTGGAATTCCCGCCCGCAGGGCCCCTCCGGTCTGGCAATATATCTCCTTGCCGCGCGGCCCGGTCGGACCGGA
>CAUACA010000025.1 GCA_958427355.1 uncultured Collinsella sp. | reverse complement strand
CGAGTACGAGGACTGGAAAGCCTTGCTGTAACGGCTCCCCGCATTTCGCAATCAACGCAACCGAATCAGGACGCCAGGCTAGGCGGTGAGCTCCGCTCGCTCCTGCGTAAGCTGAGTTTTTACTCCCCATTGCATGCAAAGGCATTTCAAGCGTAAATGGGGAGTAAATGACGCGGTGGCTTACATGGCGGCACACGGCAGTACACTGCGGCATTTCCCCTGATTACTCCCGTTTTCATTGAGGCGGCGAGATTCTTTACTCCCCATTAACCACCTGGGGAAACGCCGTACGGAGACCGTAAAAACGCCCGTTGAGTTCGATTTGAGTTTCACGGGCCCCGAAACGGCCTCGTTTCGTTCTCGGGGACAAAAATCGCGCGTCTACTCATTCGGGATAAATCTTTACTCCCGTTCCTCCGAATACCGCCCCGTGCCTTGTCGTCTTGAAATACGGGGAGTAAATCGCGAAATCGCAGGTGAAAGGGAGTAAAACGGCAAAGAAAAAGCCTCCGTCCCAACGCGGGAACGGAGGCCAGATTACCGTATTTACTCACCGCCGTCGCTGGCGGCTTTGCCATGACTCTCGTACGAAACGAAACTCAGCGGCACAGTGCGGCACTCAAAAGTGCAGGTCAGAACCCTATCAGCCTACTCCCACTCGATGGTCGCGGGCGGCTTGGACGTGATGTCGTAGCACACGCGGTTGGCGCCGGGGACCTCGGCAACGATGCGGCCGGAGATGTGGGCCAGGACATCGTAGGGCAGCTTGGCCCAGTCGGCGGTCATGGCATCGCTGGACTCGACGGCACGCAGGATGATCGGGCGCTGATAGGTACGCTCGTCGCCCATAACGCCCACGGACTTAATGTCGGGCAGAACCGCGAAGTACTGCCAACAGCTGTGCTCGGAGTTGCGCTCACCGGTCTGCTCAAACAGACGCTGGTTGTAGGCGTCGAGCTCCTCGCGCACGATGGCGTCGGCGTTCTTGAGGATCTCGAGCTTCTCCTTGTCGACCGCACCGATGATGCGGATGGCCAGACCCGGGCCCGGGAAAGGCTGACGGAACACGATGTGACCCGGCAGACCCAGCGCCAGACCAAGCGCGCGGACCTCGTCCTTAAAGAAGTGATCGAGCGGCTCGATGAGGTCGAAGTGCACGCCCTCGGGGAACGGGATCAGGTTGTGGTGGCTCTTGATGGTGGCCGTCTTGCCGCCCGTCTTGCGAGCGCCAGACTCGATGATGTCGGGGTAGATGGTGCCCTGAGCCAGATACTTGACCGGCTTGCCATCGGTCTCGAGCTGCTGGGCCACGGCGAAGAACTCTTTCCAGAACTGCGTACCGATGATGCGGCGCTTCTCCTCGGGCTCGGTCACGCCGGCCAAAAGCTCGGCATAACGGTCCTCGGCGTGGACGTGGATAAAGTCGACGTCAAACTGCTTGGTGAAGACCTCCTCCACCTGCTCGGGCTCGCCCTTGCGCAGCAGGCCGTGGTTGATGAACACGCAGGTCATCTGCTTGCCCACGGCACGAGCACCCAGCGCAGCCACGACGGAGGAGTCGACGCCGCCGGACAGGGCCAGAATCACGCGGTCGTTGCCGACCTTCTCGCGGAACTCGGCCGTCATGGTCTCGACCAGGTTGTCCATGCTCCAGTTGGGCTCCAGGCCGCAGATCTCAAACAGGAAGTTGCTCAGCAGCTGCTGACCATACTCGGAGTGCTTGACCTCGGGGTGGAACTGCGTGGTGAAGATCTTGCGCTCGGGGCACTCCATGGCAGCAACCGGGCACACGTCGGTGCTGGCGGTAACGGTAAAGCCCTCGGGCACCTCGGAAACGGCGTCGCGATGGCTCATCCACACAGTCTGCTCCATGGGTGTGGAGTTAAAGAGCTTGGCGCCGGCCGTGCGCGTGATGGTGGCGCGGCCGTACTCGCCCACCTCGGAGTGACCGACCTTGCCGCCGAGCGTCACGGCCGTGATCTGATGGCCGTAGCAAAAGCCCAGGACGGGAAGGCCCAGGTCAAAGATGGCGGGGTCGATGGACGGAGCGTCCTCGGCGTACACGGAGGCCGGGCCGCCAGAAAGGATGAGCGCAGAGGCGTTCATCTCGCGAATCTCGTCGGCCGAGATGTCGCAGGGGACAATCTCGGAATACACGTTGAGGTCGCGGACGCGACGGGCAATGAGCTGACCGTACTGCGCACCAAAGTCGAGTACGAGGACCTTTGCGGAAGCCTTTTGATCCATGGTTCCCCCTCTTGTTGGCGGGGAGCCGGTGCCCACCCGCGTGAATGAACGAAAATAACTCCCATAGTGTACACGTTTATATGGGGTTTCTCGTCCCTCGCAGCCATCAGCGCACGGCAAACGCACGACCTGGCCCCTATTTGACGGCAATTGAAGTGTTACCAAACGTTACAGATGATGTAATACGTTTGAACATTGGATGCCCTGTGCCACAATACTGCCGAACGACTCCGCCTCTGCGGCGGCAAATACGATAGGAATACCAGCATGAAGCGCATCCTTCTCATCGCCACGGGCGGCACCATCGCATCGACCGAGGACGGCAACGGCCTCTCCCCCGCTCTGACCGGTGAGGAGCTCGCCCAGAGTGTCCCCGAGATCTCGGGACTCTGCGAGCTCGACGTCGTGCAGCCCATGAACATCGACAGCACCAATATGCGCCCGAGCGACTGGATGCGTATCCGCGACGTCATCGTCGAAGGCTATGCCGACCACGACGGCTTCGTGATTCTGCACGGCACCGACACCATGAGCTACACCGCAGCAGCGCTTTCCTACCTGATTCAGGACAGCCCCAAGCCCATCGTGCTCACCGGCTCGCAAAAGCCCATGGGCAATCCCTTTACCGACGCCAAGCTCAATCTGTACCAGAGCCTGCTCTATGCGCTCGACGAGCACTCGCACGACGTCTCGATCGTGTTTGGCGGCGTTGCCATTGCCGGCACGCGCGCCCGCAAGCAGCGCACCATGAGCTTTAACGCGTTCATTAGCGTCAACTATCCGCCCATCGCCTATATCCGCAACGACCGCATCGTGCGCAATGGGCTTCACGGCACGCATCAGGGCGAAAACCCGGTGCGTTTCTACGACAGCATCGACCCGCACGTATTTGTACTCAAGCTTACGCCCGGCGTAAACCCGGGCATCCTCGACGCCCTTGCCGATAGCTACGATGCTGTAATCCTTGAGACCTTTGGCATTGGCGGTATCCCCGAGTTTGGTGAGTCGGGCGAGTCGTTCCAAGAGGCTATTTTCCGCTGGGTCGATTCGGGCCGCACCGTCGTTATGACCACGCAGGTCCCCGAAGAGGGCCTCGATCTGGGCGTTTACGAGGTCGGCCGCGCTTACGCCGATCATCCGGGCATTCTGCGCGGCGACGACATGACCACCGAGACGCTCGTGGCCAAAACCATGTGGGCACTCGGCCAGTCACGTGATGCGGACGAGATTCAGCGCCTGTTCTACAGCCAAGTCAACCACGACCGCATCCCGATGACGTAATCCCTAAGGCAGCTCCACTTATCGCAGCCCCAAACGGCAGGTGGTCCCCCTCGGGCCGTGCAAAAATCGGAGTATTCTGCAATTTCTCCGCCGGAGGCATAGAATCGGCCGATTGCTAGACGAACTTTTAGTACGAGGGGACCGTCTAGTAAATATTTATTCCACATTTTTATTTAGCGTGTGGATTAACTACTGCCAAAAAGGCAAAGCCAGCCGCCCGAGCTACCATCTACGGCTGAACAGGTGCTGAATACTCGCGATTTTGCACATCGCAACCAGGGGGACCCGCCCAAAGAGCGTCAAATACAGCGGGGGAACGCCCTATTCGATACCCTCGAGAAGTTCTGACACCGTCATGCCGAGTGCGGGTGCGATCTTAAATAGAACCTTGAGCGTGAAATTTGCCGTCCCATCTTCGATTCGGTCGAGGTAGGGTCGGCTGATTCCTGTCGCCACACAAAAATCAACCTTGGAGATACCAAGGTCTCTGCGTGTCTCTTCGACCCGCCTGCCAAGAATCTGTTTCGCACGTTCGTCCATGCAGCCGAGTTTGAAATGGAGCCGAACATAAACGTAAACTATAGTTTACGTTTTGCCGAATACACAGGAGTTTTCTATGACGGGTTCTTCGGTCCACATGTACCGAGCCACGCTTCGCACAAACAGCGCACCGCCCAAGCTCGTCGTCGTTGAAGCTGAATGCCTTTCGCCCGATGAGCGCACAGCATTTGCATTGCTATCAAGTCGCGTCGCCGCCGTTCTGGTCCCTTGCCCGGCGCAAGGTGAACTTGCCATCCAATGCCAAGCGCACAGCTGCTCGCTCAATCAGGCTGCCGTAATCGCAACCAGCCAACACGGTCTGTCCCTTCTCCTGGAAGCCGGTATCGCACTTGCCCTTCGCGGTGCCGGATACGAAAACGAGGCCGCCGCCGACATGGTCTTTAAACCACGATCGAGCGGCGGCCTCGCAGCAGCCATTGAATATGCGTGCAGGCTCGTTGCCTAAAAGGACAAGCTAGAAACCAAAGCCAAAGCCCGTTCCAGTAATCGCCGAATACATAAAGTAGACGTTGATTACGTTGAGGAACACGCCCGTGATGCAGCCGTTGCGCAGGTAGCGCTCGCACGCAAGACGTGCCATCACAGCGGAGTCCTCGTTGTTCTTTGCCTGGCGTCCCGCCGTAAAGTACGTCGCCACGCTCAGCAGCAGGTTGAGCACCGGCAGTGCCAGCAGCTCGTAGCTCTTGCCCCAGCGCGTCACCTCGCCGGCGGCGTTAAACTTCGTTGCCACCTCGGGGCCAATGTTGGGGATAACACACGCTGCAACCACCAGCGGAATCACCGCAAGTACGAGCAGCGCAATACCCATGTACCCAGCTTTTTTGCCATATTTAAACATATGCGTCGCCCTTACACGTTAAAGCGGAAGTGCACGACGTCGCCATCGGCCATGACATAGTCCTTGCCCTCAATGCGCAGCTTGCCGGCGGCCTTGGCGCCCTGCTCGCCGCCGAGCTCGATGTAGTCGTCGTAGCCAATAACCTCGGCCTTAATAAAGCCGCGTTCAAAATCGGTGTGGATGACGCCGGCAGCCTGCGGGGCGGTCGCGCCCTGACGAACCGTCCAGGCCTTGACCTCCATCTCGCCGGCCGTAAAGAACGACTGCAGACCGAGCAGCTTATAGGCCGCCTGCGCGAGCACGTCCAGACCGGGCTGCTCCAGGCCCAGGCTCTCCAGGTAGTCGGCGGCGTCCTCGGGATCGAGCTCGGAAAGCTCGGCCTCGATCTTGGCGCAGATCGGCAACGGCTTGACACCATCGATGGGCGCCAGGTCCTCGTTGAGCATATCCTCGTCCACGTTGGCCACATACAGGATGGGCTTCATGGTGAGCAGGAACAGGCCCTTGGCGGCAGCACGCTCCTCGTCGGTCATCTCCATGGATGCGGCGCGCTTGCCCTCGTTGAGCCAGGCAAGCAGGCGCTTGGCCACCTCGAACTTGGGCATGAGCTCCTTGTCGCGCTTGGCCTCCTTCTCGAGCTTGGGCAGTTGCTTCTCGAGCGTGCCCATGTCGGCCAGGATGAGCTCGGTCATGATGGTATCGGCATCGCCGGCGGGGTCGACGAACTCGCCCGTGCGGCCCACCTCACGCATGACGTTGGGATCCTTAAAGTAGCGCACGACCTCGCAGATGGCGTCGGTCTCGCGGATGTTTGCCAAGAACTGGTTGCCCAGGCCCTCGCCCTCGTTGGCACCCTTTACCAGGCCAGCGATGTCGACGAACTCGACCGTAGCCGGCACAATACGGCCGGGGTTAACGATGTCGGCGAGCTTTTGCAGGCGGCTATCGGGCACATCGACGATGCCCACGTTAGGGTCGATCGTGGCAAACGGGTAGTTGGCGGCAAGGCCGGTCTTTTTGGTAAGCGCGGTGAACAGCGTCGACTTGCCCACGTTGGGCAGGCCCACGATACCGATGGAAAGGGACACGACAGCTCCTTTTGGTACAGGTACTTCAAACTTCATAAGTATAGCGCCGCCGCAGCATCCGGGCGAATCCGGACACCGCGGCGGCGCAAATGAAGCAGAGATGCGTGAGGGTTCGAGTCAGCAGTCTTTACTTAAGCTCGGGCCAGAAATCCTTGTTGGCCTCGATGAGCTCGTCCAGGATCTGCTTAGCAACGCTTGCCGAAGGAATGGTCTTGGAGAGCGTGAGCGCCTGCCAGAGCTTCTGATAGCTGCCCTCGACCCAAGCCTGGACAACGAGCTTCTCAACGGAAACCTGCTGCTCCATCAGGCCCTTCTGGAACTGCGGGATCGGGCCCTGGCAGATCTTCTCAAAGCCGTTGGAACCGACGATGCAAGGCACCTCGACCATGGCCGTCGGGTCGAAGTTGGGCACAGCACCATCGTTGGGGACGATCAGCAGGAAGCGCTCGAGCGTGTTCTCGGCCAGCGCGCAGGCAAGGTCGACGATGTAGTTGGCGTGTACGTCGGGCTCAAAGCCGCCGTCCTTGGCAGTACCCTTGGCGATGATGTCGCGGCAAGCGCCAAAGACCTTCTTCTCGCGGCCGTCCATAACCTCATTGGCGCGAGTGTAGTTGGGGTCAGACGTCTCGACAACATAGTCCGGGTACAGGTAGTACTTGAGGTAGGTGTTGGGAATCGTCTCGGGATCGACAGCATAGACATCCTTGGCCTTGCCGAAGGTGTGAATCCAGCTCTCCTCGACGTGCTGCTCCTTACCGGCCTCGTGCTCAATGCCGTCCAAGTAGCCGTTCTTTGCCATGTGCTCCTTGATCTGCGGCATGAGGTCGTTACCCTCCTTGTCGTAGATCTTGCTCCACCAACCAAAGTGGTTGAGGCCGTAGTAGCTGTACTGCAGCTCGCGACGATCCTTGATGCCGCACATACGGCTCATCTTATCCATGAGGTCGATCGGCATGTCGCAGATGTTGATGATGCGGCTGTTGGGGCGCAGCACGCGGCAAGCCTCTGCGACAATAGCCGCGGGGTTGGAGTAGTTGAGCATCCAGGCGTTGGGGCTGTACTTCTCCATGTAGTCCAGGATCTCGATGACGCCGCCGATGGAGCGCATGCCGTAGGCGATACCGCCGGCACCGCAGGTCTCTTGACCAACGCAGCCGTACTTGAGAGGAATCTTCTCGTCGAGCTCACGCATGGCGTACAGGCCGACGCGGATGTGAGCGAGAACGAAGTCAGTACCGGTAAAAGCGGTCTCGGGGTCGGTGGTGTAGTTGAACTCAACCTCGGGGGCGTTCTCGTGGAAGTAGATCTCGCAGGCCTTGGCCACGGTCTCCTGGCGCTCGGCGTTGTTGTCGTAGAAGGTCACCTTGTTGACCGGGAAGCGGTCGCGCTCCTCAAGCAGCATCAGAGCGATGCCCGGAGTGAAGGTAGAGCCACCGCCGGCAATGGTCACGGCATAGTTTTTCTTGGACATGATGTCCTCCTCATTCTGGCCGCTTGCTCAATCCATCCCCGCACGCGGCCTGTACGGTTTGGAATTGTTACCTAGAAGTGGAGTTTTTTATCTCCAGAATCGGCCTTGCGGTGCATACCGGCTCTGCAAGGCCGATTGTTTCGATGGACGATGGTTTACAGAAGACTCTCGAACTTCAGAAGGCTCTCGAACTTCTCACGAACCTGCGGGACGGTAAGGCCGATGATGACCTGGATTGACTGACCTTGGACCACCAAACCATGCGTACCGATCGCCTTGAAGGAAGCCTCGGGCGCAACGACGCTCTTGTCCTTGACGTTAACGCGCAGACGGGTAGCGCAGTTAGTTACATCGATGATGTTATCCGTGCCACCGAGCAGATCGAGGATGTTCTCGGCAAGCACCAAGCGCTCATCATCTTTACTCTGGGCGACCGATTTGCCAGCAGCACCGCTCTGCTTTTGCTTGTAGTCGGCCTTGGACTTGAGCTCGACCTCAACATCATCATCCTCGCGACCGGGAGTCTTAAAGTCGAACTTGACGATCAGGAAACGGAAGACCACGACCCAAAGAGCGGTAAAGCACAGACCGACAAGGATGGAGATGGCGTACTGCAGACCGTGTGCGGCCCAAAGGGGCAGCCAGTCCCACGAGAGCATCGAGATGATGCCGCCGTCGAAGATGCCCACGACGCCAAGGAGGTTTTGAGCCATGCAGCCGAGCGCTCCGAGCACGCAGTGGACGACGAACAGGCCGGGCGCGATGAACAGGAAGGTGAAGTCAAGCGGCTCGGTGATACCGCAAAGCATAGCGGTAAGGGTGACCGGGATCAGCAGAGCCTTGACGCGCTGCTTGCGCTCGGGTTTGGCGGTCATATAAAACGCAATGGCGACGCCAAGCGAGCCGAAGACCTTAGTCCAACCAGGGCAGGTATAGGCAGCCCAGGGTGCGGCATCCTTAAGAGCAATGCTCGGATCGGCAGCCAGTTGGGGCAGGATGTTGGCCCAAGCAGCAAAGATGCCGCCGTTGACCGCCGCGTTGTCGTAATAGAACGGCGTATAGATAAAGTGGTGCAGGCCTGTAGGGATCAGCACGCGCTCGAAGAAAGCAAAGACACCCACGCCAAACGTACCGGCGGAAAGGATGAATCCCTGGAAGGCGGAGATAGCAGCCTGAACATGCGGCCACACCAGGCAGGCGATAAGAGCGACCGGAACCATAACGAAGAAACCGATCATATAGATGAACACAGAGCCCGAGAACACGCCCAGCCACTCAGGAAGTTCGGTGTCGAAGAACTTGTTATGCAGCATTGTGGCGATACCAGAGATAATGAGCGCGCCCATGATGCCCATATCAAGCGTTTTGATGCTTGCGATAGTGGCAAGACCAGTACCGCTGCCCGCCTCGACAGAGTAGTCGACACCAAAGACAGGGCCCCACTGCCCCAAGATTGTGCTTACAAAGTAGTTGAAGGTAAGGTAGATGGCCAAAGCCTCCATGCAGCAGCGAGCGTTCTGCTTGTTCGCGAGCGAGATTGGCAACGCTACGCAAAACAGCAACGGCATCTGGTTAAAGAGCGTCCAACCACCCTGGAGCAGCACATTCCAGCAATCAAACCAAAGATGGCCCGCAGTGGCCATCTCGCCAAAGATCGCCTCGGTGGTAAACAGCGTACCCAGGCCGACGACGATTCCGGAAAATGCGAAAAGAATTGCAGGCGTGTACATTGCACCGCCGAAACGTTGTATCTTTTGCATCATGACGGGGAATCCCCCTCTCTTCATTCGGAGCGACTGCGGTTTTGGCTTCACTCGAGACCGCAGACGCGCCGTTTGCGTGTACCTCGTGCAATAGGACGGGTGGGCCCGCTTCCCTGACTTCTTGCGCTTCTATTTTTATCATATCACTTATCTAGACAAGTTAATACGTTTTCTATGTTCGGTCAGCGGTCGATTATTGGCCGTAAACGGTATAAGTCCAGTATTTTGCCTGCTAAATCTGACATAGCTGATGGCTGCAATTTATATTTCTTTTCAACTTGTCTAGATGTGCTTGTCTGTTCCTCTAGACATACCTATACTTCATTACAATATTCACCGCCACGTTAAGGAGTCACCATGAAAAGCGCGGTCTTCTATGGAAAGCACGACCTCAGAGTCGAGGAATCGGCAAAGCCGGCCGTGGGCAAGCGCGACGTTCTGATCAACGTCAAAGCTTGCGGCGTCTGCGGCACCGACGTGCATATCTATGAAGGCGACAAGGGTGCAGCCGACGTTACCCCGCCCACGATCCTTGGTCATGAGTTTGCGGGCGTTGTCAAGGCCGTGGGCAGCGATGTCACCGGCTTTAAACCGGGCGATCGCGTGTGCATCGACCCAAACCATCCCTGCGGCTGCTGCGAACCCTGCCGCGACGGAATCAACCACTACTGCGAGCATATGACCGGTTACGGCACCACCGTTAACGGCGGCTTTGCCGAGTACTGCTCCGTCGATATGCAGCAAGTCTACAAGTTGGGCGATCACACCAGCTTTGAGCAGGGTGCTATGACCGAGCCCGTCGCCTGCTGCCTGCACGGCATCGATATGTGCAACATCAAGCCCGGCAGCACAGTTGTCGTTATCGGCGGTGGCATGATCGGTCTGCTCATGATGCAGCTTGCTAAAAACGCCGGCGCCACCAAGGTTGTCTTGCTCGAGCCCGTCGAAGGCAAGCGCGAGGTTGCGCTCAAACTCGGCGCCGACCTGGCAATTGATTCCATCCACGAGGACGTCCCGGCCCGCCTGAAGCAGGAGGGCGTCGGCAACGTCGATGTCGTTATCGAGTGTGTTGGCAAGCCCGTCACCATCGAGCAGGCCATCCAGATCGCCGGCCACAAGGCTACGGTCATGATGTTCGGCCTCACCAAGCCCGATGAGACAATCACCGTCAAGCCCTTCGAGGTCTTCCAGAAGGAGCTTGTGCTTACTTCGTCCTACATTAACCCTTATACGCAGCGTCGCGCGCTCGAGCTCATCGACTCTGGCAGGCTCGACGTATCCTCGATGGTCGCCAAGGTGGCTTCCCTCGACGAACTCGGCGCCATCCTGTCAGACCCAGCTCTGCGTGCCATGGGTAAATATATAATCGACCCCAGCAAGTAAATCGATCGACACCTGCGCGAGCGGTCCTCATGCACCGCTCGCGCACTCAGCTCTAGGAGACCGTCGTGGCGCGAGCCATCTTCCAAACTATTTATGACAACGTGAAGCAGTCGATTGACGACGGCACATACGCCTATCAGAGTTATCTGCCTTCGGAGACTGAGCTCACGCAGCTGTTTGACTGTTCGCGCATGACGGTCCGTCGCGCCATCTCGATGCTTGCGGCAGATGGTTACGTGCTCCCCCAGCAAGGCAAAGGCATGCGCGTCATTCGCAACATCAGTGACGAGACGAATCGTGGTGGCGGCGGACTCGAGACCTTTAAGGAAATCGCAGCCAGCCGAGGCTTTGAGCTCAAGACTGTCACCACCGTCTTTGAGCTCCTCATCTGCAGCAAGGCGCTCTCCAAGATTACCGGGTTTCCTGAAGGCTGTGAGCTCACACGCGCCAAACGCATCCGTTATGCAGACGGACGGGCCGTGTGCTCCGACGACTCCTATTACCTAAGCTCACAGGTACCGGGGCTGACACCCGAGATTGTCAACGACTCGATCTATCGTTACCTCGAAGAAGACCTTGGCATTAAGATTGCCACGGGCAAACGCGATGTAACGATTGAGCATCCCACGCCCGAGGATGCACGCGTGCTCGATCTCGACGACTTTAACGCACTCGCCGTTGTACGCGGGCAGACCTACAACGCCGACGGTATCCTTATGGAATACACCGAGACAAAGCAGGTTCCCAGCTTCTTTTTACTCCACGAAACGGTCACCCGCCGCAATAACGGCAGCGAGACCCATCAGAGCAGTATGAGCTAACCATCTATTAGTTGCGGTGGAATAGTTCCTAGAATGGCCAGCTTAAGGGCAAAACAGGAACTATTCCACCGCAACTTTTTTGGCCGGCGGGGCAGCACCTGTCCCACCGGCCATCATTTACGCTCTTTAAGCTAGTCCGCGAGCTTTTCTACCTGGTCGAGCATCTTGTCGAGCTTGGCCTTTGCTTCGGCCTTGACCTTCTGGGCCTCTTCGTGGGCCTTGGCCTTCTGAGCGGCCTTTTCCTCGGCCTCGGGGTCGACAACGACCAGATTGGACGCGTCGTGCTCAACAAGCTTGAGCGCATGCTCGGGGCACACCTTGACGCAGGCTCCGCAACCTAGGCAATACGTGGACTCCAACGCAAAGCGGCCGCTTCCCACCAGATCACAGGCAAACGTGGGGCACACGTTGACGCACTCGCCACACGACGTGCACTTGTCAAAATCGCACTCCGGCGTGCTCACCTGCATGTTCTGGGCAAGCTCGGGATGGTTCTGCAGTGTCGAGAGCACCAGCTGCCGCCCATGGGTGAGCGAACGGCGACGCTTGGTCGTCGTGGTGCCGCACATGGTGTTGAGCGTGCGCTCCAGCTGGGTAATCTGATGGCGATGGGCTTTGAGCTTCTGCGTCACCGAGGCCAGCGCCGCCGTCGCCGGATTGAGCTTGGTCACCGTCAGGCCCGTGGTGCGGGCAATCTTTTCCATGTACTCCTTGCGCTCGTACTCGCGGCGCTTATGGCACTTGAGGCTCTTGGGGTCGACCTCCAGGCCCATGCCCGTGCCAGTCCACTCTTCGGCCTTCGCAATCGCCTCGCCCAGAATGTCCTCACCGCCGGTGTTGCGGCATTTATCGCACACACCCAACGGCAGGTACACGCTCACGTTGGGATAGTCGGCCAGTACTGAGAACCAGGTCTCGGCCGTAATATCGCCCACACAGGCAACGACGACTTCGTTCTCACGCGGCATGCGCTTGAGGGCGCGCGTGCAGGTGACGTAGGCGGTCTCGTGGCTCGTAGCAGCGGAGACGATATCGTCATACAGGTTTTTGGGCGCCAGGCGCGGCGAGATGATCGCCTCGGTCGGACAGGCAGCGGCGCACAGGCCGCACTTGCGACAGGAGTCGAGGATCTCGATGGAGTCTTCCTCGACCTCGATAGCGTTGACCGGGCACACGTCCATGCACGCGGTGCAGCCGCTCTTTTCGTTTTTGCAGGTCAGGCACGGAATGGTGTTGCCGCGCGGGCGCTCCTTGTAGTCGGCAGGATTCCACTGCGGCGCCGACGGATCGAGTGCATCGGTCACGCCGCCAAGCGGATTTTTAAGAAAGTCGAAACCCTTGCTGATCTCGATAATGTCATCAAACAGATCGTGTTCCTGCGCCATGCGCGGCCCCTCCCTGAGCAGTGCAAACAAGCAAGAGATAATGATACGCCATCGGCCCACGCCTCGGGCAAATTACACGCGGCGCATCTTTACGGCAAATAGCCCATGGCCTATCGCCGCCCCGATTGCACAAGGTCGATCAAGCGCCAAGCTATGCCTCGCACATGAGCTGCACGAGCTTTTGTTCGGTCACCTTGACCTGCTCGTTGGCCATATTACGCTCGTTTCTAAAGACCGCATTTGCAACACCCTGCAGGTCGCCATCGGAAATCGCGCTACACGGACCGTCATAAATCTTAAAGAACGGCTCGCTTAGATCTTCGTCCAGAAATCCATCGACGATCTGCCTGCACAGCCGATCCTCGGTGCCCTGGTCAAACAAGACATAGGCAGCGCAGCCCAACCATGACAAATACTTGCCTTGACGCGACAGTTCGCCCGGCCCCTGAACATACCGGCCGGGACCGCCATAAACCATGGGAAGCGCCATACGAGAATCCGCCCTTCATCAAACAACGATTGGTGCAAAGTAACCTGGCCCCTGCACCAACTTGTGCATTGGGGACAGATTACTTTGCACCATAGCAAAAAGGGGCAAAGCCATCTGCCGGCTTTGCCCCTCCTTAGATTTGTTTTACTCATCCATGAGGTAATAATGACCCAGTGCGTCGGCGCCCAGGATGGCGTTTGCGACCATCTCGGGCGTCACCTCAAACGGCATGTTGCACATGGTGTCATCGGGCGCGCAGGCGGCCTCGGCAACAATCATGGCTTGCTCGCGCGTAAGCTCGGCAACGCCAAGTTCCTTCATCGTGACCGGCAGGCCAAGCTCAATGCAGAAGCCCAAGACTTCCTCGAGCTTCTCGGTCGGGGCATCCTCGAGTACCAGCTGGACGATGGTGCCGAAGGCGACCTTCTCGCCGTGATACATGCTGTGGCACTCGGGCAGCATAGTCAGACCATTGTGGATGGCATGAGCAGCAGCAAGGCCCGAGCTCTCAAAGCCAATGCCCGAAAGCAGCGTATTGGCCTCGATGATGTGCTCGACGGCAGGCGTGAGCGCACCCTTCTCCAGCGCGACCTTGGCCTTGACGCCATCGGCCATAAGCGTCTCGTAGCAGAGCTTGGCGAGCGCCAGACCGGCCATGCCGCCCTTGCCGCCAGCGCAGGTGCCGCCGTCGGCATCGTGCGTCGCCTGGGCCTCGAAGTAGGTTGCGAGCGCATCGCCCATACCGGAAACCGTCAGGCGCACCGGGCTCGCCGCGATAACCGTCGTATCCATAAGGACGATATTGGGGTTTGCCTTAAGGAAGAGGTACTTATCGAACTGGCCGTCATCGGTGTAAAGCACCGAAAGTGCCGAGCACGGTGCATCGGTCGAGGCAATGGTGGGGCAAATGATAACCGGGGACTCCAGGTAATAGGCGACGGCCTTCGCGGTGTCGAGGATCTTGCCGCCACCGACGCCGACGATGATGTCGCAACCGTTGTCGCGAGCGAGCGCAACCAGGCGATCGACCTCGCCCTTGGAGCACTCGCCGTTAAAGTCCTCAAACAGCAGCTCGGCCTTGGCCTCGGCAAAGCCGCCCTCGATCTTGGCACCGACGCGCTTCTTGCCCGAAGGCGTCACGATGACGAGGGCCTTAGCGCCGAGCGGCTCGACATAGGAGCCGAGCTTGGCGAGCTCGTCCGGACCCTGGATGTACTTGCTGGGGCTATTGAAAATTGCAGCCATAACTATCCCATTCTCTAAAAAAAGAAAGGGGCTCCGTACGGATACGTGCGGAGCCCCTCGTTACGATAACAAGAGTCGATTAGAAATCGATGTCGGTGTCGTAGTAGCAGGCCTTGAGGATCTTCTCGAAGTCGGCAGCCTTGGTCTCACGCGGGTTCTCGGGCGTGCAGGCGTCCTGCTCGGCGTTCGCGGCGATCTCGGGCAGCTTGGCGAGGAACTCCTCCTCGGAAACCATCTGCGGGTTCTCGGCGTCGACCTTCACGCCACCATTCGCGTAATCCTTGATGGACTGCGGAATGTTGAGCTGGTCGTTGAGGTCGCGGATCTTCTGGACGAGCGCAGCGATGAGCTCCTCGTTGGTCTCGCCGGGAAGGTGCAGGATCTCCTTGGCCACGTAAGCGTAACGCTCGGCAGCACGGGGATCCTTGGAGTTCCACTGGATGACCTTGCCCAGGTACATGGCGTTAGCGGCACCGTGGATGATGTGACCGTTCTCAAAGGCTGCACCGGTCTTGTGAGCCATGGAGTGAACGATGCCGAGCAGGCCCGAGGAGAAGGCGATACCGGCGATGCACTGAGCCTCGTGCATGTGCTGACGGGCCTCATGGTCGCCAGCATAGGACTTGGGCAGCCACTCGACGATCTCGCGGATGCCGTGCAGAGCGTTGGCGTCGGTGAACATAGAGGCGCAGGTGGAAACGTAGGCCTCCATGCAGTGGGTCAGAGCGTCCATGCCGGTATGAGCGCACAGCTTGGCGGGCATGGTGTAGGTGAGCTCGGGGTCGACGATGGCGACATCAGGAGTGATGTTGAAGTCGGCCAGCGGGTACTTGATGCCCTTGGCGTAGTCGGTGATGACGGAGAAGGCAGTGACCTCGGTAGCGGTGCCGGAGGTAGAGGAGATGGCGCAGAAGTGAGCCTTCTGACGCAGCTCGGGGAAGCTGAACGGCTGGATAATGTTGTCGAAGGACTCATCGGGATACTCGTAGAAGACCCACATGGCCTTAGCGGCATCGATGGGCGAACCGCCACCGATAGCAACGATCCAGTCGGGCTCGAAGTCGCGCATAGCGGCTGCGCCCTTCATGACGGTCTCGATGGAGGGATCGGACTCGACGCCCTCGAACAGCTTGACCTCGAAACCGCCTTCCTTAAGGTCGTTCTCGACGTCCTGCAGGAACCCGCCGCGGCGCATAGAGCTGCCGCCAGAAACGATGATGGCCTTCTTGCCCTTGAGGTTCTTCACCTCGTGGCGAGCGCCCTCACCAAAGTACAGATCGCGAGGATTGGTAAAACGTCCCATACTGTGCCTCCTAAACAAGCCCCTCTTAGACTTGCGTATATAACGGAGCACCCAATTGGCTCCGTTAGGACCGGTTTGCGCGTTGCCGGCGATGACAATGCGCGATGTCTAAACGTCTCAACGCTCAGACAAACACTATTTTACCGTTCTGGTTGGTCAGTTATTCACCTAAAGCCGCCAATGATGAAACGTTTTTTCTATCCCTGAAGACCCTCGTGCGGCATCCATACTCCCAAGCTGGGCAAACGTTTTATCAAGGTTGACTACATATCCCGGGCAGGACGGTGCCCCTCCAAAATATGCACCGTTCGCCGCCAAAAATCGACCGTTTGCGGCACCGTGATACCACTCGGTCGTCCAAGGTGCCGACATTTGTGCGACATCCGTCTTCGTGGTGCAAAGGTGCAAGTCCAAGTGCGGCACCCCCGGTGTGCCACATGCGGGTAAACTAGAACCTTATATAGAAACATTTGAACCCCAACCGCAGCAAAGGAGGCCCCATGGCATTCGATCCCATTCAAGAGGATTGCCATCGCCTCGTTCTTGAGGCCTTGCGCCGCGACAATATCCCGCTCACCGACGCTGCCGCCGTAGAGCGTCTGATGGAACAATTCACCCGCAACCCCGCGCCACTCATCGTGCACGACCGCGACCGCGCCGGGCATCTCATTGCCAAGGTGGTCGAGGCTGTCGACTACCGCATTCCCTTTATCCCTGACGATACCCAGGCAGAGCAAGAAGAGGCAGCTGCCGAGAACATGCTCCGCGAGGCGGCCGCACTCGATCCGGCCAACTGGGATGCCCAGCGCATGCTGACGGCACTCACCGCCGAATCCAACGAGGAATACGTGCAGTATCTGGTGTCCAAGTGCGACGAGGTGGAGCACGATCTGGCGCTCAAGATCGCCTCTGCGCAGGACCCCTACGAGCGCGAGGCCGCAGGCGACCTTATGCGCCGTCCCTATCTGCGCTGGCTTGCTGCCTTGGCATCGCGCGCGCTCATTAGCGGACGCTACCGCATGTCGCTCGAAGCCGCAAATCGCAGCTTGGACTTTGCGCCCAACGACCCCGCTGGTGTCCGCCACACCGCGATGCTCGCCATGGCAAAGCTCGAATACCCCGCCGAGGAGCTCAAGCGCTTTCGCTCCGCTCACTCCGTGCCGTACCTCGCGAATACCCCGCTGCGCCGCCGCCCCAAAGATGCGGAGCGCGACTTGGACCCGTGGACGCTCATCGCGCTGATGAGCGCGGCCTGGCGCGAACTGGACTACGAGGGTGCCGAGCACTACTTGCGCATCCTTGCGCGCTCGTGTCCGCACGCAGCCGAGGCACTCTACTTCCAAACCGAGTTTCCCGATGGCGTCTATGCCCGCGTCAACGTGGGTGTGGGCTCCACTGACGAGCTTGTCCTTGCGCTGTCCGAGGCGACGCCGGTACTGCAGGAGGGCCTGGGCGCCCCCGACAACGCCAGCTTTGCCGCCTGGGTCGCCACCAACGACATCGTGCGCTCCCAAATCGACGAGCGCATCCTGCGCGCAGCCGAGCAGGGGCTTCCATTTAAGGGAGGAGACCTCTAATGGATCCGAGCGTCTACATCCCCGCCTACCTGGAGCGCACCTATCTGGCGTCGCACCCCGAGCTCACCGATGCAGCACGCGAGCTTGTCCATAACGACATTAGCGCGAATCCCCAAAAGTATGCGCAGACCGAGCATGCCCAGGCGCTGCTGTCCTATGCCGGTGTTCATCGCCATCTGCTCGACGAGCTCCATCGCATCGAGGACATGGGCAGCGACGAGGAGTTTGAACAGACGCGCAACCGCCTGTTCGACGATATGCGCGATGAGCTGCTCAAGATCGTCCGCATCGATGCGTATGTCCTCGATGCCCAGCTGCTCGCCATCATTTTGGCGGACACGCCCGTTGACGCCTGCCTGGGCGACCTGATGAAGCTCGAGGCGACCACGGCCGATTACCTGCAGCAAAGCGTGCCCGGGTTCGACATGGAAGCCCCGCACTACTGGGCCAACAAGGTTTTGACGGACGGTGTGACGGCGGCAGATCTCACCGTGAGCGAGCCGGCACTTATCGGGTGGCTCCACACGCTCGAGGCCATCTCGCAGCTGTGCATGGCGAGCGCCCGCTACCGCGCTGCCGCCAACTACGCCCGCCGCGTCCTTAAGGCGGAAGGCTACCCCACCCGAGCCGCAGGCACCGTGTTGCTCGCCCTCGCTCGTCTGGAAGACCAGGACGGCTTTTTTGCCCTAGCGCACCAGCTCGAGGAACAGGTGGGAGCTGATGCACTCGAGAACTCCCCCTGGTACCTGCTCGCCCGCACGATTCTGCTGTTCAAAACAAACAAGATGCGCCCGGCGACACGCGCGCTGCGTGAGTTTGCCAACCGTTGCGAGGGCGGCGCGTTCTTCTTGCTGAATCCCATGTACCAGACACCGTACCTTCCCTGCCGGCCCGAGCCACGCGATCCCTGGGATCTTTCGCACCAGGCCGTTTGGGAAGCGGACGGCATTATCTCGGACACTCCAGACTTTGCCCCCTGGGCCAATGCCTGCGAAGACGTATCGCAGCTTGCCCAGGAATTTGCGCGCCGCTACGGTTTCTAGTGGCGCACTCGACCCGACCATGTCGTTTACGTTAGGAACGGTTTCATGAACCTCCGCTCATCTCTTGCCTGCACCTCGAGCGATATCGCTCGCTGGGGGCTGCGCTCCGTCCTTAAGCGCCAGGGTGGCGTACTCCCCGGCCGCATCGCCATGAAGATCGACCCCGAGTTGCTGAGCGACCTCGCCGGCCTTGTCGACCGCAGCGTGGTGATCACCGGCACCAACGGCAAGACCACCACCTCCAACCTCATCGCCGACGCTGTTGCCGCCAGCGGTGCCACCGTGGTATGCAACCGCGCCGGCAACAACATGGAGCCGGGCGTGGTGGGCGCACTGCTCGAGGCGCGCAGCGACCTTAAGCACACTGACAGCGGCAAGCGCGTGGGCGTTTTTGAATGCGATGAGCTCTACACCGTGCGCGTCCTGACCAAGCTCAAGCCGACGTACTTCGTGCTGCTCAACCTGTTCCGCGACCAGCTGGATCGCTATGGCGAGATTGACCACACCCAGGACGTCATCGCCCACGCGCTGGAGCTTTCGCCGGCAACGACGCTCATCTACAACGCCGACGACCCGCTGTGTGCCGCAATCGCCGCGCGCGTTCCCAACGCGAGCATCGCCTTTGGCATCGACGGCGCCACCAACACCGAGTCCGACCGTATTAGCGACTCACGTTTTTGCTCACAGTGCAACGCGCCGCTGGAGTATGACTACGTGCAATACGGCCAGCTCGGCGCCTACCATTGCCCCTCGTGCGGCTGGGCCCGTCCCGCGCTGGTCCGTCGCGTGACGGGCGTGGAGCTCGGCTGCAACGGCTATGGTTTTGACCTGGTGTTTGGATCTGATTCCAGCGCGCCAGCCGCACACATCGCCACGCGCTACAACGGCCTGTACATGGTCTATAACGTTGCCGCCGCCTTCTTTGCCGCACGCGAGTTGGGCGTGGACACGGCGTTTCTACAGCCTACGCTCGATGCCTACGTCCCCGCCGGCGGACGCATGGGCCGCTGGGATATCGCCGGCCGCACCGTCGAGGCCAACCTGGCTAAGAATCCCGTAGGCTTTGATCGACAAATCCAGTCCATCAAGACGGCAGGCGGCAGACTCTGCGCTTTCTTCCTCAACGACAACGACGCCGACGGACACGATGTATCGTGGATCTACGACGTCGACTTTGAGCGCATTGCCGACGCGCCGGGTCTTGTCGCCTTTGCCGGAGGCACGCGCGCGCACGACATGCAGGTGCGCCTCAAGTACGCCGGCATCGATGCCGCGATTATCTCGGACGTCGCGCAGGCAATTGGCGCCGTTGCAGACGAGGCCGCCAATGACACCTTCTACGCCGTCGCCAACTACACGGCCTTCCCGCCGCTGGTCAAGGAGCTCGACGGGCTGAAAGGCGCCACCGCCGACGCTGTTGCCGGGCGCGCCGTAGCCCGTGACGACGGCGGCGCTCTTCCCGTCGGCATCGCGCCAGTCGAGCTTTCGCGCCCGCTGCGCATCGTCTACCTGTATCCCGATGCCCTTAACCTCTACGGCGACGGCGGCAATGTTATCGCGCTCGAGCGCCGTTGCGCCTGGCGTGGCATTCCCGCGCGCGTGGACGAGGTCCGTATGGGCGAGTCACTCGATCTCACCGATGCCGATATCGTCATGATGGGCGGTGGCTCCGACCGCGACCAGCTAGCGGTCGCACATGAACTGCTCGCTCAAAAAGACAAGGTCGCATCCTATGTTGAGGATGGCGGTTCGCTGCTCGCCATCTGCGGCAGCTATCAGCTGCTCGGCCGTTCGTACTATATGGGTGAGAATCGCATTGAGGGTCTGGGGGTCATTGCCGCCGAAACCGTACGCGGATCCGACCGCCTGATCGGCAACGTAGCCGTCAAAACCGATCTGGCACCCGAGCCCTTTGTGGGATTTGAGAACCACGGCGGCCGCACCCTGCTCGATGCAGAGGCCACGCCACTCGGAACGTCCGTCGTCACGGGCACCGGCAACAACGGCGACGATGGCCTTGAGGGTCTGATCTACAAGGGCGTCATCGGCACGTACCTGCACGGGCCGGCGCTGCCCAAGAACCCCGAACTCGCCGACTGGCTGATCGCGCACGCCCTCGAGCGCCGCGGCGATGCGCAGGCCGCCGCCCTGCTGCCGCTCAAGCCCCTCGACGACACCTACGAGCACGCCGCCCACGACGCAGCCATGAAGCTCCTCCCCTAGCACCTCACAACCACAAAGGGGACAGGCACCTTTGTGGTGGTTTTGACCCATCCCAGCGGTTTGTCTCAATCTGTAACATCTAGACCGTTAAAAGTCGTCTTACTGTTACAGAATGAGATGTTCGTCCCGACGCCTGCCTTTTGTCTCGATCTGTAACAGCTAGAGCCGATTTGCCCGCCCAGATGTTACAGGTTGAGATATTTGAAGATCGGGATAGAGAGCCAGCTCCTATGTGGTGGTTTTCCAGTTTGCCAACGATATACGCGCCGGCAAAAAAGTCTGCTATACTCTTTCCCGCTGTCCCCATCGTCTAGCGGCCAAGGACGCCACCCTTTCAAGGTGGATATCGCGGGTTCGAATCCCGCTGGGGGCACCATTTGAGATGTGAAGCCCGTTACCAATTCGGTAGCGGGCTTTTTGCTACCGATATGTCGGGATTCGAACCCGACAGGGTGCGGAGCTGAGGAAACGCGTGAGCGTTTTCCAGCGCAGCACGCAAGGAGCGAAGCGACGCGGCGAAAGCGGGCGGCGTCAGCCGCACGCGGACATCCCGCTGGGAGCACCATTTAAACTGAGAAGCCCGTTGCCCTCGCGGTGGCGGGCTTTTTGCTACCCATGTGCCGTGATTCGAACCCGGCAGGGTGCGGATCACGGCATCATCGCAAAGCCAGTGGGCAAAAAATAGCAAATATGAGTACTGTTACCAATTTAGTAACAGCGATTTCATGCCATCAGAAGGCGATTTAGACGCCAGGGGTCCTACGGCGGAAGAATTGCAGGCGTTTATCAGCTATGTACTTGGACATATGTTGCGTAACAACCCATATTTTGTAAATAGATAATGCTACAGGACTTGTGACAGTACTCATATTTGACGTTTTTTGTCCACAACCCTTTATACCTAGGCAAGTCGGCGGCAAAACGGGCTTCAAAGCGTCCTTCGCAAACAAAAACCGGGGCCCGCACGATGCGGACCCCGGCTCAATACCGTGACGATATGTCAGTTACGCTCTACACGTAGAACAGGATGTCGTCGTAGGTCGGGACCGGCCAGTAGTCGGCAGCCACGATCTCCTCCATGGCGTCCACGGCGGCACGCAGCGCATCCATAGCGGGAACGACCTCGTGCGCGTACACGTTGGCCTGCTCCTGGCCATCGAGGGCCTCAGCCTTCTGATGCACGGCGTCAAGCGCCTTGATGGAGTCGTTGATGGTGGTGATGCCGTTGCAGAGCTTGTTGAGCGTGTTCTGCTCGCACTGCATGGCGGCCTCAGCACCGGCAGCACGAATAGTCTCAAGGCCCTTAGCGACCTTGGTGGCATAGGCGGTAATGACCGGGCGATAGGTACGACGCGCCTCGCGAACCATCGTGGTAGCCTCGATGTTCATGAGCTTGTTGTACTTCTCGAGCTTGCAGTCGTAGCGGCACTGAGCCTCGGCCTTGGTCAGGACACCCGTCTCCTCAAAGAGCGCGATAGCCTTATCGGAAACAAAGGCGGGCAGGGCATCGGCCGTGGTCTTGTTGTTGGCAAGACCGCGCTTCTTGGCCTCGACGGGCCACTCATCGGAGTAGCCGTCACCGGAGAACAGGATGCGCTGGTGATCGGTCAGCACCTTCTTGCAGTATTCGAGCGCAGCGTCCTGGAACTTATCCTCGGGCGTACCCTCAAGCGCATCGGCGAAGGACTTGAGCGACTTGGCCACGGCGGCATCGAGCACCAGGTTGGAGTCGGAGACGTTCTGCTCGGAGCCGCAGGCACGGAACTCGAACTTGTTGCCGGTGAAGGCGAACGGGGAGGTACGGTTGCGGTCGGTGTTGTCCTGCATCAGTTTGGGCAGGGTATCGGCGCCCAGGTCGAGCACGCCGCGCGTGGCATGGACGGAAGCCTTGCCATCGATGATCTTCTCGACGACCTCGGTAAGCTGGTCGCCCAGGAAGATGGACATAATCGCCGGAGGAGCCTCGTTGGCGCCCAGACGATGATCGTTGCCGGCCGAGGCAACGGAGGCACGCAGGAGCTCCTGATAGTTATCGACGGCCTCGATCACCGCGGTGAGGAAGACGATGAACTGCAGGTTGTCGAGCGGGGTGTCGCCCGGATCGAGCAGGTTCTCGGACTCGGTGCCAAGCGACCAGTTGTTGTGCTTGCCCGAACCATTGATGCCCTCAAAGGGCTTCTCGTGCAGCAGGCAGACCAAGTCGTGGCGAGAGGCGATGAGCTTCATCTTCTCCATCATGACCAGATTCTGGTCGATGGCCTCGTTGACCTCGCCATAGACCGGTGCGAGCTCATGCTGGCAGGGAGCAACCTCGTTGTGCTTGGTCTTGGCGGGAATGCCGAGCGCCCACAGCTCATCGTCCAGGTCCTTCATGTAGGCCGAGACGGTGGGGCGGATAGCGCCAAAGTAGTGCTCCTCGAGCTCCTGGCCCTTGCAGGGAGCAGCACCAAAGAGGGTGCGGCCGGTGATGACCAGGTCCTTGCGCTTGCGGTAAGCGTCCTTCTTGATCAGGAAGTACTCCTGCTCGTCGCCCACGGAAGGAACGACCTTCTTGGGGGTCTTACCGAACAGCGCCAAAACGCGCTTAGACTCACGCGAGAGCGCGGTCATGGAACGCAGCAGCGGGGTCTTCTTGTCCAGGGCCTCGCCCGTGTAGGAGCAGAAAGCCGTGGGGATGCACAGGACATCGTCCTTGATAAAGGCGGGGCTAGTGGGGTCCCAAGCGGTGTAGCCACGGGCCTCGAAGGTAGCACGCAGGCCGCCGTTGGGGAAGCTCGAGGCATCGGGCTCGCCCTGGATGAGGTTCTTGCCCGTAAACTTGGTAATGGCGGTGCCGTCGTGGTTGGGCTCCAGGAAGCTGTCGTGCTTCTCGGAAGTAATGCCCGAAAGCGGCTGGAACCAGTGCGCGTAGTGCGTCGCGCCCTTGGAGATGGCCCAGACCTTCATGGCATGGGCAACGGCGTTGGCCACATCCAGGTCGAGCGGCTCACCGCCCTCGAGGGTTGCAGCAAGGCGCTTCCAAATGTCCTTGGGGAGGTAGTCCTTCATGACTTCCTCAGAGAACACCATGGTCCCGAAGCGGTCAGTAAGATCGGCCATACGGAACTCCCTTCGTATCGGCACCGCGTGAGAAGCGGTGTTGATTACTAACGAACGAGTCATAGCTTAGACTCGCCGTGTTTCCGCGACATTACCGTTATGTTGCTGTCGCGAAACCAATCAATGAGGTTACCCTATCGAGGCGGCGTTGCCACCCTCAACAGCCAATCAACTGCATAAATTGCAGACCTCTCCCCATGGTTTAAGGGTAGTCAATTTGGGATGGAGCTCTATTAACTGGTATTTTGCATCAGATACCAGTTTTTATAGTCCGTGCCTAGATTAGCCGCTCTGTTATAGAGAAAGCCGATAGCAAGGCATCTTTGATTGGTATCCTCAAATAGCGAGTGAAACTCCACCGTGGCACAGTGGTGCTGTAGAATCCTTACAACACATCACACTATTACGTATCTAGAGGAGCACGATATGCGCGTCGACGAGGTTTTTAAGCAGGCAGCATCCCAGGGCACCGCACCCGTTTCGTTTGAGATGTTCCCGCCCAAGGGCGAGCTCACCCTCGACACGGCTCGCGAAGTGGCAGGCAATCTGTGCAAGCTTTCGCCGAGCTTTGTCTCGGTCACCTGCTCGGCTGGCGGCTCGGGCAACGGCGCCACCACCGCCCCCATCGCGCATATGATTACGAGCGAATTCGATACACCCTCGGTAGCACACCTTACCTGCGTGGGCCGCTCGCACGCCGATATCGCCGCCAAAATCGACGAGTATCGCACCGCCGGCGTGGAAAACATCCTGGCCCTGCGTGGCGATCTCCCTGCCGGCGCAACCGAGGACGACAAGCCCGCCTCGGACTACGCCTACGCCCGCGACCTCATCCCCGAGCTCGTCGACGCCGGCTTTTGCGTGGGCGCCGCAGCCTACCCCGAGGGCCACATTGCCTGTGAGGATCTCAACCTCTCGGTCGAGCACCTCAAGCAAAAACAGGACGCTGGCGCGAGCTTCTTTGTGACGCAGCTCTTCTTTGATAACGAGTGCTTCTACCGTTTTCGCGATCTTGCCGACAAGGCCGGCATCACCGTGCCCATTACCGCGGGCATCATGCCGTTTATGGGCAAGTCGCAGATCAGCCGCATGGTCTTTATGTGCGGCGCGTCGCTGCCCTCCCCCGTCATCAAGATTCTCGCCAAGTACGAGAATGACCCCGAGAGCCTGCAGGCAGCTGGTGTAGATTATGCAGCCCGCCAGCTTTGCGACCTCAAGGAGCACGGCGCCGACGGCCTGCACCTGTACACTATGAACCGTCCTGCGATCGCCGCGACCATTATGGAGCGCCTGGGGTAATGGAAAAACCGCACATCGATACAACCGTTATCGAAGTGCCGGCCGACCTTGCGTCGCCGGCGCTCTACCGTATCGATGCCGCGCACCATCCCCGTGTCGACCGTGCCGAGATGCTGCGGTATCTGGGTTACGGCGGCCAGCAGATTGAGCCCGAGCTGTCGCAGCGTATTGAGCTTGTGGTCGAGCGCCTAGAGCTGGATATCGAGCCCCGCGGCGTGCGACGCGTGTTTGCCGTCGATGCCACAGGCGTCGACGAGCAGGGCGAGCCCAGCATCCGTCTGGTTGGCACCAACGTTGAGCTGCGAGGTCGCGATATCTACCGACATCTCAAAGATGCCCGCTTTGCCGCGCTCATGGCATGCACCCTCGGCATGGATGCTGAGCGCCGTCTGCGCACCACGGGAGCCCAACATCCCCTGGAGGGCGCCGTGCTCGACGCCGCGTGCTCCGCTTACGTGGAAGCCGCCGTTGAGCAAATGGACCAGCAGGTCAAGACGGACGCCGCCGTTCATGGGCTCGCCGGCAACTGGCGCTTTAGTCCCGGCTATGGCGACTGCCCGCTCTCGGCCCAGCGCTCGATCGTCAATGCGCTCAACGCCACGCGGCTCATCGGGCTTACCGTCACGCCCACCAGCCTGCTCATGCCCACCAAAAGCGTGACCGCGGTGATCGGCCTGTTCGAAGGCGAAGTCCACGACGCCCAGAGCCGCCCCACCTGCAATATCTGCCGCATGCGCGAGCACTGCCGCTTCCGCGCCGCCCACACCACCTGCTATTCGCATTCTGAATAAAATGTCAATTGATGGCACGGTATCGAGGGAATCTCATCCGTATGTAAGCGGATGTCCTCACAAACAAGTACCATTAGATGCCAAATAACAACTATCTGAAAGCCAGTACATGCACAACATTCTGCAGTTCTCGCCACAACTAACCGCGCTTGAGTTTTTTTCAGGCATTGGCTTGGCTCGTGCCGGCATGGCAAAAGCCGGAATCAAAACAATCTGGGCAAATGACATAGACCATACTAAATGCGCCATGTACAGCCAGTGTTGGGGCGATGAACATCTAGTCGAGCAGGATGTTCACACACTCGACCCCGACCTAATACCCCAAGCCGACATCGCATGGGCGTCAAGCCCTTGCACAAACTTATCTCTCGCGGGAAACAGGGAGGGACTTATCTCTGGCAAAGAGTCCAGTGCGTTCTTTGGCTTTATTAAGGCCATCGAAGGAATGAGCGATCGTGCCCCGCGGGCACTTGTTCTCGAAAATGTCATCGGCCTTGCCACGTCTAATAACAGCGATGACTTTAGACTCGTTTGCCAGGAATTTAATCGTTTAGGCTATTCATGCGACGCTTATTTTATCGATGCACGGCACTGGCTTCCCCAGTCACGCCCCCGCATGTTTGTCGTCGGATTAAAAAACCCTCTTCCCAACAGCCGACTCGATTCCTCGCTTCGTCCTGAAAAGGTCTCCTGGATTCACTCCGACCCTTCACTCATTACGCACGTCTCTCACCTAAACGAGCCAAGTCCACTTCGCATGACGGGCCTTGCAACGGTTGTTGAAAATATTCCCGAGAACGACAAGCGTTGGTGGAACAAAAACCAAGTACAAGCATTTATCGACTCACTTGCACCGCATCAAGCAGAGCGCCTTCAGCGCTTCTTAAATGCCAAAGAAAAAGGCTCTGTTAGACCAGGATTGACATACATGTGTCCCCACGGTGCCATATCGTT
>CAUACA010000024.1 GCA_958427355.1 uncultured Collinsella sp. | reverse complement strand
ATTGGGTCATATGAGCGAAAACCCGCCAGAGCGAGCAAGGTGCCTTGAAACGAGGTGGCATTGATCTTTTGATCATGCCGCCGAAGTTGAAAGGCAGATTGCCGCTCTGGCGGGTTTGCAGCGTCAACTGGTTACGCGGTTTGGTAAAACCGCGTAACTCTAGTAGTTGGCTTCGTAGCCGTTGCCGTCACCGGTGGGCTCTTCGTAGTAGTCCGAATCGCTTGAATCGCTTGAATCGCTTGAGTCATCGGAATCGTCAGAGCTGACCGATGAGGTTGCGGTACCGTTTGCGTAGTCGTCAGACGTGTTGTTGTTCAGGTCGCCGATCGTAGAGCTGGAACCGTCGGAAAGACCCATGGTGTTGGGACCCTTGGGGTCCTTGCCGGCGTCGACGCGCTCCATCATTTCCTTGAGCTCGTCCTCGTAGACAAAGACGTAGCTCACACCGTCGATCATGGTGCTGTCGTCGGCGTACGAGGGCAGGTTGGCCGAGTAGATACCGTCGACATCCATACCGCGCATGACATTGACCGTAGCCACGATATCCTGAACGCTCATATCGGTTACGAGCATATCGGACAGCGAATTAACCAGGCCAAAGATCTTCGTGGCATCGAAGTTATTGAGAATCTGGTTGGCAAGGGCGCCAAGCACCTGACGCTGGTGGCGCATGCGCGTGTAATCGCCGTCGGCATAGGTGTAGCGGCAGCGGGCATAGGTAAGGGCGGTGGCACCGTCCATATGCTGCTGGCCAGCGGTAATCTTAATATCCAGGTGCTCGGGGTCGTCAACATCATCGGTTGCGTTAATGTCGATACCGCCAACCGAATCAATCAGCGCCTGCATACCGTCGAAGCTGACCTCGGCATAGTGGGAAATCTGAACACCGCACAGCTCGTTGACCGCCTCGACCATGGCCTCGGCGCCGCCAACGGTATGGCAGGCGTTGATCTTCATGGTCTCGCCCTTGTACTCGACCTTGGTGTCGCGCGGAACGGAAATGAGCGTCGCCTGCTTTTGCGTGGGGTCGATGCGTGCCAGGATAATCGAGTCGGCACGATACGTATCCTCGCCCGGACGGCCGTCGGTGCCCAGAAGCAGCACGTAGAACGGATCCTTTGCCTCATCGGTGTCAACCAGAACCCGACGCAGATTGTCGGTAATGACATTAGAATCGCCGAGCTTGCCCATAATGGTGGCAAACCACAGGCCGGCAGCGGTAGTGGCACTCAGCAGCACGCCAAGCACGACAATGAGCGCGACGTGACGAATCGTGTGGCTACGACGACGTTGACGAGCGCGCTCGGAATAGCGAGCCACGTTATCGCGACTGTAGATCTTGGCCTGCGCACCAGTTGAGGGTCTTCGGGCGGTGGTATCCGCGAGGGGCTTTTTATTAAACATAGGCAACCTGTATTAGTAGATGACGGGATCGGGGACGGTAGCATGCTCAACATGCGCGCCGAGCGCCTGCAGCTTTTCGGCAAACTGCTCGTAGCCGCGCTTGATGTGATGGATGGCCGAAACCTCGGTCGTCCCGTCGGCGATCAAGCCCGCTACGACGAGGGCCGCTCCGCCACGCAGATCGGGCGAGGTAACCTGTGCACCCGAGAAGCCCTTGACGCCATGAATCATGGCATGATGGCTCTCGATACGAATGTCGGCACCCATGCGCACCAGCTCAGAGGCAAACATAAAGCGATTCTCGAAGATGTTTTCGGTAATAACGGAACTGCCGTCGGCAAGGGCGGAGAGCACCATAATCTGCGCCTGCATGTCGGTCGGGAAACCGGGGAACGGAAGCGTCTGGATGTCGACCGGCTTGATACGCTCGGCACGGTTCACATGGACGCCATCTTCGACGCGCTCGCAGTCGATACCCATGAGCTCCATCTTCTTGAGCACCATGCCCAAGTGAATGGGGCAAAAACCCGTGACGTCGACACCGCGATCGTCGGCCATCAACGCACCGGCAACGATAAAGGTACCGGCCTCGATGCGGTCGCCCACCACGCGATGGCTAACGGGATGGAGCTCTTCCACGCCTTCGATAGTCACGACGGGCGTACCGGCGCCAACAATCTTGGCGCCCATCTCGTTGAGCATGTTAGCGAGATCGACGATCTCGGGCTCGCGGGCGGCATTATCGATAACCGTGGTGCCCTGTGCGCGCACAGAGGCCATGATGAGGTTCTCGGTCGCACCGACGCTGGCGAACTCGAGCGTGACGGTGGTACCGCGCAGACCTTGGGGCGCATTAGCGTTGATGTAACCGTGGGCGGTATCGAACTCAACGCCCAGGGCCTCAAGACCAAGAATGTGCATATCGATCTTGCGAGCACCCAGGTTGCAGCCGCCCGGCATGGCAATTTTGGCGCGATGGAAGCGGCCCAGCAGGGGTCCCATGACGGCGGTGGAAGCGCGCATCTTGGCAACGAGCTCGTAGGGGGCCTCCCATGAATCGACCTGAGAGGTATCAATCTCGAGCGTGTGCTCGTCGAGAACATCGATCGTAGCGCCCATGCCTTTGAGCACCTTGCCCATCACGTGGACATCGGAAATATCGGGCACGTTCTGCAGCGTCGTCTTGCCCGGCGCCAGAAGCGTTGCCGCCATGAGTTTGAGTGCGGAGTTCTTGGCGCCCGAAACGGGCACGGAGCCTCCGATGGCGTGGCCACCCTCAACGCGGATAATATCCAAGGTCTACCCTTTCAAAAAGCATGCCCGGGATGGCTGGGCCATCCCGGGCATGATGTGTTCGCAAATGGTCGAACGCTAAATCGTTTGACTATTGAGCAAGCTTGAGCTTACACCATGCGATTTCATTATAGAGGTAGGCGCGGCGTGCATCATCCTCCGACAAATTACCCAGCTTCTCTTCAAAACCTTGAATATCAGCTTTAAGCTTGTCGGCATCGACGGTCGCCAAATCGCAAGCGCGCTCGGCGAGAACGGTCACGACATCGTCCGCAACCTGGGCATAGCCGCCGGCCACGGCAAACGTGTGGTCGACAGTGCCCATGGCCTTATCGGAAACGCGAACGTAACCGCGGTCGATCGTGCAGATCTCGCTGGAGTGAGCAGGCAGAACGCCAAACTCGCCATCCGTGGACGGAATCGACACAAACGCAGCGTCGCCCTCATAGGCGCAGCTCACGGGGCACACGATGCGGATACGCATAACCTACTTCTCCCCCATCTTGCGGGCGCGCTCGCGCACGTCCTCAATCGTGGAAGCATAGCGGAAAGCCTGCTCGGGCAGGTCATCGGCCTTGCCGTCGACAATCTCGGCGAAAGAGCGGACGGTATCCTCGACGCGGACGTAGACACCGGGGTTGCCGGTGAACTTCTCGGCGACGTGGAAGGACTGCGAGAGGAACTGCTGAATCTTACGGGCACGGTTGACCGTAAGGCGCTGCTCCTCGGACAGCTCGTCCATACCCAGAATGGCGATGATGTCCTGAAGGTCGGAGTACTCCTGCAGGAGCTCCTGGACCTTGACGGCGACACGGTAGTGTTCCTCGCCGACGATCGAGGGATCAAGAGCGTCGGAGGAAGACGCGAGCGGGTCGATAGCCGGGAACAGGCCGAGCGACGAAATGCTACGCGAAAGAACCGTGGTGGCGTCGAGGTGCGTAAACGTCGTGGCAGGCGCCGGGTCGGTCAGGTCGTCTGCGGGGACGTAGACAGCCTGGACGGAGGTAATGGAGCCCGTCTTGGTCGAGGTAATGCGCTCCTGGAGGTCGCCCATCTCGGTTGCCAGCGTGGGCTGGTAACCAACGGCGGACGGCATACGGCCCAGCAGTGCGGAAACCTCGGAACCTGCCTGGGAGAAGCGGAAGATGTTGTCGATGAACAGCAGAACGTCCTGGCCACGATCACGGAAATACTCAGCGGTAGTAAGGCCGGCCAGACCGATGCGCAGACGCGCTCCGGGCGGCTCGTTCATCTGACCATAGACCAAGCAGGTCTTGTCGATAACGCCAGACTCGCTCATCTCGAGGAACAGGTCGGTGCCCTCACGGGTACGCTCGCCGACGCCGGTGAACACCGAGGTGCCGCCGTGCTCCTGGGCGAGGTTGTTGATGAGCTCCTGAATCAGAACGGTCTTGCCGACGCCGGCGCCGCCGAACAGGCCTGTCTTGCCGCCACGGATGTAGGGCTCGAGCAGGTCGACGGCCTTAATGCCGGTCTCGAAGATCTCGGTCTTGGTGGTGAGCTCGTCGAAACGGGGCGCTGCATGGTGGATGGGGTAGAACTCCTCCACCTCGGGCATGGGCTTGCCGTCGACGGGCTTGCCCATGACGTTCCAAATACGGCCGAGCGTCTTGGGGCCAACGGGCATCTTCATGGGCTCACCGGTATCGGTGGCGATGAGGCCGCGCTGCAGGCCGTCGGTCGAGGACATGGCGACCGTGCGGACGACGCCGCCCGGAAGCTGGCTCTCGACCTCGAGGATCGTGCTCAGATGACCGATCGGGGTCTCGGCCTCGACCGTGAGCGCGTTGTAGATCGGGGGCACCGCACCGTCAAACTTGACGTCGACGACAGGACCGATGATTCGCACGATGCGACCATCACCGGCAGTCGTCTTCTTGGTGGCTTCCTCGACCGCAAGCTTTACGGTGTTATTAGCCATTACTGTTCCTCCAATGCTGAGGCTCCGCCGACGATCTCGTTAATCTCGGTCGTGATCGAAGCCTGGCGCACGCGACTATACGTGCGGGTAAGGGTCGAGATGATCGCGGTGGCGTTTTCCGTCGCGGAGTGCATGGCCTTGCGGCGTGCACCCTGCTCGGCAGCCGCCGAATCGATCAGGGCCTGGTAGATGACCGTCAGGATATAAGACGGCACAAGCTTGCCGAGAACATGCTCGGGAGAGGGCACGAACTCGAACGTGGACGAGATGCGCTTAGGGGCGTCGGTCTCGTTCTTACGCGGACCGTGGGCCATAGCGATCATCTCGGGGTCGAGCGGCAACAGATGCTCGACGCGAAGCTCCTGATCCACGCGATTCTTGGCGTGGTGGTAGACAAGCTCGACACGGTCAAGCTCACCGGCACGATACGCATCGCAGATATGAGAGGAGATCATGCGGGCCTGATTGAAATCGGGCTCAGAGGAGTTGCCCTCAAAGTGCATGACGACGTTTGCGCGGTCACGGAAATACGTGGCCGGCTTACGCCCGCACGCGATGATCTCGCACTCGATGCCGTCGTTCGCCCAAGAAGCGGCGAGCTTTTCGGCCGTGCGCTCCACCGTCGTATTGAAACCGCCGGCAAGGCCGCGGTCCGAGGCAATAACGACAATCAGGCCATGCTTGACGCTCTCATGCTTCTGCAGCATGGGATCGGTGCCCGAACAGGAGGCGTCGCCGGCGACCGTCAACATGACGTCGGTCAGCGCCTCCTTATAGGGCTCGGCCTGCTTGGAGCGATCGAGAGCACGACGGATCTTGGCCGTAGAGACCATCTCCATCGTGCGCGTGATCTGCTTGGTCGTGGTAACCGAGGAGATTCGCTTCTTAATGTCGCGAAGGTTGGCCATGGGGCTTAGTTCTCCTCTGATCCAGAAACATCCGAATGGTGCTTGGCCATGAACTGCTGCTTGAAGTCGCCGATGACGCGCAAAAGCTCAGCCTTGGTGTCATCATCGATCTTCTTGGCGCGAACCTTGTCGAGCAGCGAGCCAAAGCCATTGTCCATGTACTCGATGAGCTCGGCACGGAAAGGCAGCACGTCGGCGATCTCCAGGTCATCCAGGAAGCCCTCGTTGCCAGCGAACAGCGTAACGATCTGCTCGCCAACCTCAAACGGCTTGTAACGCGGCTGCTTCAGGAGCTCGGTCATGCGGGCACCATGGGTCAGCTGCTTCTGAGTAGCCTCGTCAAGGTCGGAGCCAAACTGCGTAAAGCCAGCGAGCTCCTGATAGGAAGCGAGGTCCAGACGGAGGTTGCCGGCGACCTGCTTCATGGCCTTGGTCTGCGCATCGCCACCGACGCGGGACACGGAAATGCCCACGTCGACTGCCGGGCGCTGGCCCTGGAAGAAGAGCTCGGACTGCAGGTAGATCTGACCATCGGTAATGGAAATGACGTTGGTCGGAATGTAGGCCGAAACGTCGCCGTCCTGGGTCTCGATGATCGGAAGAGCCGTCATGGAGCCATAACCGTTCTTCTTGGACATCTTGACGGCACGCTCGAGCAGACGAGAGTGCAGGTAGAAGATGTCGCCAGGATAGGCCTCGCGTCCGGGCGGACGATGCAGCGTCAGCGACATCTGACGGTAAGCCACAGCCTGCTTGGACAGGTCGTCGTAGATGACGAGCACGTGGCCACCGGGGTTGGTCTCGCTGGCGGGCTTGCCGTCCTCGCCGTTGTACATGAAGAACTCGCCGATAGCGGCACCGGCCATAGGCGCGATGTACTGCATAGGGGCGGAATCGGCAGCGGTGGCCGAAACGATGATGGTGTAGTCGAGCGCACCGTGCTGAGCGAGGGTCTCGCGGATGTTAGCGACCGTGGAGGCCTTCTGGCCGATGGCGACATAGATGCAGACCATGCCCTTGCCACGCTGATTGAGGATAGCGTCGATGGCAATGGCGGTCTTACCGGTCTTACGGTCGCCGATGATGAGCTCACGCTGACCACGGCCGATAGGCACCATGGAGTCGATGGCCAACAGGCCGGTCTGAACCGGCTCGCACACCGGGGTACGATCGATGACGCCGGGGGCCTTGAACTCGATGGGGCGACGGTGCGTGGCGACGATGTCGCCCAGGCCGTCGATGGGCTGGCCGAGCGGATTGACGACGCGGCCGAGCATGGCACGGCTCACGGGGATATCCATAATGCGGCCAGTGGTGCGGCACTCGTCGCCTTCCTTGATGGAGTCGACGGCACCAAACAGAACGGCGCCGACCTCGTCACGGTCAAGGTTCTGGGCAAGGCCGAAGACGGTCTCACCGGTATCGGAGCTCTTGAACTCCAGAAGCTCGCCTGCCATGGCGCTCTTGAGGCCGGAGACGCGCGCGATGCCGTCGCCTACCTCGTCGACCGTTGAAACCTCATGCGTATCGACCGTCGCGGAGAGGCTCGTGAGCTGCTCCTGCAGTTTCTTGGCGATATCCTGGGCATTGAGGGTTTCGGACATTAGGCTTCACCTCCGTACGAATTAGCAGAGTTTGCGAGGGTCTCCTGCGCGATGCGCAGCTGCGTCTTGACGGAAATGTCACGACGCTCGCCGCGGGCCTCGAGCACCAGGCCGCCCACGATAGACGGGTCGACCTGCTCGATAAGGAATACCTTGCGGCCGAAGTCCTGCTCGCATTTCTTAGTGATGGTTTGACGCAGCTCGTCGTCGAGCGGGATCGCCGTGGTGACGGTCACGCCCACTACATCCTCGTCTTCCTCGGCAACACACTTAAAGGCAGCTGCCACCTTGGGAAGAAGGTCGAGCTGGTCGCGCTTGGACATGGTGTCGAGCACGGCGATGATCTCGGGGCTGGCAGAAGCCAGGCGCTCGATCATCTCGAGGTCCTCGAACACATGGTTCTCGGCCTTGGCGGCTTCCAGAAGGGAGCGCGCGTAGGTCTCGAGCACCTTGTCCTGATAGCGGCTAGTCGGCATTCAGGCTACCTGCTTCCTGGATGTAGCGCTCGATGAGCTTCTTCTGCTCGGCATCGTCCTCGAGTGCCTCGCCCACGATCTTGGTGGCGACGGCAACGGACAGGTCGGCGATGGAGCTCGCGGCACCGGCGTAAATGGACTTGCGCTCGTCCTCGACGGTCGTATGGGCCTTGGCGATGATCTCCTCGGCCTCCTTGTGAGCAGCCTCGATGATACGGGCGCGCTCGGACTCGGCGTCCTTACGGGCCTCGAGAACGATGTCGGCAGCCTGACGACGGGCGTCGGTGACGATCGAGTCGGACTCAGCGCGCTTGGCGATAGCCTCCTGCTTGGTCTTCTCGGCCTCGTCGAGGCTCTCCTCGATCTTCTTGCCGCGCTCCTCCATGGTTTTCATGATGCCCGGCAGGGCGACCTTGGCCAGCACGATCCAGATAATCAGGAAGGCGATAAGCGCCGGGATGAACTCCGCCATCTTAGGGATGAGGATGTCCGCACCGGCGGCGCCGTCCTCGGCGAACGCGGAAACCGGCATGAGCAGCGCGGCCGCGGACGCGGAGAGTGCGATCGCGCTCTTCTGGGATGAAAGATTCATACTTGACGCTCCGTGCTATTTAACGATCAGCGCGACAACGAAGCCGATCAGAGCCAGAGCCTCGCCGAAAGCGGAGCCCATGATGAAGACGGTGAACACGCGGCCCTGGACCTCAGGCTGACGGGCCATAGCACCCGTAGCACCCAGAGCAGACAGGCCGATAGCAAGACCAGCGCCGATAACACCGAGACCGTATCCGATAACTCCCACGATTCCTCCTTTGTCGTGCGTGTCTTATTTCACGCAGGATAACCTTTTTATAACTGCCGGGCTCCATGGGTACGGGCACCGGCGGTTTAACGAATTGCCTTACCTTTAAGGCACGAACGGAAGACTACTCCTCCTCCGCGACCTCCTCTGCCTCGGAGACATACACGGCGGTAAGGACCGTGAAGACGTAAGCCTGGATGGCGCCGACCACAAGCTCGATCGCATAGATCAGGATGAGGATGGCAAGCCAGGCCAGCGAAGGCAGGGCGCCGACGGCGTGGGCCGCGGAAACCTGCTGAAGCAGCGGCTGCATGAACATGCTCGCCATGATGGCGAACGAGCCCATGACCACGTGTCCTGCGAACATGTTGCAGAACAGACGGACGGCAAGCGTGATGAGGCGCAGGAAGGTCGAGAAAAGCTCGACGACCCACACGAGCACGTTCATCGGGAAGCTCACGCCCTGCGGGGCGAGGCTCTTGATGTAGCCGATCACGCCGTGAGCCTTGCATCCGTAGTAGATGAAGTACACGAAGGCGAAAATGGCGAGTGCGGCGGTGGAGCCGATTGCGCCGGTGCCGGGCTTCATTCCCGGGATCAGGCCGATCATGTTATTGATCAGGATGAACAGGAAAAGCGAGCACAGGAACGGGAAGTGCTTCTTCCAGTTCTCACCCACGACACCCTTGCCGATATCGTTCTCGACGTACTCGATGATGTACTCGAAACCGTTGACGAAGAAGCCCTTGGGAACCAGGGTCTGCTTCTTCTTGAACACGGCTAGGACGATCAGGAGCACGATCGTGGAGACGATCAGCCAAAACGAGTACTGCGTGATGCCGCAGCTCAGATCGCCCACGACAGGGGTGGAGCTGAACTCGCTGACCAGATGATTAATCTCATCAGGCAGCTTTTCAAAAATTTCCACGACTTACCTTTCGACCTCATGAGGATCTCGCAACGCCTTGGCGACGCGAACCGCGCAGGCGGCCATAAAGGCCACGAAGCCGATCGCCTCGCCCAGGAGGAACATGCGAAATGCCTCTCCGAACAACACAAACACAACCAAGGTAAAGACAAGCAACGCGATTGCCGAGACCGCGAGACTCACCATACCCTTGAGCATGTCCGCATTCTGCTTATCGTCAAGAACCGGCTTGAGCGTAAAGACAAAGGGAAGGAAGGCAATCGCGCCCGCGATGGCACCTGCAACGATAGCGAGCAGATCGGCTATCTGAAACACTGGCGTCCTCACTTTCCTTTTTTATCGCCTCACAGGACAGTTCCCGCCAAACATTGGTGACTATTGTACGAGCCAATCGCTAAAGTACAACCGAAAAAGCATCGGTTAATACGCACCTGTTCGTTTTCTTAAGACCTTCTTTATGCCGCAGGTACGGTAATACGTTTTTCTCGAACCCTGCAGGGCAAAACGTCCATTAACTAAAGGTGCGAACAGGCGTCTTCTACTTGCCCGCGCGCACCATTTCTTCCTATTTGCAGCCGCGGCCGTCTTAGCCCAGCGACTAGAGCGTGCCGTAGATGCGATCGCCGGCGTCGCCCAGGCCGGGAACGATGTAGGCAGCCTCGTTGAGATGGTCGTCGATAGCACAGGTATAGATATGCACATCGGGGTCCTTCTCGGTCAGCGACTTGAGGCCCTCGGGGGCAGCGACGATGCACAGCATGCGGATGTCCTTGACACCGCGCTCGCGCAGGTAGCTGATGGCCATCTCGGCCGAACCGCCCGTGGCGAGCATGGGGTCGACGACCAGGCAGATGCGCTGATCGATATCCTTGGGCATCTTGCAGTAATACTCATGCGGCTCGTGAGTAACCTCGTCGCGCTCCATTCCAATGTGGCCCACGCGAGCCGAGGGTACCAAGTCGAGGATACCGTCGACCATGCCAAGGCCCGCACGCAGGATGGGAACGATGGCGAGCTTTTTGCCGGCGAGCTGCTTAAACGTTGCGGTGGTGATGGGGGTCTCGACCTCGACGTCTTCCATGGGCAGGTCGCGCATGGCCTCGTAGCCGTCAAAAAGTGCGAGCTCGCGCACGAGCTGGCGGAACTGGTTGGTGCCGGTGCTCTTGTCGCGCAGGATCGACAGCTTGTGCTGGACGAGCGGGTGATCGACAAGCGTCACACGGGACGCGTCGTAGGTGACGGTCATGGGTTGATTGCCCCTTTCGTTGCGGCCGCAAAACGACCTTGCTGACAAGGCGCGAAGCAATGTTGCCGCCGCACGCCATGCATTAGTTTAGCGGTTTGTTGTATCGAGCAGCTCGTCGCAGCCCTACTGTACGGAGCCGAGCGAGCGTTTGACGGCATCATGCCAGCCCGCCAGGTTTTGCTCGCGGCGCTCGGCGGACATATGGGGAAGGAAGGTCTTAACGATCTGAGCGTTTTGCTCCAGCTCCTCAAGGTCCTCCCAATAGCCGACGGCAAGGCCCGCCAAGTACGCGGCGCCGATCGCCGTGGTCTCCACCGTCTCGCACTGCAGCACGGGAATATCCAGCAGGTCGGCCTGGAATTGCATAATGAACTCGTTGCGCGAGGCACCGCCATCGACGGACAGGCGCTCAATCGAAAGTCCCACGTCCTGCTCCATGGCGCGTAGCACGTCATAACTCTGGTAGGCCATGGACTCGCAGGCCGCACGCACAATGGTCGCGCGACTCGAGGCGCCGGTCAGGCCGCACACGATACCGCGAGCATGCGGGTCCCACCAGGGAGCGCCCAGGCCTGCGAAGGCGGGGACGAAGTAGCAGCCCTCGTTGTCGTTAATCGAAGTGGCGAGTTGCGCGGACTCGCTCACGCTCGAGATGATGCCCATGTTGTTACGCAGCCAGTTCATGGTTGAGCCGGCGGCAAAGATAGAACCCTCGAGCGCATAGCTGATCTTGCCGTCCGCGGCGATACCGATCGTGGAGACCAGACCGTTCTTGGATTCGACGATCTTGTCGCCGGTGTTCATGAGCATAAAGCAACCCGTGCCATAGGTGTTTTTGGTCTGGCCGGGATGGAAGCAGCAGTGGCCGAACAGCGACGCCTGCTGGTCGCCAGCCACGCCCATGATGGGTGGCATGTTGGTCATGATGTCGCTTGCGACGCGGCCGTAGTCGCCCGAGCTCCAACGAACCTCTGGCATCATGGAACGCGGGATGTCGAAAAGTGCCAGCAGATCGTCGTCCCAATCGAGCGCATGGATATTAAAGAGCGCGGTGCGGCTGGCATTGGTGTAGTCGGTGGCAAAGACCTGACCGCCGGTGAGGTTGTAGATGAGCCAGGTGTCGATGGTGCCGAACATGAGGTCGCCCGCCGCCGCGCTCTCACGCGCACCGTCGACGTTATCGAGAATCCACTGCACCTTGGAGGCCGAGAAATACGGGTCGAGCGTAAGCCCCGTGCGGGAGCGCACCAGCTCTTCTGCGCCCTGCTCGACCAGCTCGTCGATCAGAGGTGCGGTGCGACGGCATTGCCACACGATGGCGTTATAGATGGGTTGGCCGCTTATGCGGTCCCACACCACCGTGGTCTCGCGCTGGTTGGAGATACCGATGGCGGCAATGCGGTCAGAATGGATGCCGCTCTTAAACTGGACCTCCATCATCACGCCGATCTGGCTGGCAAGCACCTCCGTGGGATCCTGCTCCACCCAGCCGGGGCGCGGGAAGCTGGTTTTGACGCTACGGCGCGCCTGGGCGACGATGCAGCCGTACTCGTCGACGATGGTCGCAAGTACCGAGGTAGTGCCGCAGTCGAGCGCCATGATGTAGGAACCGCCAAAGCTAAACGAGGCGTCTTCCATACCCAGGCTACCTAGATTCAACGACATCGCTTACACCTTTCTATTGCATCGGGTCGGACAGGACCCGCTCGATCTCTGATGCGGGAAGCGCGCCTTGGCGCAGGATCTGGAGCTCGCCGTGCTGAAACGACACGATGGTTGAGGCGTCGCGACACGTGGTTTCACCTGCGTCGACGGCCACATCGACCCCCTCCAGGATACGCTCCTCCACCGTGACAAAACTTGCCGGCGCGGGCGCGCCATGCGTGTTGGCGCTAGTGCAGGCAAGAGGGCTACCGCAGGCGCGGATGAGCGCCTGCACCACGGGCGAGGCCGAAGCGCGAAGTGCCACCGTGTCGTCGGCGGCGCGCATAAAGGTCGGCACGCAGGGGGCCGCCTTGACCACGATAGTCAGGGCGCCCGGCCAGCATCGTCGGGCGAGCACGCGGGCCTCATTAGGGATATCCACGCCATAGCGGTCGAGTGCCTCGGCATCATCGACCAGCCAGGCAACCGTTTGGGTGAGCTCGCGCTGCTTAAGGGTAAAGATGCGACGATAGCCGGTACCGAGTGCAGGGACCGCGGCGCCGTTGACGGTGGCCTGCGGATCGCGCGGCCACGGCAGAGGCTCACTTGTATCTTGTGGAACGGCATCCGAGAAAGCGTTGACCGCCACGGCGACACCGTAGACCGTCTCGGTTGGAATAAGCGCCAGGCCGCCGCGACCGAGTAGCTCGGCCGTGCGCTCGACTGCAAGCCGATGCGGCTCGCGCGTTCCCTCGTATACCCGATAGACCGTCTGCATGTGTATGCCAGCCCCTTACGCTCTGGTGCAAGTTTGTTTACTGAGGGGCATTCTCGCACGAAACATTCAACCTATTTGCCCAGAGCGCATGTTGGTTTGGTGAGCGGCTTTAGTAGTCGGTGAAAGTGAGGGGGTTATTGAACTGCGACGAACTTCTTTGGCCTGCCGGCGTGGCGTTTTTGGGCGGCGTAGCGCTCGATGCTGTCTATCGTTATCATCCGACGGCCGTCGACGAGTTCAACATCGAGCTTTCCGGCTTTGACCAGAGCGGTAATCCGCGGAGCGGAGACTTTGAGGTCCAGCGCTGCGTCTTTAAATGTTCGGCACGCCGCTTCCCGAGCGTCCTCGTGGTCGATTTCGACTGAAAGGGCCACGACCTCGGCCGAGTGTTCGTACCCTGCCGGAGTCAAACCGTTGTTGAGGTCGTCGGCCAAAAACGCCATCAGCGCCTCGGTGGCATGGGCAATCGCTTCTTCGCGTGTATCGCCATCGGCAAAGGCGCCGGGAATCTGCGGGAAGCTGGCGCAGTAACCGTCGTCTTCTTTTATGAGAACGCAGTCATAGGTAAATCGCTGCCTCATTTTGCCTCCAACTACCATCCAGCTTGGCGACGAATACTTGCCCACGTGCCCTTCTTTGGTCGATCACCACCAGAGCCGTTCACGGTGACAACGCGATCGCCAGAAACATACTTAGCATGACTACCGAATTGCGCGACCTTCACGAATCCATCGTGCTTGAGTAGGGCAATGATTTCCCGAAAGGTAGAAGGTTGCATGGGCCGACCTCTTTCAGCCGTCCTAATTATAAACTACTTTATAATTTTTGCTAACCAGTTAATGAATATTACTGGCGCTGTTTGGGCTCGGTGACGATGGCTCGGACGATGCGGGGGCGATCGGTGAGGTCGCGGACGATGCGCACGTCCGAGAGACCCGCCTGGCGGCAGAGCTCGGCGGCGGCGTCGAGGGCACCCTCGTAGAGCTCGCAGGCAAACAGGCCGCCGGCGCGCAGCATGTAAGGCGCCGCATTGAGCAGGCGGCGGAAGATATCGAGGCCGTCGGCGCCGCCCTCAAGCGCCAGGTCGGGCTCAAAGTCCTTGACCTCGTGCGGCAGCGAGCGCATGACGCCGGTCGGGATGTAAGGTGGGTTGGAGACGAGCACATCAAAGGTGCCCCACTCTTCGCGGGGAATGGAACTCACCAGGTTGGTGAGGCTAAAGGCAACCTCATCGGATGTGAGACCGAGGGCGTCGCGGTTTTTGGTAGCAAGGTCGATGGCGCGCGGCTCGATATCGGTAGCAGTGCAGGCGACGTGGCCGCGGCGCTCCCAGGCAAGGGAGAGCGAAATGCAGCCCGTGCCGCAGCCGACCTCGAGAACGTGGGCAGTGCGGGGCTCGGCTGGGGCAGGCGCAGCGGCATCCTGAGCTGAAGCCGTCTCCTGGTCGGCACCCTCGATGGCGATGCCGTATTCGTCGAGCTCGGACTCGGCGGCTTCCGCGGCTTCGGCTTCTGCTGCCTGCGTGGCGGCTTCCTCGGCCTCGCGGTCGGCCAGTTCCTCGGCATAGGCACGGCTGCCCAGTACGTCGCCACCCAGCGCCGCCTCGTCGGCGGGCGTGAGGTTGGCGGCACGGCGCTCGGCCGTCGCGCGTTCGTCTGCCAGCGCGGCCTCGGCCTTGCGTGCCTCCTCGACCTCATCGTTCCAAGGCAGTTCAACACGCTGACGGGCAGCAGCCTCGGGGCTCAGCACCTCGGCATCCAGATAATTGAGGACTTCCTCGACGAGCATCTCGGTCTCGGGACGCGGAATGAGCACGCCGGGGGCGCACGCGACGTCGATCATGCGAAACTGCGTGCTGCCGGTGATGTACTGCAGCGGTTCACCTTTAGCGCGACGAACAACGGCCGCGTGCATGGTCTCGAGCTGAGCCGCGTTAAGCGTCTCGTCCATGCGCATATATAAGTCGATGCGTGCCAAACCCGTGGCAGCGCAGAGCAGCCACTCGGCAGAAAGACGGGGGTGCTCCTCGCCGCGCTCGGCCAGGTACTCCTTGGTCCACTCGAGACAACGCTTGATGGTCCAAATCTCGTTTGCCATGGGGTCCTCCCCTCTTAAGCGCCGGACGGCGCGCGAATGTCGGAGCAGATTGTACGCGAGGCCAGCGCATGGCAAGGGGCGATTGAAGGCGATCATCGAGAATCAGCCCAGAATTTTGCTTGGAACCTGCCTGAAGTGCTCATTCGTCGACGTCAAAATCTGCATTCGTCAAGCTTTTGGCAAGGTTGACCCAAAACTGACCAATATCTAACCAAGAACTTGCCACATCGCTTGACGCACGACCCATCAAAAATCGCCCCGCGACTTCTTGGACAATTTTTCGAGCAATATTTTCAATTGCAGATGCATACCGTTAATTGCTTTAAGCAGGTAAGCAGCTCAAAGGCCATCAAGACGGATTGAATAACATCTCAAAGCAATGTGCCCAACCTAGTCGTTTAAGAACGTCCCCAATGACTACATCTAAGGCGCCGCAGGTAGAGGACGGACAGCGAGCGACGTCCAGAGCGAACAAGTTGGCATGAAAAAGGCAAGGCATAGACCTTCTGGTCATGCCTTGCCTTTTGAATGACAAATTGTCGCTCTGGACGTCGCGCAGCGTCGAGCCGTTACGCGGTTTGGTAAAACCGCGTAACCCACTACACAGCCTGTGCCAGCTTCTCGGCTCGCTCGGCGGCGGCGAGCGCCTCGATGACGGTACCGAGCTGATCGCCCAGAAGGACGCCGTTGTAGGTAGAGTTGAAGCCGATACGGTGATCGGTCACGCGGTCCTGGGGCTGGTTGTAAGTACGGATCTTCTCGGAACGGTTACCGTGGCCGATCTGGCTTTGGCGCTCGGCACCGAGCTCGGCCTGCTGCTTCTCGAGTTCCATCTCGTACAGACGGGCACGCAGCATCTGCATGCAGACCTCGCGGTTCTGGATCTGGGAACGTTGCTCCTGCGACTGCACCACGGTGTTGGTGGGCAGGTGGGTGATGCGCACGGCGGAGTAGGTGGTGTTAACGCACTGACCGCCAGGGCCGGAGGCGCAGTAGGTGTCGATGCGCAGGTCGGACTGGTTGATCTGGACGTCGATTTCCTCGGCCTCGGGAAGCACGGCGACGGTAGCCGTTGAAGTCTGGATGCGGCCCTGGGACTCGGTCTTAGGGACGCGCTGGACACGGTGCACGCCGGACTCGTACTTCATAACGGAGTAGACGCGGTCGCCCTCGACCTTGAACTCAATGGACTTAAAGCCGCCGGCCTCGCTGGGGCTGGAATCGAGCACGGTAGTCTTCCAGCCGCGCGACTCGCAAAAGCGCTGATACATCTTGTACAGGTCGCCGGCGAAGATGGCCGCCTCGTCGCCACCGGCGGCGGAGCGAATCTCGACGATGGTGTTCTTGTCGTCGTTGGGGTCACTCGGGATGAGCATGTACTTGATGTCTTCCTCGAGCTGGGGAAGCTTTTCCTCGTTCTCGGAGATGTCCATCTGGAGCATCTCCTTCTCGTCCGCATCGCTGGTGTCGCGGAGCATCTCCTTGGCGGCCTCGATGTCATCGAGCGCGCCGATGTACTCGCGCGAGGCAGCGATGAGGTCGGACTGGTGTGCGTACTCCTTGTTGAGACGCGTGAACTCCTTGATGTCGGAGGCGACGGCCGGGTCGGAAAGCTTCTTCTCGAGCTCCTCGTAGGCCTTAATGATCTTTTCGAGCTTGTCGCGCATGGCGGGACTCCTTTATGTGCGTGAAGGCGAAAATCGGCAGAGTTGATGGGGCGCGCGGCGCCACTGCGGGGGTAAGCCCAGCTAGAACATGTCGATCTTCAGATACATGCGCATCCCTTCGCGTATGAGGTACATAGTTGCGGTCTAACCCATACATGATAGCGTGCGCAGGCATACCTGCATATAACCCGCACGGAATGCGACTAAGGGTCAGTCTCTTTCCTTGAATACAACTTCATCCGAACGCCTCCCGCATTCATCCGCACATATACGGATAAATTTGGGAATCCGATACCCTGAGGGCCGGATCGGCCGGCCCCGGGAGATCGGAGGACGCCATGTCCGGAAAGGGCGGGAAGGGCGCCGCGAGGGCGGTCCCGAGGACCCACGGCAGGCTCACCGGGTACGAGCGGGACACGGTCCAGAGGATGCTGAAGCGCAGGGTTCGCTCGGCCACTTCCTCGAGAGGTTCAAGGGCGTATCGACCCGCAGGCTCCACAGCTGCCTGATGTGGTTCAGATGGCTGCGCGAGGCCGCACGCGTCGGGGACAGGACGTCGCTCATGCGCGAGCAGCTCGACGACGGGCGCTACGAAAAGATCCGGAAGAAGATGATGGAGCCGGAGTACGAGTTCCATCTGGAGCCGGACGTGCAAACGGCGGGTTAACATAGCCTTTCACCAAAAAGGGCGAGCGGCCGCACCCTGCGACCACCCGCCCTCAATCAAAGCCCTTCTCGGCCGCCGTAGCTACCGGTTCCGGCGCCGCAGGATAACGCCTGCGGCGATCAGCACCACCGCGCCGCCCGCGATGCCACCCAGGGCCATCGGCGACAAGCTGGTATCGCCCGTATACGGCAGACCCGGCTTCTCCTCCTTCGGCACCGGTGACTTGCTCGGCGGATTGGTGGGCGGCTCCGTCGGCGGGGTGGTCGGCGGCGTGTACGTGTTCTTGAACACCGGCGCCACGGCGCCGTCATAGGTTACCGTCGCCACCAGATGGCCCGCACCGTCGTCCGTCACCGTCACCGTTACCCGGTGCTCGGCCGCGTCGTACGTCACGTTCTTCTGACCGTCGTCCACCTCGGAGATGCTGTAGGCGTACGTTCCGGGCTTGTCGTACGAGATCGCCTCGAAGCCCACCGTGCCGTCCGCCGCGTTCTTTGCGGTCTGCAGCACCTTGCCGTCGGCATCCTTCAGCTGGAAGGAGAACTGCCCTTCCTTCAGGTCCTCGCCGCTCAGCACCTTGGAGGCCCCCAGCTTCACCTCAGTCGCGGCCGGCGCGTAACTGTTGCTGAACGCCACCGCATCCGCAGCCTTGCCGCCCTTGCTGTAGGCAACCTGCGCCTCCAGCGCGTGCGTCTCCGCATTCTCCGTCACCGTCACCGTCGCGGTAAAGACCGTCGTGTCGTAGGTGACGCCGTTCGCCGTCGCCCCTGCCCGCTCGGACACGGTGTAGACGTACGTCCCCACCTTGTCCAGCTGCAGCGGCGCGAAGCCGAACGTGCCGTCGGCGCCGTTCTGCACCGTCTGCACCACGTTACCGTCGGCGTCCTTCAGGTCGAAGAAGAACTCACCCTCGGCCAGGTCGCGGCCGGTCAGAGCCTTCGTTCCGGTAATCGTCGCCGTCGTTGCCGTCGGCGTGTAGGTGTTGGTGAAGGTCAGATCCGCGGCCGTCTTGTTCGCCGTCGCGGTCAGCTGGCCGCTGCCGTCGTCGGTCACGCTCACCGTCACATCCAACACCGCATCGCTGTAAGTGATGGTGCCATCTTGGCCCGCAACCTCCTTCACCTGGTACGTATGCGAACCAGTCGCAGTGTACGAGATGGCCTTGAAGGTAAACGCGATACCCGCGTTCGTGGTCCGGTCAATCTCCTGCCCGGTGGCCGCGTCAATCAGCGCGAATGTGAACTCGCCATCGGCGGGCGTCCGCGTGGTGGCCGGGTCGGCATTCTCAAGCACCTTGGTGCCAGAGATCTGGTAGGAGGTCTGACCCGGCTGGTAGCTGTTCGCAAACGTCATGGTATTGGGGGTGACGCCGTTCTCGGTGCCCTCGCTCGGTTTCACCGTAGAGCTCTCTACCACCAGCTTGCCGTCGTTGTTGTCCTTCACCACGTAGGTCAGGGTGTACGTCTTGCCGGTGTAGGTCACGCCCGGCACGCCCGGCGCGCCGTCCGTCGGCTGCACCTCACGGACCGTGAAGGGAAAGGTGCCCGCATGGTCGAAGGTCAGCTCGTTAAAGTAAACCTTGCCCTTGGCGTCGTTCTTCTGGGTCTGGAGCACCGTACCGTCAGACCCCACCAGCTCGAAGGCGAAGTCTCCCGCCTTTAGCTGATAGCTGCCGTCGTGCACGTCAACGCTCTTGGTGAGGGCGATCGCGCCGGAGTTCGTCGCCTTCGCCTTGTAGGTGTTGGTGAAGGTGGGCTTCGTGGCGTCCGCGCCGTCGTAGGCGACGCTCGCCTGCAGCGTGCCGGCATTGTCCACAACCGTCACCACGGCATGATGCACCGCGTCGTCGTAGGTCACGTAGGCCAGATCACCCTTCCGCTCCACGATAGTGTACTCGTACGTGCCCGGCTTCGCGTAGGAGAAGGCGTCGAAGTTAACACTTCCGTCCGCGCCGTTGGTCGCGGTCCGGACGGGCTTGGCCCCGGCAAGCTGCTCAGCCGTCAGGTTGCCCTCGTACACATCGAAGGTGAACTCGCCGCACTTGGGGACGATCGGCGTGTTGTCGTCCTTCTTCACATAGCTCTTCTGCGCACCGAGGGCCAGGCCGGTCGCGGCCGGCTGGTAGATGTTGGTGAAGGTATCCGAGCCGGATGCGCTCGTCACGATCGCCTTCGCATTCAGTGCTCCGTTCCCGCCGTCCGTGACCGTCGCCGTATAGGTGAGGGGATGGCTGTCATAGACCATGCCCGGCTCCGCGCCCGGCTGCTCCACGATGGTGTAGGTGAAGTCCTTGCTCGCGGCGCCGTCCAAGTCGGAGAGCTGGAACTCGCGCGTGAAGCTGACCTTGCCGTTTGCATCGTTCTTCGCGGTGTCGAGCACGTTGCCGGCAGCGTCCTTCAGGTCGAAGGTGAACTCGCCGTCCGCGGGCTTCGTCGTGTGGTCGAAGCCGTCCGCAACCTTGATGGTCTTGGTCGCCGTCAGGATTACGGAACCCTTTGCGTCGTAGGTGTTGTTGAAGGTGGGAGCCGTAGCGGCACCGTCATAGGTGACGGTCACCTTCGTCTTGTTGTTGTCGCCCTGGTTCTGCTCTACCTTGACGTGGACCTTGACTTCCTTGGCGTCGTAGGCCACGCCGTCGACGGTCTGGCCGGCTTTCTCCTCCTTGAGCGTGTAGTCGTACTCGCCCAGGTTCAGGTTCTCGACGGCCAGCTCGACCTTGCCGCCCCGGTCGTTGGTGCCCTTGGCGACCTCGTTGCCGGCCTGGTCGTACAGGCCGAAGGTGAACGCATCGGCCGTCAGGTCCTTGCCCGCGAGAACTTTCGTGGCCTCAACGGTGACGTCCGCCGTCGGCTTCGTGTTGGTGAAGGTCGGCACGGCCTTATCGCCGCCGTAGGTGGCGGTTGCGCCCAGCTTGCCGTTCTTGTTATCGGTGACGCTGACCTTGACCTTCACTTCCTGACCGTCGTAGACGATGGTCTGGTCGTTACCGGTAACTTCCTTGATGGTGTACTCGTAGTCACCGGCCTTGGTGTAGCTGATGGGCTGGAAGGTAATGTTGCCGTCCTTGTCGTTCGTGACGGTCTCAAGGGGCGTGCCTTCCGCCTTGTCACCCTTGTACAGAGCAAACGAGAAATCGTTCCCCGCGAGCGCACCGCCCTTAAAGTGCTTCATCGCCGCCAGGGTCACGGAACCCTTCGCGGCATAGCTGTTGGTAAAGGTGGCGAGGTTCACCTCGCCGTTCTTGACCTCAGGCGTTTCGCTCTTGTCATCGCCGTCCTTTTTCACCGCCACGCCTGTGACAGTCAGCTTGGCATTCTTGTCCTCAACCTTCACCGTGACGGTGTAGGTGGAATCGTCCATCGTCCAACCGGCGTTCTGCACGCCGTCCACCACCGCGTCGTCATCGGCGTCGTGCGCCTCGGAAAGCGTGAACGTGTATGTACCGGCCTTGTTGAACTTCATGCCGGAGAAGTCGACCGTCTGGCCGTCCTTACCCGTGATCGCGCCCTTCGTGGCCCGGGACTCCGCATGCGCGTCGCCCGCCAGGTCATCCGACACCGTCAGGTCGCCGGCAGCGATCTTCGCCTGCATGTCCGACGTGGCAGCCAGCGTGAACGAGAACTCCTTGTCCGTGCTCTCGGTGCCGGAGACCTTCTTCGTTACCTGCGGGGTCAGCTCGTCGCTGGCGTCCGTCTTGTAGCTGTTGGTGAACACCAGCTTGTTGTCTTCGGCCAGCGTGCCGTTGGAATTCTGCGAGGCAATCGTGCCCGAGATGCTATCGCCTTCTTCAGTCAGATTCTTGTCACCCTGCTTGCGGCCGATCAGCTTATAGCCCGCGGGCATCTCGTCCTTGCCGGTCAGCTCCTTCACCGTGTAATTGTCACCCTTGGCAAGGCCGTACACGCGAATCGTCTCGTCGGCCTTGATGGTTTGCGAATAGCCGTTCGTCAGGTCGAACACGTTGCCGACCCGCCGCTCGCTCGCAGTCCCCGCCTTCTCGAACACTGCGGCCTTGTACGTCTTCCCCACGGGCACGGTGAACTTGAAGGTGAACCCCGCGTCCTTATTGCCCGTCAGACCATCGGGCACGACAACCTTCTTCGTCACCTCGAGGCTCGCCTCGCGTTCGTTCGCCACGCGCACGCAGGTGGCGCCCGTGAACAGGGCGTTCAGGTTCATGCCACGCAGATCGGCGCGGGCACCTTTCGACGTGGTCCCCTTGGGCTGCTCGTCCTGCGTGATGCCCATACGTATCCAGCCCGTCTCGGTCTCCAAGCGATAAGGTTTACCCTCCTCGGTGGGCCCATACTGGTAGACACGTCCGTTGGCGCCGTACTTGAGGCGCACCTCATCCTCGCCGCCCTTGGCGTCATTGTTCCAGGAAAGGTTGTCGTTGCCGTCGAGCTTGCCGTCGGACGTCTGGCGCTGGCCCTTGATCCACGTGAGCGTGTTGTCGATGTCACCCTCTGCGCCAAACTGGCCCAGGCTCTTCATGAGCGCGCCCGGACCCACGAACGTCGAAACACCGTCATCGTCCGTACCAGCATCGGCATGGACGCCGTAATCGTCCACAATCACCTTGGTAAGCGTGTCGTTAAGCAGGAAGCCCTCGGGCGCCGAGACCTCCTTTAGGAAGTAGGTCCCCTTCACGAGCGGCCTGTTACCGTTGCTCGTATTCGGGAATATGCCCGCACCTTCGAGCAGGACCGGGTAGTCGACCGACCCCGTCGTCAGGGTGTCGTAGGGGGTCTGCTCGCCATTGAGCATGACCTTGCCGTTCTCCGTAGTCACCTGGCTGGAGGTGTACAGGGCGAACTTCGCCCCGTCAACGGGCTTACCCTCGGTATCGGTCTTCTGCACGAACAGGCGATTCTGGATGTTCGTGACGAGCAAGCGCGTGGCGAACTGTCGCTTGAAGTTCGTGCCGCCTGCGATGTCGTCGCTGTACACGTGGACGGTGTTCTCGGGAGTCGCGTCGCCGATCGAGCTCGCCTTTGTATGGTAGATGGCCACCGTGTACTCGGCATTCTTGCGGTCATTACCGCTCAGCAGGTAGTAGTAGTTGGAGATGTCGCCGGGCAGATTTTGAATCTCTACCTGGTACTGGCCGCTCGTGTTGAGCGTGAAGGCGTGCAGGTCCTTCTTCGCCGCCTCGATAGCGCCGGCCTTGCTCGGATTCTCGGCGAGGGTGTACCCCGCTCCCGTCGATGGGTCGCCCGACACGGCGTACCAATTGTTCTGATCTTTGATACCCGTGCCTGCGCTTTTATCGCGCTTGAGCACCACAGCGAACAGTATGCCGGAGTCCAGGTTGACGGTCTCGTTGGACTTCGTCAGGTCATTATTTGCCTTGTACACGGTCGGCGGCGCGGTGATGGTCTCCTTCGCGGCGGCGAACGCACCGGTCTTCCACACGACGCTGCCCGCGTCCATACCGCCGCGGTTGATGATGACACCGCCCGCGTCGTTCTTGTCGCTCGCGGGCACGTACTCGAGCTGCATGCTGCCATCCGTCGCCGTGAGACTCGAGCGGTAACCGTTGGGCGCCTTTGTTTCCTTCAGGAGGTAGTACTTGTAATGATACTCTTTATAAAGGTCATCGAAGTTGATAACGCCGTTGTCCGCCTTATTTGTGAGCGTCAGTTGTCCATTCGCGTTCGTGGTGCCGGAGCCAAGTAGGTTATTTGGATTGGCGGTCGTGTCAGCGAAGCTCTCGTCTGTCTTGTACAGCGCGAACTGAGCACCCTCCACCAGACCGCCATCCTGGTCGAACTTGATAATGTCGGACTCGGGAACCGTCACGAGGTTGAACTTGAGCCTCATGTTGGAGTCGGTGGCGCCACGCTCCAAGTAGAAGAACTTGAGCGTGTGGTTGGTGCTGTCAGCGAAGGTGTTGCCGTTGAAGCCCGAAATATCCCGCCCCGCATCCTTGAACTTGCTTTCCAGCGTACCATTTGCGGAATTGTTAACGCTGATGTCGCCCGTTTGGAAGTTAATGGTCAGATCAGCACTGGTGTGGATGCCGCCAATGTCGCCCACGAGGACATCGTCAATGAACACCCAGACGTCGTCGTCTCCGGCGAACTCGAAGGTCATGGGCTTGCCAGCGTTCGTTTTGCCATCCTTCGGCTGCACGAATCGCGTGGACATTGAGAGGCCGAAATAATGGTTGAGGGGTTTGTTACCGTTATATTGAGGGTCAGCGACGTTCTGCGACGTAATGCCGTTCGGGACGAGTTTGCCGTCCTCTTCCTTGAATACCTCATCGGCCGCATCGAAGGGGAAGAACTGGCCTACTGTCTGAGGCCCAGACCCCGCTTGCTTAACGCCGGCAGCATTGTAGACATCAAATGCATTCTTATTGGCGTTGTACGCCGCGTAGTTCTGCGAGCTGTCATACTCGTAGTAGCCGCCCTTGACCCGCAACAAACCCGTCACACCCATATGGGATATCTTGCCCGTATGGACGGAGGAATCAAACAGGTAGCCGAGGGATTCTCCCTTCCAGCGGTCGGTGAGTCTCGGGTAACCACCGGCAAGAACGTTGTTCACGATGCCGGTGCGGACCTGGGAGCCACCCGTATACTTGTTAAGATCCTCGCTGGCTCCTTGATCCTTGAACTGGAACAGGTGGTTTGCGTTGATGCCGCCGTTGCCGGAAACCGACAGATGGTCATCGGGATTCACCCAGTAATCAAACAGGTTGATCGTCGTCCCCGAGGGCGAAGTCGTCGTGACCGTGTGGTCCGGAAACGCTGCTTCCGCACGGGTCGGCAGGAAGAAACCCACCGTCAGCGCGACGGCGAGGGCCAGAACAATCGCATATGGCGAGACCGGGCACAGCCCGCGACGACGGCCATAAGACATGACGGACCACCGCTCGCGCGGCCGGTGTCTACCAGGATGTTCCCTGCTGGGACCCCCCCCCGATAACATTATTCACGAGTAGAGACGTCGTCTCTCTGAGCTCCTGCATAATTTCCTCCCCAGTCACACGGCGACCTGCCCGGGCGCTCCCCGGGGGGCGAGGCAGTCTGGCACATGCCCGCAGTCGTTCATGGAATACCAACCCCAGCATATGTCTCTTAAGATATCTTAGTCTTTTTCTATGACAGTTTTTATCTCATTACCGATGAAACCGGTTGCCAGTTGCCGGCTCAGTCCCTTTGTCACATTCTAGAGCGTGTGGAGCAGGGCGATGAGGAAGCGGATGCCTTGGAGGTAGGCGCGACGGGTGATGCGCTCGTTGGTGCCGTGGACGCCGCGGTCGCACTCGTCATCGTCTACCACAAAGGCCGAGAAGCGAATGCACTCGGAGCAAATGCGCTGGTAGTTGGCAGCGTCGGTCGCGCCGATCACGGTCGAGGGCACAATTGCCACTGGCTCGAATGATCCGTTTTCCTCCGTCCCCTTTGGATCACGGAAATAGCAGGCGGCGATGGAGCGAACCACCTCGAGACCGGGACCACCGATGCGCGGGGACGGCGAGGGTTCGGAGCTGCCGGGACCCAGCTCCACTTCGACACGACCGGCAAGGTCCGCCCCGGCAACCGCATCACGGCAGCGCGCCACAACGTCGGCCACGCTCGTGCCCTCGAGCATGCGGAAGTTGATATTAGCCCACATATCCTGCGGCATTACGTTGGCGCCGGTGCTGCCGCCCTCGATCTGCGTGGGCGCGCAGGTGGTCGTCACGAGCGGGTAGAGCTTCTTGCTGGCGAGGCACTCGCGCACGATGGTGTCCTTGTTGGAGGCAATCTCGTCGGCCGTGTAGAGCCCCAACTCGACGAGCTGGGCGGCAAGCAAGTCGGTCACGCGCGTCGGCCACTCGATATCACAGATTGCGGTGATGGCACGGCTGAGCACCTCGAGCGATGTGCCACCGTAGGGGTTGGACGAATGCCCGCCCTCACTCTTCGTCTTGAGCACGATATCGGCATAGCCCTTCTCGGCAAGGTCGGCGTGCATGAGCCAGTCCTCGCCCGCGCTGTACTCGGCAGCCGAAACGATGCGGTAGTCGCCCTCGTCGATCAGGTACTCAAGCTCAATGCCGCGCTCCTCGAGCGCGCGGCCGATGGCGCCTGCGCCGTACTGCGTAGTCTCCTCGTCCTGGCCAAAGGCCAGGAGCAGCGTGCGCTCGTGCTGCCAACCGTGCGCCAGCGCATACTCAACCGCCTCGAGAATGCCTGCGACCTGGTCTTTCATATCGATGGCGCCGCGACCCCAAATGTAGGTGTCGTCTACATGCCCGCTAAAGGGGGCGTACGTCCAGTCGTCCTCGGTACCCGGCACCACGGGGACCACGTCCATATGACCCATGAGCACAACGGGCTTGAGTGCGGGGTCGGAGCCGGAAAGCGTCACCAGCAACGAATGATCGATGAGCTCGACCTTACCCGCTGTAAATACGTGCGGCCAGGCCTGCTGCATATAGGCGCGCAGGTCGTCGAACGGCTGCCAGTCCACTGCCTCGGCATCCATGCTCGAAATGGTCGGAAACGACAGCACGCGGCCCAGGCGCTCGCACGCACCAGCCTCGTCCAGATCGGCAAAATCATCCTCATGCGCAAAAAAGCGCCAAACCTCGGCCATGACATCCTTTCGATTGTGACGACAAGGGCCGCCCCACCGGAGCGGCCCTGCCACGTACGCGTTTGCGGTCGGTTATTTGTCCTCGAGATAACGCGAGAGGAACTCGCGGGTGCGCTGGTGCTTAGGATTGCCAAAGAGCTCAGCCGGCGCGGCGTCCTCGAGCACCACGCCCTGGTCCATAAAGACCACGCGGTCGGACACGGTACGCGCGAAGGCCATCTCGTGGGTAACGACGACCATGGTCATGCCGTCGGCGGCGAGCTTGCGCATGACCTCGAGCACCTCGCCCACGATCTCGGGGTCGAGCGCAGAGGTCGGCTCGTCGAACAGCATGATTTGCGGGTTCATGCACAAGGCGCGGGCGATGGCCACGCGCTGCTTTTGGCCGCCGGACAGGCGACCCACGGCGGCGTGTGCGAACTTTTCGAGTCCCACGCTTGCCAGATGCTCTAGCGCGACCTTTTCGGCCTCGGCCTTGCTCATCTTTTTGAGCGTGACGGGCGCGAGCGTGCAGTTGTCGAGCACATCCATGTTGTTGAACAAGTTAAAGCCCTGGAACACCATGCCGATGTCCTCGCGGAGTTTATTGATATTGCAGCGCTCGGCCGTAAGGTCCTGGCCGTGGAACCAGATGTGGCCCGCGTCCGGGGTCTCGAGCAGATTGAGGCAGCGCAGGAAGGTCGACTTGCCCGAGCCCGAGGCGCCGATAATGGTGACGACCTCGCCGGGGTTAACGGACAGGTCGATGCCCTTGAGCACCTCGAGCGAGCCGAAGCTCTTGCGCAGGCCCTCGACGCGGATGAGCGGCTCATTTGTCTGTGCGGCGGCCGCGGTGCCGGTAGTGGCGGTATCTGCCATGATGATTCTCCTCGTCTTGAGCCTAGTTGGAGCTGGGCAGCGTTGCCGGGGCCTCGGCGCCGAGCTTTTTGCCAAAGGCCTCGAGCAGGCGGCTCGCCACGAGCGTCAGGATCAGGTAGACCACGAGCGCCACGCAGTAGACCTCCATCTGGCGGTAGTACACGCCGGCGACGGTGGTGGTGGCGTACATGAGGTCAAACACGCCGATGACCGAAAGCACCGACGAATCCTTGATGTTGATGATGAGCTCGTTGGTGAGCGCCGGAATCGCGTTTTTAATGCCCTGGGGGAACACGACCTTGCGCATAGCCTGCCACTGCGACAGGCCCAGCGAGCGCGCCGCCTCGGCCTGGCCGGAATCGATGGACTCGATGCCGCCGCGCAGGACCTCCATCATGTAGGCGGTGGAGTTGAGCGAGATGGTGACGAGGCCAGCGGTGAAGGTGCTCCAGATCTGGTTGGCCTGGGCGGTCTCGAAGCCCATGCCGCGCAAAACGGTGAAGCCCGCGTAATAGATGAGCAGACCCTGGACCATCATGGGCGTGCCGCGCACGATGGTGGAGTAGACGGCCGCAAAGCCGCGGCCGATACTCTTAAAGAAGCGCACCAGGTCGTTGTCCACGCGATCGAAGGTCTGAATGCGCAAAAACACGAAGAGCAGCGCCAGGAAGAATGCGATGACGGTGCCGAAGGTGGCAAGCGCGATGGTGATCTCGATACCGCGAATAAAGAAGTCCCCGCTCTTGTAGGTCATGTAGACCAGGCTCGACAAAAAGTCGCTGGGGTTGGAATCCGAGACAATGCTCACCTGCACCAGGTCGATAAACGACATGACGCAGCGGTCCACGAAAAAGATCGCCGCGATGGCGACCACGACATAGCTGCCCAGGCGCACGCCGCGACGGAAGCGCTCGGAAGCAAACGGCGACGTTTCGCGATAGTCACTCCAGTGCATGAGCTTGGTGACCAGCGCCGCCGTCGACACGACGAGCCAGGCCCACAGGATCGCCCAAAGGCAATCTTGGAACACGCCCGTGGGGGCCAAGAAGCTCAGCGGCGTGGGGTTGCGCTGGCTAAACGCCAGGCCGAGCGCCGCGATAACGCTCGTGCCTAGGTATACATAACGGTGGTCGGCCTTGATAAAGGAGGCCAGGCGATTGATGGTTTTCATGCTGCCTCCCTATGCCGGCTGACGGTCGAGGCACGCGTCCCACATTTGGTCGCGCTCCTCTTGGCTAATGCCCTTGAGTGTCTTGTCGATGAGCTTAAGCAGCTTGTCCGAGCCCTTGCGGCAACCGACATTTGCCGCGACCTCCTGCTTAAAGCCCTCGCCCTCGGCAAAATGGATGGGGACGATACCGGGATTTTGGGCCATATAGCCCTTCTCATTCTCGGTGTTGTAGGTCACGGCGTCGCACGTGCCCTGCAGCAGGTTCGAAAACACCGTGGGAACCGAATCGACCGGGTTCTTGTGCACAACGCCCGGAATCTCGTCGATGACGGTATCGAGCATGGTGTCCTTTTGGCCGAGCACCGTAGCGCCGCTAAAGTCGCTGAGCTTGGTCGCGTTTTGGTAGGGCGAGCCCTCTTTTACGAACAGGCCAAAGTAACCGATAAAGTACGGATCGGAGAAGCCAACAGACTCCTCGCGCTCGGGCGTGGCGCTCATGCCGGCGATGATGAGGTCGATCTGGCCGTTGTTGAGCGAATCGATAAGACCCGAGAAGCTCTGCTTGACGGCAACGGGCTCGCCACCGAGGGCTTTGCAGACGATCTTGGCGATCTGCACGTCGTAGCCATCGGCATAGGCACCCTGCACGTTGTCGATGGGGATGGTGTATTCACTGGCTTCGGAAACCTGCCAGTTGTACGGGGCGTAGGCCGCCTCCATGCCGATGCGGATCTTGTCCTTGCCGATCACGGAATCGGACAGGTCGTCGCGACCGCCGCCCGTCGTGGGCTGAACCACCTTGAGCGTGGACGGGCGCTGACAGCCGGCGAGCGCGCCGGCGACGACGGAAGCGCTCGCAGCGAGAGCGCTACCCAAAAAGATGCGACGGCTGCATACCGGCTGGGTCTGCATGCCGCGCTGTTGCCGAGGTTGCATCTGGTGCCTTCCCTATTTTGTGTTACTGACAATAAGACAGGATATACGCCCTCAACCAGCAGCGCGGCATGTGCGCGAAAAATTAATAGACACACAGTAGTCGTTTAAGAACGTCCATTACAGTCGAAATTGTCAGCCCGGGACCGTCTCGGGCTACG
>CAUACA010000023.1 GCA_958427355.1 uncultured Collinsella sp. | reverse complement strand
AACTACCTGCTGGCGTTTGGCGGCGCGGGGCGGACCCTGCTCAACTGCCCGCCGTGCTTTAGCGAGTACGCGTTCTTTGCGTCGCTGTGCCAGACCGAGGTGCGCGACGTGTGGCGCGACCCGGTGACCTTTGAGCTCGACCATGCGGCGGTGCTTGCGGCGGCTCCCGAGTGCGATCTGGCGATCGTGACCTCGCCCAACAATCCCACGGGTGACGTGGCGCCGCTCGACTTTGTCGCGGCCCTGTGCGATGCGTGCCCCGGCATGGTCATGGTCGACGAGGCCTACGTTGAGTTTGCGGACGATTCGTTTGGCGCGGCTACCACGGCGCAGGGGCTTATCGCCGAGCATCCCAACCTGGTGATTCTGCATACGCTGTCCAAGGCGTTCGGCGCCGCCGGCACGCGTCTGGGCTATGTGATCGCGGCGCCCGAGGTCATCGATGTGTTTGCGGCGATTCGCCAAATCTACTCGGTTAACGTGCTGAGCCAGGCCGCCGCGCTTGCCTGCGTGCGTGCCCGCGATGCGTACGCACCCGTGGTGGCACAGGTTGCATCCGAGCGCGAGCGCGAACTGTGTGCCCTGCACGCAATGGCTGCCGAGGGCCTGCCCGTGGAGGCGTGGCCGAGCGCGGCGAACTTTGTGCTCGTGCGCACGCCGCATGCCACGCACGTGCGCGAGCGTCTGCGCGACGAGTATTCGATTTTGGTGCGCGACTTTAGCTACGCGCCGGGGCTCGCGGACTGCCTACGCATTACCGTGGGTACCCCGCAGGAAAACGACGAGGTGCTGGCTGCGTTTGCCGCGCTGGTGAAGGAGGAGATGTAGATGGACCGCTATGCCGAGGTGACCCGCAAGACGGGCGAGACCGACATTGTCGTAAAGCTCGACCTGGACGGAAGCGGCGTGTGCGATATCTCGACCGGCGTGCCGTTTTTCGACCACATGCTCAACGCTTTTGGCCGCCATGGTCTGTTCGATCTGACGGTGCACGCGGTGGGCGACGTGGAGGTCGATGCGCACCACACCGTCGAGGACACGGGTATCGTGTTGGGCGAGGCGTTTTGCCAGGCGCTGGGCGACAAGGCGGGCATTACGCGCTTTGCCGACGCGGCGATTGCCATGGACGAGACGCTTGTGATGGCTGCTGTTGATATTTCGGGCCGCGGGCAGGCCTACTGCGAGCTGCCCGTGCCGACCGAGCGCGTGGGCAGCTTCGATACCGAGCTGGCCGTCGAGTTCTTCTACGCCTTTGCGCGCGGCACCAAGCTCACGCTGCACGTGCGCGAGCTGGCGGGCAGCAACTCGCATCACATTATCGAGGCCGCCTTTAAGGCCGTGGGCCGCACGATGCGTCATGCCTGCGAGCTCGATCCCCGCGTGCAGGGCATCCCCAGCACCAAGGGCTCGCTGTAACCTGCCAAAAAGGGACAGGTTTTGAATGGGAAAAGGGAGGGTCGCGTGGGCGAACCGAAGATCGTGGTGGTTGACTACCACAAGGGCAACTTGTCGAGCGTTGCGCGCGGGCTTGCGCGCGCCGGTGCCGCCGCCTGCACATCGGACGATCCGGAGCAGATCCGCAATGCCGACGGCCTGGTCATCCCGGGCGTGGGCGCGTTCTATGACGCGATCGCCTTTATGCGCCAGAGCGGCGAGGCGGACGCGGTGTTCGATGCCGTCGCCGCCGGAACTCCGCTGCTCGGTATCTGTCTGGGCCTTCAGCTATTTTTTGAGCGCGGCAACGAGGGCGTGCCTGCGGACGAGGGCGCGGTTGCCGATGGCAACACCACCGAGCAGGCTGGCGGTCCCTGGGTCGATGGCCTGGGTATTATGCGTGGCTCGTGCACGCGCTTGGAATCGAGTCGCCTGAAGGTGCCGCACGCGGGCTGGGACCAGGTACACATGACGCCCGTCGGTGCGGCCGATTCGCTGCTTGCCGGTTTTGCCGAGGGTGCCAACATGTACTTCACCCACAGCTACGCGGTGGCCGACGATGCCGATGCCGCCGATGTGCTGGCGCGCACGCACTATACGCGGAGCTTCCCGTGCATCGTGCGCCACGGCAACGTGTGGGGCTGCCAGTTCCATCCCGAGAAATCCTCCGCGCTGGGTCAGCGCATCCTTAAGAACTTCGTGAGCATCGTCGAGGGGGCCGGCCGATGATTCTGTTTCCCGCAATCGATCTGATCGGCGGCAAGGTCGTGCGCCTGGAGCGCGGCGACCGGAGCCGCTGCAAGGTATATTCCGACGACCCCGTGGCAGTCGCCCGCTCGTTCGCCGAGCAGGGTGCGAGCTGGGTGCACGTCGTCGACCTGTCTGCTGCCTTTGGCGAGGACGAGGACACGTGTGCTGCCAACTCGGCGGCGATTAAGGGCATCTGCGGCATCGACGGTCTGTCTGTGGACGTGGGCGGCGGCGTTCGCTCGCTTGTACGCATCGACGAGCTGGCCGGCTACGGCGCGCGTCGCATCGCACTGGGCACGGTGCTCGTGACCGAGCCGGGTTTTGCCGAGGTGGCGGCCCAAGGCTTTGGCGAGCTGCTCGTGGCCGACATCGCCGCGCGCGACGGCCAGGTCAAGGTGAACGGCTGGCGCGACGGCGCGGGCGTGGCACTCGACGATGCCGTGGCACAGCTCACCGAGCTGGGCTTTAAGCATCTGGTGTATACCGACATCGCGCGCGATGGCATGCAGACGGGCATCGATGTGGCGGCGTATCGCCATGTTGCCAAGGTCGCGGGCTTTCCTGTCGTGGCTTCGGGCGGCATCTCTACGCTCGATGACATTCGCGCGCTGGCTGCGGTGGGTGAGGATGCCATCGAGGGTGCCATTACCGGCCGTGCGCTCTACGAGGGCAACTTTACGCTGGCCCAGGCACTGGCCGCCGCCCGAGGGGAGGAGTAGCCCATGCTTACCAAACGCGTGATTCCCTGTCTGGACGTCAAGGACGGCCGTGTGGTCAAGGGCGTCAACTTTGTGAGCTTGCGCGATGCGGGCGATCCGGTGGAGCTGGCGCGCTCCTACGACCGCGAAGGTGCGGACGAGGTCGTATTTTTGGACATTACCGCGACGAGTGACAACCGTGCGACGACCATCGAGATGGCGGCGCACGCGGCCGAGGAGCTCGCTATTCCCTATACCGTGGGCGGCGGCTTTCGCGACTTGGCGGGCATGCGCACCATGGTTGCCGCCGGTGCCGACAAGGTGTCGCTCAACTCGGCGGCCGTGCGCGACCCGTCGTTGATTAGCCAGGCTGCCGCGGCGTTTGGCAGCCAGGCCGTGGTCGTGGCGATCGATGCCAAGCGCGTGGGGCTGCCCGGGGAGCCGGGCGCCGATAAGTGGGAGGTCTTTACGGCGGGCGGCCGCAACGCCACGGGTATCGACGCGGTGGCGTGGGCCGAGGAGGCGGCTCGTCGCGGCGCCGGCGAGATCTTGCTCACCAGTATGGATCGCGACGGCACCAAGGCTGGCTTTGACCTGGCGCTCACCCGCGCCGTGGCGCGCGCGGTGCCGATTCCGGTGATCGCAAGCGGCGGCGTGGGCACGCTCGAGCATTTCGCCGAGGGTGTGATCGAGGGCGAAGCCGACGCCGTACTGGCGGCGAGCGTCTTTCACTTTGGAACCTTCAGCATTCGCGAAGTCAAAGAGTATATGGCGTCGCAGGGCATCCCTGTCAGGTTGGACTTCTAGCGCTGCGGCTTGCCCAGGCACCCGACCTTCCGGCTCCAACCCTCCTCGCGTACTTAAGTACGCGTCGTCGGGCTTGTCGCTCGGAATCTCGGGCACCTGGACAACCCTCGCCGACCTGCGAAGTTTGAATTTGGGGAGAGAAATGGAAGAGATAACCGATCCTTCAAAGCTTACATACGACGCCCGCGGGCTGATTCCTTGTGTGGTTCAGCAATATGACACCGGTGAGGTGCTTATGGTTGCTTGGATGAACGAGGAATCGGTGGGGCTGACGCTCAAGACCGGGACCACGTGGTTTTGGAGTCGCAGCCGCCAGGAGCTCTGGAACAAGGGCGCGACGAGCGGCAATATGCAGGAGGTCAAGGAGCTCTGGGCCGACTGCGATAGCGATACGCTGCTGGTCAAGGTCGACTCGCCGGGTCCGGCCTGCCATACCGGCAACCGTACCTGCTTCTTTAGGAAACTCGCGTAGGGCGGGCGCTCGATTAGACGCTCGGCCACCAGAAAGGATTGAACTATGGGTGTGCGCACCGCAAACGTTCAGGATGGAAATATCGGTGAGACGCTGACGGGGCTCGCCGAGGTGATTCACGGCCGTCGCGACGCATCGCCGCAGGAGAGCTATACCGCGCGTCTGTTGACCGACGTCGAGGACGAGCTGCTCAAGAAGCTTGCCGAGGAGGCAAGCGAGGTGATCATGGCCTGCAAGGATAACGATCACGATCACATCCGCTACGAGGCCGGCGATCTGATCTACCACCTACTCGTGACGCTTGAGCGCTACGGCATCACCCTCGACGAACTGGCCGGCGAACTCAACGCCCGCCGCCACTAGTCATCGGGGACGTTCTTAAACGACTAGTTAGGCGAGGGGTGTGGATTCCCATTCGCCGGTGGCGTGGGGGATGCCGAAGGTTCGGTAGCCGCAGTCGTAGGCGTGTGCCTGGGCTTCACGGATGTTCCAGCAGATGTCGCAGGCGCGGTGTGCGTCCGAGCCAAAAGTGATCGGCACCTCGGCGTGGGCAAAGCAACGCAGCAATCCGGTCGCGGGATAGTAGTCGTCGAGGCCCTTGCGCGGTGCGGCGGTCGAGACCTCAACGCGGCGGCCCGTATCGTGCGCGCACTCGGCCATCTGCTGCCAAAACGGTGCGGGGTCAAAGTCGGGCGCAAAGCCTTCCTTCGAAAAGCGCATGACCAGGTCGGGATGAGCCATCACATCAAAGTTAAGCGGGCTTTCGCAAGCGCGGCACCAGTCGTCGACGTAGCGCTCCCACACGCCGCGTACCCCCAGGTTTTCCCAAACGTGCAGGTTGGTGTCGTCGTCGATCCAACCGCAAAGGGAATCGGGTGTATCGGGGCGAGCGACGTTTTCCGTTCCCGCCGTACCCGCGGCACCGGCCATGATATCGCCTGGGTTGCCAATCCAATGCACGCTGCCCAGGCGTACGACGGCGCCCTGGGACCAGCGCTCAACCAAAGGCTCGCAGCCCTCGTACCAATCGCATTCAAAGCCATAGATAAGCTCGAGCTCCGGCGCAATCTGCGCGGCGAGTTTGCGGGCGTCCTCAAAAGCCAGACGATGCGCCGGGAGGTCGCCCTCAGTCACCTGCACCTCGCAGTTGGCGTCCATGCTGGCGGGCAGGGTGAGATGGTCGGTCGAGACCATGACGCGGCAACCGGCCGCAGCAGCGGCACGGACGTTGTCCTCAAACGAGGCATGCCCGTCCGAAAACGAGGTGTGGGTATGGCAATCGACCAGCGGGCAGGCAGACATGGCGACTCCTTTGCATTTGGCGAATCCGCTCCATTGTAATAGCGCGACCCCCGGTGCGCCGGGAACGCCACAAGTCGAAACCGACTGGAAAGGGCAGGCGGCGCGTAAGGGCTGCCGCACGACATCGACCCTGCCTCAAAACGTGTACGTCAGCCTCCAAAAGCTGCAAAAAATGACGTGTTTGGAGGCTGCCGTACACGTTTGGATAGGGGCGAGGACGATCCCAGCGCACGCCGACGTCCGCGACGGGCAAAAGTCCCGCCCATCCCATGACGCCGCCCCCACGCCGCCCGCGATGTGCTAGCGTTTGAGTGAACAAAACGAGCCCGCGCGGAAAGGAACCGGACCGTATGCAACGTGGAAGTACATCTCCGCTGTCCCGCGAGACCGATGCGCCCGAGACCATCGTCAAGCTGGAGTGCGACATCGACGATGCGTCGCCCGAGGTACTCGCCTATGCCGCCGGCCGCCTGCGCGAGGCCGGCGCCCGCGAGGTGCACTGGCTACCCGTTTATTGCAAGAAAGGCCGTCCCGGCTGGCAGCTGCAGGTGATCTGCTCGCATGAGGATATCGAACATCTACAGACGATTATCTTTTTGGAAACCACGACCAATGGCATCCGTCGCCAGGTTATGGAGCGCGTTTGCCTGCCACGCCGCTTTGAGCGCGTAACGACGCCATGGGGCGAGGTGTTCGTCAAGGTGGCCACCCTGCCCGACGGCAGCGAGCGCGCGGCGCCCGAGTACGAGGACTGCGCCCGCCTTGCCCGCGAGCACGGTGTGCCGCTCCAGCGCGTGATGCAGGCAGCACAAGCCGCGGCTCTGCAATTTGAGTGACACGGTCGGCGACGCGCCACACCCACCCCATCAACCTCACCGAAAGGACCACCATGAAATACCTCATCGCCTCCGACATCCACGGCTCGGCATACTGGACCGAGCGCCTGGTCACCGCCATCGAGTCCGAGCAGCCCGACCGCATCGTTCTGCTGGGCGACCTGCTCTACCACGGTCCGCGCAACGACCTGCCGCGCGACTATGCTCCCAAGCGCGTGATTCCGCTGCTCAACGCCCTAGCCGACCGCATCATCGCGGTGCGCGGCAACTGCGACGCCGAGGTCGACCAGATGGTCCTCGACTTCCCCGTCATGGCCGACTACGCCACGCTTTTCGACGAGACCGGCCGCGAGCTGTTCCTGACGCACGGCCACGTCTTTGGCGCCGGCATGCACAACAGCGTCGACCACGCGCCCGCGTTGCCCGAGGGCTCCGCGCTCGTCTACGGCCATACGCACATCAAGGTCAACGAGGAAAGCGCCGCGCACCCGGGCCTGTGGCTCTTCAACCCCGGTAGCGTGAGCATCCCCAAGGACGGCTCGCACAGCTACGGCATCTACGAGGGCGGCGCGTTCCGCCACGTGGTCATGGAGGAGGAGTAGCCATGGCGCAGCACATGGCTCAGCAAAATGCCGAGGGCTCGCGCGATCTGTCCACGCTGGTAGACGCGTCGACCGAGCTGCAGCATCTGGTGCAGACCATCTGGCGTCTGCGTCAGCCCGATGGCTGCCCGTGGGACCGTGAGCAGACGCACCGCAGCATTGGCAAGAACATGATCGAGGAGGCCTACGAGGCGCTCGACTGCATCGAGGCGGACGACGCGGTTCACCTACGCGAGGAGCTAGGCGACGTGCTCATGCAGGTCGTGCTGCATGCGCAGATTGCTGCTGACGCCGGCGAGTTTACACTGGCCGACGTGGCGCGTGATATCGATGCCAAGCTCATCCGCCGTCATCCGCACGTGTTTGGCGATGTAGATGCTGACAGTTCCGACGAGGTACTCAAGATTTGGGACGAGGTCAAGCTTGCCGAGAGGGCTGCCAAGGACAAGGCCGTGGCGGCGGGCGAGGCCGCGCCCGAGGGTCTGCTCGACGGCGTGCCCACGCATCTGCCGGCGCTGATGCAGGCTCAGAAGGTGTCGCGCAAGGCGGCTGCCGTGGGCTTTGAGTGGGAGACGGTCCAGGACGTGTGGGACGAGGTCGCCGAGGAGCGTGCCGAGTTTGAGGCCGAGGCCCCTGGCTCGCCCGAGCGCGAAATGGAGTTTGGCGACCTGCTCTTTGCCTTGGTCAACGTCGCGCGCAAAGAGGGGATCGACGCCGAGAGCGCCCTGCGCGCCAGTACGGCAAAGTTCCGCCGTCGCTGGGCTGCGATGGAGCAGATGACGGCCGATGCCCACGTGGATCTGGCCGAGCTCTCGACCCACGGCCTCAACGACCTGTGGGATGCCGCAAAGGCGGAGGAGTAAGACTGCGGGAACGACGGGCTGACACGCCTCATCGTTCCCGCTAAATTTTTCGAAAATCAAGTGTATCCCTCGGCTAACTTAGGGCATAATGCAAAAAGTGCGACATGGCTAACTTACGGAGACGCACCGATGGTGCACGGTCAGCCGGTCGCTTGCATCCACTACGTTTCCAAGTGAGAGGGAGACAACATGAGCGATATTTTGGACGTCTACGGTCGCGAGGTGCTCGACAGCCGCGGCAATCCCACCGTCGAGGTCGAGGTCGTGCTCGAGGACGGCAGCTTTGGCCGCGCAATGGTGCCTTCGGGTGCTTCGACCGGCGCCTTTGAGGCCTGCGAGCTGCGCGATGGCGACAAGGGCCGCTACCTGGGCAAGGGCGTTTCGCAGGCCGTCGAGCACGTCAACAACGAGTGCGCTAACGCCGTCGTGGGCCTCGACGCCTTCGACCAGCGCGCCGTCGATGCCTCGCTGATTGCCGCGGACGGTACCCCCAACAAGACCAAGCTCGGTGCCAACGCCATCCTGGGCGTGTCGCTGGCCGTCGCCCGCGCCGCTGCCGAGTCGGCGGGCCTGTCGCTGTACCAGTACCTGGGCGGCGTCAACGCCCATCTGCTGCCCACGCCCATGATGAACATCCTCAACGGCGGCGTGCATGCCGACAATAACGTTGACTTCCAGGAGTTCATGATCATGCCGGTGGGCGCCCCGAGTTTTGCCGAGGGCCTGCGTTGGTGCGCCGAGGTATACCACACCCTCAAGGGCGTGCTGCACGAGGCCGGCCTGGGCGGCGGCGTGGGCGACGAGGGCGGCTTTGCCCCCAACCTTAAGACCAATGCCGAGCCGTTCGAGTACATCACCAAGGCCGTGGAGAAGGCCGGCTTTAAGCCCGGCGTCGACTTCATGTACGCCATGGACCCGGCCTCGACCGAGTTCTACAACGCCGAGACCGGTATGTATGAGCTCAAGGGCGAGGGCGTGGAGTACACGAGTGCCCAGATGGTTGATTACTGGGAGAAGCTCGTCGACACCTATCCCATCATCTCCATCGAGGACGGCATGGCCGAGGAGGACTGGGACGGCTGGGTCGAGCTTACCCGCCGCATTGGCAACAAGGTGCAGCTGGTGGGCGACGACCTGTTCGTCACCAACACCGAGCGCCTCAAGAAGGGCATCGAGCTGGGTGCCGCCAACGCGATCCTGGTCAAGGTCAACCAGATCGGCACGCTCACCGAGTCACTCGAGGCCATCGAGACCGCCAAGGAGGCCGGCTACGCTTGCATCGTGAGCCACCGTTCCGGCGAGACCGAGGATTCCACGATCGCCGACCTGGTCGTGGGCGTCAACGCCGGCCAGATCAAGTCGGGCGCCCCGTGCCGCAGCGACCGTATCGCCAAGTACAACCAGCTCATCCGCATCGAGGACGAGCTCGAGGGCAGCGCGCGCTACGCCGGCAAGGCCGCGTTCTACAACATTCGCTAAACGGGCGAATTTGGCGAGGGGGAGGCTGACTCGGTTCCGCCCCCGCCTTGGCTGGACGCCGCAAAGCGCTGTGGGCGCTGGGCCATATGGCTCAGCGCCTTTTTTATGTCGAGCAAAGGCTGGCGAAGGCGGTGCGGGCGCTCGTGCTATAACTAGAATACTTAGCGCAAACAAACCTCAACCGCACAAGGCGCACATGGATCAGATTTACGACAACAGGTACTATTCCGCCGGTTCGCGTGAGCCGTCGCCTCGCCGTGCGCGCACGGTGCAGCTCGGTGGGTCCGCCTACGCCGGCGCCGACCGCTCCATGCAGCGCCCGACAAGTACCTCGCGCCCCAATGCTCAAGTGAATACTTCGACAGATGGACCAGTGCGCCCGGCACGTTCGTCGCATGCTCAGCGCTCGTCGGCTCAAACGCACGATAGGTCGAGCAGGCCTTCGAACCGTTTTTCGGGCTCGGACTTTATGCACTACGCCAACGACAACGCGGTGGTCAAGGCGATCTACGACTTTACCCACGGTCCTCAGCGAGGGCTATTCATCGGCATTGTCGTTGCCCTGGTGCTCGTGAGCCTGTATTTCCCCGTGCGCGATCTGTACGTGGCAAAGCGTTCGAGCGATATCTTGGCCAAGCAGGTCGAGATTCGTCAGCAATACAATGATGAGCTGCAAAAAAGCGTCGACAAACTGCTCTCGGAGGAGGGCATTAAGGATGCGGCGTCCGAGGATCTGGGCCTGGTGATGCCCGGCGAGAAGAGGATTGAAGTGCAGGGCCTGGACGACGATTCGGATTCGTCTTCGAGCAAGAAGTCGTCGAACGCCAAGAAGGCCAGCGAAGTTGCCAAGGAAATCGAAGAAGTCGGTAAGGACGCCCCGTGGTACATCCAGGCGCTCGACATGCTGTTTGGGTTTAACGGTGTCGAGGGCCAGACGGTCGTGTCCAACGGCAAATAGCGCCCGGAGGGGAGCCCGCAATGGCAGATTGCAAACGATATAAGGTGGCGGCGATCGATCTGGGAACGGTGTCGTCGCGACTGGTGCTGGCGCAGGTCGAGGGCGGGGCGATCGTGGAATCGTCCAAGCATACCGAGATTACCGACCTGGGCGAGGGTGTGGACGCGACGGGTCGCTTTTGCGAGGCGGCGGTCGAGCGCGTGCTCGCTGCATGCCGCATGTTTGTGGACGAGGCGCGTGCCTTTGGGGCCGCGTGCATTTGCACCACATGCACGAGCGCCGCGCGCGATGCATCCAATGCCGCACTGCTGCTGGACGGTCTGCGTGAGCTGGGGCTCGAACCGCAGGTGATTCCGGGCGAGGTCGAGGCGCGCCTGACGTTTTTTGGCGTGGCGCACGACTTTGCCGGCGAGCGCATCATTGTTGCCGATTCGGGCGGCGGATCCACGGAGCTCGCGACGGGCGTCTATGCGCCGGAGCGTGGGGTCTTTGCGCTGGAGGGCACGCGTTCGCTGGACATCGGTTGTCGCCGTGTGACGGAGCGATTTTTCTCGGCACTGCCGCCCGCACGCGGCGAGCTTACTGCCGCTGCCGCGTGGGCGGGCGAGCAGTTCGCTGCCTATTTTGAGGGCCTGCCGAGCAATTTTGAGCGCGCCGAACGCTTGGTCGCAGTGGGTGGCACCGTCACCACACTCGTGGCGCTCGTTCATGAGCTGGAACCGTACGATTCGAGCTTTGTGCACCTGCGCGAGCTTTCGCTGGATCAGGTTTCGGCCGCTATCGAGCGCATGTCTGCGTTGGATGCGGACGGCATCGCCGCTCTACCGGGTGTACAGCCCAAACGCGCGGGCGTGATCTTGGCTGGTGCCGTGGTAATCCGCGAGCTTATGCGAGCCGGCGGCTACAAGACGCTCACTGTAAGCGAGAACAGCTTACTCGCCGGCATGGCCGCCACCATCAACGAGGCTCTCGACGGTGCGACCCCTACCATCTCCTGGACCCCAGAGCTCAGCACCCTCTAAATAAGTTGCGGTGAAATAGTTCCTAAATAAGCTGGTAAACGGTATAAACAGGATCTATTCCACCGCAACTTCTAAGGGACCGAAGCTGTCTTTTTAGCCCGTCCTAAATTAGTTGGCTTTCTGAAGCGCGGGGCGGTGGGACGTCTGCGTATTTGCTGCGCAAATCCGCATCGGCTTCGGACGCCTGCCGGTGCCCTCGCCGGCCCGCTGCGGACGCTGCGCGTCCGCTTGACGCTCGCCCCCTCGCGGGTTCGAGCCCCACCGGCATCTAAAAGAAACGAGCCCGCATCCCTTGGGGACACGGGCTCGAAAGCTCCATATGGTAGGGGCGGTGGGACTCGAACCCACAATCCTTGCGGCGAGAGATTTTAAGTCTCCTGCGTATGCCAATTCCGCCACGCCCCCGTGAGACTAGAAGTCTAGCACAAGCCGTCCGTTACGCGTTGACAGCTATCGAGTGCCGGCCCGACTTTTCCAAGTACTCGGCAAACTTGGCCTCGTCGCCCTTGTTCTGGTACTGCAGGGCTAGCAGGTACTCCAAGCGGCAGCGCTTGACCGGGTCGTCGCCGACGTCCTCGAGCATGCGCTCCAGCTCGGGAATGTCGTTGTGGCGCTTGAGGATCATCGTGTCGTACATCAGCTGACACTCGTGCGCAACTGCCTCGGCCTGACCGCCCTCAAAGCCCTTGATCTCGTGCAGAAGCTCCTTGGACTTTTTGCGGTCCTCCTGGCCAACATAGTAGTTAAAGGCCTTAATCACCAGGTCGACGCGCTGCATCTTGGGGAGGTTGAGTCCCAGCAGCAGGTCGAACATCTCGCTGGCGCGCTCGTGGTCCTCGCGCAGCAGATAGGAGTTCAGACGCAGGTAGTCGCGGTTGTAGCGCGGGTACAGCATGCTGGTGAGTTTGCCGTCGAGCAAACGATCGAACTCGTCCCACTGCTTGGCAGCCATAAGCTGCTGCAGACGCTTGAACGTGGTGCGTTTTTTGACGCTAAAGAACACCGACACGGCGATGCAGATGATAACGACGGCGGTCCAGAGGGTGCGGGAATCGGGCATGTTAGGGTCCTTAGTCGCTCATAAAGCGAGCGGTATGACAACACGTACTAGATGTATTATACGCAGCGCGCAAGCAAACTGGCATAAAAGCTCATCGAGGCCGAGTGCCATCGCTCGCTGCGGTACACTTACCTAAAGTAAACCATGAAGGGAGACATTACCTATGAAGAAGATCGTTTTGGCTTGCGGCGCTGGCGCTGCCACTTCCACGCTCGTTGCCCAGAAGGTCGCCACCATGCTCGACGCCAACGGCTATGCCGGCAAGTATGAGATCGTGCAGTGCGCCATCTCCGAGGCCAAGGACGCTTGCGACGAGGGCGCCGACCTGCTGATCGCCACCACCGTTGCCCCCGAGGGCCTCACCTGCCCGTACGTGAGCGGCGTGCCCTTCATGACCGGCATGAACCGCGTCGCTGCCGAGAAGGCCGTTCTCGACGTTATGGCTCAGTAGGCGCTGCCTGTATGAATGAGCAGAACGCCAATCCGGTCGAGCTCTTTGGCATGCGCGTTGCCCATGTGGGCATTAACGCCACTGACCCGGCAGATGCCTTGGAGATCGCGGAGCTGTTCTCGACGATGATGGGCCTGCCCGTTATCGAGACCCCCGTTTCGTACTTTAATGATTCGCTGGTCGAGATCATGAAGCAGAACGGTCGTGGCACCAAGGGCCACATCGGCTTTGCCGTCAACGACATCGATGCAGCTGAGAAGTGGTTTGCCGAGCGCGGGCTCGAGGTCAACGAGGAGTCGCGCGCGCTGCTACCCGACGGTGGTACCAAGCTCGTGTACTTTAAGCGCGAGTTCGCCGGCTTCGCCGTGCACCTGTGCCGCGAGTAACGCACAAACTGCTATAGCTAGCAAAAAGGGATAGGGCCGCGTGGCCCTATCCCTTTATTTATGCCGAGGGGCTTCCTATCGTGGCAGGCGAATTGTAAAGCGGCTGCCGACCCCTTCGACTGAGGTCACGCCAATGACGCCGCCATGGCTATCGACAATCCACTTGGCAATGGCAAGCCCCAGACCCGAGCCCTGCGCGCCGGCATCGCGTGCGTTGTCGGCGCGGTAGAACCGCTCGAACGCGTGAGCTGCGGATTCCTGGTTCATGCCGATGCCCTCGTCCTCAACACTTATGTCGATCGTGTCCGCGCCCACATCGGGCGCTACGCCAAATGTGACGGTCGTTCCCGCATCCGAGTACTTGGCGGCGTTTTGCACGATCACACGCAGAGCTTGCTTCACGAGCGCCACGTCAACGGGCGCATCGCAGTGCGGGTCGCTGACAAGCGCGGCGTCGTATGCCAGCTGATACGTGTGCGCGGTATCGATCATCTGCGATTCCTCGCATACCTCGCCGACCAGTGCGGCCAGGTTGGTATCCGCACGCCGCAGGACCGTGCGTCCGGCATCGCCGCGCGCCAAAAACAGCAGCTGCTCCACGAGCTCCTGCATGTGCTCGCTTTCGGCTTTGAGCGAGGCGATGGACTCCGCCAGCACGTCCTGGTCGTCTTTGCCCCAGCGGTCGAGCATGTTTACGTAGCCCTGAATCACCGCGATGGGCGTGCGCAGCTCGTGGCTCGCATCGTTGACAAAGCGCATCTGCTGCAGCTTGGCCTCTTGCATCTGGCGCAGCAGGCGGTTGAGTGCGACTTCGATGCTTGCCAGGTCGGCGTCGCCGGTGGTGACGCTCGGCGAGTCGACGCTTGCGCGCTCGATGGCCTGCTCCAGCGTTTCCATCTTGCCGCCGGAGAGCTGCATACGGCCGAGCTCGTCCACGCGCAAGGCCAGGTCGTTGAGCGGCGCCATGGTGCGGCGCACGCGGCGGGCGCCGCCGAGCATGTTGAGCACGCTGATGACCTGCCAACCCACAACGACAAGGTAGAGAGGCCATAGCGTGACGAGGTCCTGCGCGAGGGGGAAGGTCTTGGTGGTGCGCGCAAGCTCGACGGTATAGGTGAGCGTTGTCGGGTCCCAGCCGCGCGCGGGCGTCAGCGACATGCCGTGAACGGTGGCACCGGGGATCCATCCTGCGGTAAACGTGTCGTCGGGCAGTGTCTGGTTGTATCCATAGACGAGGATCGCCACCGCAATCACTACCAGCAACAGATCGAGCCAGATGTAGCTCATCAGACGGCGCCACATATAGCTCCAGTTGATGGCGCGGGCGATGGAGGTGACGCGCTTGGCCTCGGCGTTACGCACGGCAGACATAGCCCACCCCGCGCACGGTCTGGATGATGCGGGCGCTGCCGGCGTCTTCGATCTTGGCACGCAGGTGCGCGATGTGTACGTCGACGTTGTTGGTGTCGCCCACGTATTCGTAGCCCAGCGCTTCGTGCGCGATGCGCTCGCGCGTGAGCACGGTCTCGGCATGCGCCATAAGCAGGGCGAGGACGTCGAACTCGCGGGCCGTGAGCACGATGGGTGAGCCGCCGACCGTGACTTCGCGGCGGTCGGGATCGAGCACAACCGAGTCAACGGTAAGCGCGGCGGGGGAGGGCGCGACGGAAACCTGGGTCGAGTCGCCGACCGGGGGTATCGCAGCGGCGCCTCCGCCCGCACCGGCCGCCATGCCCGTCCCGGCACCGGCGCCACCAACGCCCGAAGCCGCCCTCACGGCCTCCGAGCGCTTCAGCGCAACGCGGATCCGTGCGAACAGCTCCTCAATGGCAAACGGCTTGGTCAGGTAATCGTCGGCGCCGGCATCGAGCCCGGCCACCTTGTCCATCACGGCATCGCGCGCGGTGACCATGATCACCGGCACATCCTTGTGCTTGCGTACGCGCCGCAGGACCTCCATGCCGTTGAGCTGCGGCAACAGCACATCGAGCAGAATCAAATCGTAGTCGCGTTCCAGCGCCAGGTCCACGGCGGTGCGGCCGTCGGCGGCATGTTCCACCTGGTAGCCCTCGTGCTCCAGCTCGAGCGTCACAAAGCGGGCGATTTTCTCCTCGTCCTCTACGATCAGGATTCGTGCCATACGTGCCCCCGTCTGCGATTACTTGTCGTCGTTCAGATTTTGCTTGATGTCGTCCGCGGCGTCGGCGGCGTGATTCATAAGGTTGTTGATGCTGCCGGGCACGTCGCCGTCGCTGTCGATGCGGTAGCGCATGCCAAAGAACAAGCCAATCAGCATCAGCCATATCGTGGCGCCCCAGGCAAACAGCGCGACGATGGGGATCAGGATGGGAATGTTGAGGATGATCGCGTCGCGGCGCGTGGCGATAAACTTGGTGTCCAGGCTCAGGCGGAAGAGCTTTTTGAGGTACTCCCACACGCTGTCCATCTTCTTAGAGAAGTCGGTCTTTTCGCTCGACTTTTCGTAGGCGGCCTGCGCAGCGACCATCTCGGCCGAGGGCTCATCGACTGGCGCGGACTCGGTGGCGGCGTGCGCCGACGTGGTCTGGGTCTTGCCCTGCGACTCGAGCCAAATGATGGCGTCCAGGACGTTGCCGTCGGCGGCGTCGAGCGCGGCTTTGGCGTCGGTGTAGCTCACGTTGCACTTGGTGCGGATGGTTTCAACTTTTTCGAGGTCGTCCATGACCTGTCCTTTCGTTCGATGGGCGCGACGCCGGGCGATCTGCCCGGGCGTGAGCGTAGCGTTCGGCGGCCTGCGTTGCGCGGCGCCGCCCCGCCCTTGGTCGAACTCTATAGTGCAGGTTATAGATTAAGCGATTCTTGAGCCAAAATTAATGTTGGATGAGTTTTTGCGCGGCGGTGGGAAAAGTATTAGACCTCGATAGCGGGGGATGGGGTGCCTGTGCAAAACGGCGTCAAGGGTTGGTCGAGTGGGCGGTTTTCAGGCGACTGGGACATGGCGGGCGGTCGATCACCTATACTGGTTGGGCTCAACTGGAGAGGTGATGACTAGTTATGAAATCAATCAATGTTGCAGCAGCGATTATTCAGAAGGATGGAAAAATCCTGAGTTGCCAGCGCGGCTATGGCGAGTTTAAAGACGGCTGGGAGTTTCCGGGCGGCAAGCTCGAGCCGGGCGAGACCGGCGAGCAGGCAATCGTGCGCGAGATTCAAGAAGAGCTCGAGGTCACGATCGGTAACCTTGACTATCTTTGCACGGTCGAACACGATTACGAGACGTTCCATCTGTCGATGAAGTGCTACCTAGCTACCATCCTTTCGGGGGAGTTCAAAGAGCACGCTCACGAGGACATGAAGTGGCTCGATACCAATAACCTGTGGGATGTCGATTGGCTTCCGGCGGACGTTAAAGTCGTTAGGGAACTCGAAAAGAAACTCGGGCTTAAGTAAGAAAGGAGCGGGCGCCGCATGGCGCCTCGCTCCTTTTTTGTTACTCGGCTTCACTAAGATCGCTGAGCATAAACTCGTAAATGTCCTGCCTCACGGGTGCGTTGAGCTCATATTCGATTTCGACGGCGTTGTCGTTGCTCTTAGTTTTAATAGCCTCGAACTCGCCGGTCGGATGCATTTCGCCTAAGAAATAGAACTCCTTACCACCCTTATCGTCCTTGTTCTTTCGCATAAACAAATACGTCTTCAAGCCGTTTTCTGGCCATGCCTGCAGTCGCAGAATCTCGGGGGAGTTGAGCGTGCGGTTGTTCTTAGAGATTGCAACTAGCTTGCTCGGCGAAACAAAGCGGTCTTCATACTGAATTGACTCACTAATGTCGGGTGCCTTGTCATAGTTAATAAACACGGGGAATGTGTTGGTCTTTTCGTCGTAGAAGTAGCCGCCAAGATTTTGGCCGTTGATGTTCTTCTCCCAGTTCATCAAGCGGTAAACCTCTTCGTATGTGTACTTGGCATTGAGAACGAAATTTGTGTTCTCGTACGTCTCGGCATAGTCGAGTCGGTTGCGCGCAATGCCAAAATCCAGCACCTCGAGAATCTGACGCTTGAACTCTGCGTTGCGCAGGGCGCTCGCAAACACTTCGGTCAGACGAGGTCCGGTTCCGTCGTCAATAAGCAGGGAAACGAAATCCTTAGGAGTGGCAAAGTCGCCCTTAAGGACGGCGATTGCCGACCTAACGGCGCTGTCCTTAAGTTGTGCGCGGTAGTTCCTAAGCGCGGCCTCGCGCATATGTCGATAGCCCTCGTGTCCGGCTTCGACGAGCGTTTGAAGCAAATAGAGGTCTTCGAATCGCTTGCCCGCGGCGAGCTTTTGCGAAATAAATTTGAGAATCTTGGTTTGATCAGAGGAAAAATGGACTGTGTAGCCCGGCTCGTATTTGGAAAGAAATGCGTGGTAGGACCCCAGGCCGCTGTTCTTGAAGATAAGCAGCGGATCGATGGAGCCATTACGATCAAATTCGAGCAGCGATGGAATCTTGCCGAGTTTCTGGCGCAAGTCGAGATATTCGTTCTTCAAAAATCTGACGGAGGTAAAGTCGCCGCCGTCGATGGCCTTATAGATGCGAGCTTCGGAAATACGATCGAAGCTTACCGTTGAGCATCCGGGGATCGCCGAATCGCTCTCTTGGACGAGACGACGCAGACGGTCTTTGTTGTACGTCTTGTCACCCGAAAGCGCGATGGGCACCAAGAAGTTGCTCTGGTAATTGCCAATAAAATCTAGTACCAGTGCGTATTCCTTGCCATCATTCAGGCGCAAACCTCGTCCGAGCTGCTGAACAAAGATGATTGCGGAGTCGGTGCGTCGAAGCATGATGATCTGATTGAGCGAGGGGATGTCGACGCCCTCGTTCATGATATCGACCGAGAAAATGTACTCGAGCTCGCCGGCTTCAAGTTGGCTGATCGCGGCATCGCGGACTTCATCGGAATCTTGACCGCTAATCGCAGCCGTTCGATATCCGAGAACGTTGAATTTGCGCGACAGTTCTTCGGCCTCGGCGTTTCGATTGCAGAAAATTAAGCCCCTGCGGTTGCTTTTGGCGACGCTATATTCTTCGATCTTCTCGGTGATGTGACGCACGCGTTCATCGGACGTCAAACGCCCGAACAGAGCGGTATCTTCGACCGTCTCATCGTCAATCTCCAGATCGTGAATGCCAAAATAATGGAAGGGGGCTAGCATCTCTTCGGCCAAAGCGTCCTGCAGCGTGATCTGGAACGCGATGACGTGATTGAAAAGGGCAAAGACGTCGTAGCCGTCGGTGCGATTAGGCGTAGCGGTCATGCCAAGATAAAACCGAGGCGTAAAGTGCGACATGATGGATTGGTAGCTCTGAGATCCCGTGCGGTGGGCCTCGTCGATGACGATGTAGTCGAACTCATCGGGACGGAAATCGCTCAGATGTTTGGCGACCGAAGAACACATGGCAAACACGCAGGTGGCATTGCTTATATTCTTGCCAGTTTGATAGGTGTCGAACGTATAGGTACTACCTAAGAGCCGTTCATAGCTTACACGGGAGGCGTCTATAATGCGTCGGCGGTGCGCAAGAAAGAGGATGCGCCGGGGTTTAGTTGCGAGCACGTCGAACGCCGAAAGGAAGGTCTTGCCAGTGCCGGTTGCCGAGACCAGCAATGCACGGGTCTCGCCCTTGCGGTGGATTACGCCGAGCGCCTCAAGGGCGCGCTGCTGCATTTTATTGGGCTTGATTTCTTCGAGGTCGTTCGTGGTTGGGCTAACAGTTGCCTGGAACGTCGGTTTCGATTTGGGCTTTGAGGGATGTGCCGATCGATATGCGGCATAGTTCTCAATCCAGTCTTGGGAAAGCAAAACGGTTGAGGTGTCGTTCCACAACGAATTGAACTCGCCCCTCAGCTCGCCGAGTAGGCGGCTGTTCTCGACAGTCTGGTACAGCACGTTCCATTCTTTATTACAGGTGAGGGCGGTCTGCGTCATGTTCGAGCTGCCGACGATGACCGTGCTGGTTTCGCCCTTATCAAAAATGTATCCCTTGGCATGCAGATTACCCTGGAATACGCGAACTTCCATGTTGTCGTATTCCAGGAGCTTGCGAAAGGCATCGGGTGAGTTGAAGTTGAGATAGGTGGACGTGAGCAGCCTGCCCTTAATGCCACGCTGCTTGAGCTCTTGGAACGTCTCGACCAGGATTTGAAGGCCGCCGTCTGCAACAAACGCTACGCAAAAGTCAAAAGAGCCGCAGGTTGAGAGCTGCTCCTTGATAACGGATAGTAGTGTTCCGCCTGTCGCCTTTGAGTTGGCGATGAGCTTGGGTGAATCGTTCCCGCGTGCAAGCGAGTCGAATTCAATATCAATCTGCTGCTGCGTAGTCATCCCGGCCAAACCTTTCGAAAGACTATGTTGGCGCCAGGATAACAGATCGACCGTTCGTGTTTTGGGCGTATGTGATTTTTAGACTATCGGCTACTCAAGTTTGTGGCTGCGGCCTTGGTGCCGTGTCTTGCTGGGCCTCTCTCTATCTATGTGTATGTGTTTTCGTCTTATAGGCTGCTGGGAGAAGTCCTGCCCCCAAGATTCCGCGCATGCCATGGCTCCGTGTCGGCCATGTGGCAAGTTGCTTGTCATAGCCTCGCCGGAATCCGACTGCAAATGGCCACGGACGGATATGCAGGTTCTTGTCGCTACGTGAGAAAAACTTGCAAAACTCGCAAGTTCTTGTCATGCTGTGAGAAAAACTTGCAGATTGGGGCGGGCGATGGATAAACGGATGGTCCCTAGAAATCGATATCTCGAGAAATTGATTGCCTTTCGTGATGCGGATGTCATCAAGGTCGTAACGGGTATGCGCCGTTGTGGCAAATCGACGCTTCTGGACATGATGCGCAAACATCTTGAGGATAACGGCGTTCCATCCGAATGTCTTTTGACCTTTAAGATGGAGTCGTTTGAGCTGGAGGGCGTGCGTGATTGGCGAGAGCTTTACCGCCACGTCGACGGCCTAATGCCTGCTGGTAAGAGGTGCTATCTCTTCTTCGACGAGCTCCAGGAGGTTGCCGGATGGGAGAAGGCGATTAACGCACTTCGTGTCGACCGGGACTGCGATATATATGTTACGGGTTCGAATGCTTTTCTCCTGTCGTCTGAGATTGCGACCTTAATCTCGGGCAGGTATGTCGAGATTCGGATGCATCCGCTCACTTTTTCGGAATATGTCGACTTTCTTGGTCCGACTGACGTCACGAATAGGCTTGCTGTTTTTGGTCGGGAGGACATTGTTGCGCTCGACGATCTTCTCGACCGTTATCTTGTGTTTGGAGGCCTGCCGTTTCTCGCTGCTTCAAAACTGCCGGAGCAGGAAATGAAGGACTATATCTGGAGCACGTACCAAACAATCGTCGGGCGCGACATTTTGGCTCGCGAGGCGCGTCGGGGTAGACGGTCGGTGACGAGCAGGAGTGTGCTCGACCGCGTCACTTCCTACTTGGCCGATAACATTTCAAACCCGACATCAATTAACAAGATTGTTGGCACGCTGGCGGAGAACGGGCTGAAATCCTCGCATGGCGTCGTGGACACTTGTGTGTCCGCCCTTGAGGAGACCTATATCTTTTCGCATGCGCGCCGATTTGATATTAAGGGTCGGGACATTTTGAAGACCGGTGGCAAATTCTACATTGAGGATCTGGGGCTTCGAGCTTTCTTGGATGGGTATCGCGGCAGCGACAGTGGGCGTGTTCTCGAAAATGCCGTTTACAATCGCCTTGTCTATGACGGATATCAAGTCTTCACGGGTCATCTTCGAGATGCCGAAATCGACTTCGTTGCAATCGGCGACGGCTCGGATCGTAAGTTTATTCAGGTTACAGAGTCGATTGACGAGGAGGCGACGCGTAAGCGCGAGCTGCGTCCATTTGAGCTCAGATCGCTCGAGAAGATTACCGGCGGTTACGAGAAGATCATTGTCGTTCGTCAGGGGAGCCATCCGACCGACATCGACGGTATCAAAATCGTTTCTGCAGTCGATTTCTTAATGGGTAGGCTTGGGGCTTAGGGCGTTTGGAGCGCGTCTGTTTCCTATGCCTAGCGACATTGCCACAGCTCGTGACGCCGCCGGCTTCTTCCTTTCCGTCGGGCGGCACCAACTCAGTTGATCCGTTGGGGATGGAGGAAAGCGGATCATTTTCGGCGCGCCGCAGGTGATACGAATCCTGCGGCGCGCTGTTTTTTGCGCGAGGGCTTTCAGCTGTGTCCGCACGACATGTGACACTTACCCTGCCGTCCTGCTCTGCCGCGGCGGCATGTACCCAAACAACGACCCTCTAAGGAGTTCGATACCAATGAGCGATAACACCAAGCATCTCGCAAAGAAGTGCGTCAAGGACGCGGGGCCGTGCCTCGCGTTGTGCCTTGCCGGCGCAGCGGTCGCGCTGCTGGCTGTTCTGGGGCCATTCGACGTGCTCCGAAGTGCCAGTTCTCTGCACGTTTGCATGGCCCTTGCCGGCGCCATGATGACCGGCGGCGTGCTCGATCTGGTTTTTTGGGTGCTTGACCCGTTTGGATGGAAGAACGAAGGGTAAGCCCTAAGGGATGGAAGGGCTGGAACGGTTGGCTTAGTGATCGTGCAGAATGTGGGCTAGCGACTTACAGGGAAGTGGTAATCCGATGACGGTCTATGTAACAGGCGATATTCATGGCGGCCTCGACATGCAAAAGCTGCGCGATTGGGACCTTGGGGATAGCCTGACGAGCGACGACTATCTGATTGTCGCGGGCGACTTTGGCTTTCCGTGGGATTTCTCTGCCGAGGAATGCACCGATATCGCTTGGCTGGAATCGCGCCCCTATACCGTGCTGTTCGTCGACGGCAACCACGAACGTTTCGATCACTGGGCGGAGCGTCCCATGGAACTGTGGCACGGCGGCCTGATGCAGCGCCTGTCGGACACCTCGCCCATCCGACGCCTGACGCGCGGCGAGGTTTTTGAGCTCGACGGCTCAACGATCTTTACCATGGGCGGCGCCACGAGCGTGGATAAGGAATACCGCATTCCGTATTCCAGCTGGTGGCCGCAGGAGCTGCCGGACGAGCGCAACTTTGAGGAGGCGCGGGCAAAGCTCGAGAGCATGGGCTGGAAGGTCGACTACGTGATCACCCACACCTGCTCTACGCGCATGCTTTCGCCCACGCTTTATCCGGCATCCAGCTGGAATTGCCCCACGGTTGATCGACTTACGGCATTTTTCGATGAGCTGGAAGATCGCATGGACTACAAACGCTGGTATTACGGGCATTTTCATCGGGATGCCAACCCGGCCGAGCGCCATACCGTGCTCTACGACTGCATCGTTCGCTTGGGCGACGAACTCCAGCCCTGGGATGTTGCGTAGAGGCGGGGTGGCTGGCTACTCGACCGTTACAGTGATGTTCTCCCGATGCGCGCGGATGACATCCCAGCTAAAGTGCTCGACCAGCTGCTCGGCAGAACGCGGCGTGGTGTCCGGTGCGATGCCCGTTTGCCCGGCGAGCCAGCCCAGCAGCGCCTCGGGTGTGCCAAAGCGGGTACGGAGCTCGCCCAGGTCTAGGTCGCGGTCGCGCTTGGAAAGGCGGCGGCCGTCCGGTGACATGAGCAGCGGAATATGTGCGTAGTGCGGTGTGGGCAGTCCCAGCAGATGCTGCAGGTAGATCTGGCGCGGCGTGGAGCCCAGCAGGTCGCATCCGCGCACGACCTCGGTGACGCCCATGGCAGCGTCGTCGACTACCACGGCTAGCTGGTAGGCAAAAACGCCGTCGCTGCGGCGCACCAAAAAGTCGCCGCACTCGGTGGCGAGTGCCTCGCATTGGGCTCCGTACGTGCGGTCAACGAATTCGATCACGTCGTCTGCGAGGTCGTCGACGGTGGGCACGCGCAGGCGTGTGGCCGGGGCGCGCAGGGCGCTGCGGCGGGCAACCTCCTCGGCAGAAAGGCCTCGGCAGGCGCCGCGGTAGATGGGCGTGCCGTCGCTGGCGTGCGGCGCGCTCGCGGCGTGGAGTTCGGCACGCGTGCAAAAACAGGGATAGGTGAGGCCGGCGTCTTGCAGCTGGCGCAGGGCGTCCTCGTACAGATCCAGGCGATCGTGCTGGTAGTAGGGGCCTTCGTCCCACTCAAGCCCCAGCCAGGTTAGATCGTCAATCAGTTGAGCGGCAAGTTCCGGGCGCTTGCAGCGATCGTCCAGGTCCTCGATGCGCAGCACGATGCTGCCGCCCTGGCTGCGGGCCGAAAGCCACGCACACAGGCAACTGAACACGTTGCCCAGGTGCATGCGGCCCGAGGGCGACGGGGCAAAGCGGCCCACGACGGGGGTGGGCGCTGCCGTTGCTGGTGCGTCCGCGGCGTGTGTTGCTATGTTGCATGCGTTGATATCCATGCGGACGAGTATAGCGCGGGGCGCGGTGGGGGAGACGCTGCCGTGGCCTGCAAGTTGCCGAGGCCGCGCGTTGCGCGTGCCGGACCACCGGCTCGATAGCTCGATCGCCGCCCGCCAGCCCAACCCCTCAAACGACAGAAACCCCGGCAGCTCTTCGCAACTGCCGGGGTTTCCGCGGAAAAGGGGGACATGATCCTCAAGCGAACGGCAAAGGGGCAAACCGTTTTCGCTCAACTGCTTTATGCCCCTTGCTCGCGGACTCAATCAGTGCGCGTGCGGCAACACAAAGCCGCTACACCTGTGACGGAGCTATGAAGTGGTATCTATTGCCGGAGCGGGCTATGCCAAGGAGTGTCCCAGATTGCCGGCAGATAAGGAACGTCCCCAGGTGCCGGCCGCGGGCGTGACTTTCGTCCCGTTTGATACTCCGCTGGCCTAGATGTTCGTCATGTGCGCCCGTAAACGTGGGACAATGGCGTTGCTGGTATCACAGACAAAGGATGTGCCTATGAACGCCCCCGTTGCCAAAACCTGTCGGCAGCGCCGCCTGTTTGCGCGATTCGCTTCCGTCTGCGCGCTCGTTGCGCTTGCGTTGTTGCTGCTGCCTGCCGCCGCGCACGCCGACGGCTACTCCATGACCCAAACCTACATCAGTGCCACGGTCGAGGCCGATGGATCGCTGACCGTTGTCGAGGGACGCCAGTTTGATTTCGACGACGACATCAACGGCGTGTTTTGGGAGATCAATACGGGCACCAACCAGCAGGGCGGCACGGCGGACGTTGACGTGCTGAGTGTCGAGGAAGAGGACACCGCGTTTAACAAAGTCGATAGCGCGAACAAGGGCGATTCTGGCGTCTACACGGTCGAGCAGGCCGGTGACGGCGTAAGGATTAAGGTGTTCAGCCCCCACGAGAGCGGCGACAGCGCGATCTATTACGTGAGCTACACCATGACCGGTGCGGTTATGAACTGGGCCGATACCGCCGAGCTCTACTGGAAGTTCGTGGGCGACGGCTGGTCTGCGGATTCCGACGATGTCGAGATGGAAGTGCGCTTCGCAAATGCCGCTGCCGGGACGGCGGCCGTCAAAGGCGATAACTTCCGCGCATGGGGCCACGGTCCGCTGGCGGGCGACGTGTCGCTCGATGAGGACGAGCCCATGGTCACCTATACCATTCCCTGCGTGCATCAGGGCGAATTCGCCGAGGCACGCATCGCCTTCCCCAGCGACTGGGTGCCGCAGCTTGCCGCCTCGGGCGAAGAGCGCATGTCAACGATCCTGAGCGAAGAGAAGGAATGGGCCGACGAAGCTAACGCCCGCCGCGCTCACGCTCGCATGATTGCCAATGCACTTGCCGTGCTAAGTGTTGTTGCGGCGGTGGCCTTTACCGGCACAATCGTTATGCTCAAGCTGCGCAAGCGCAAGCCCAAGCCGCTTTTCCAGGACGAATATTTCCGCGATGTGCCCTCGGCCGACCATCCCGCCGTGCTTTCGGCCCTCATGAGCTGGAACGAGGTGCCCGATCAGGCATATATCGCCACGCTCATGAAGCTTACTGACGACCGTGTGATCAAGCTGGAGCAGGCGACCGTGACCAAGGCCAAGAAGGGTCTGTTGGGGCGTGAAAAAGAAGAGCAGACGTATCGCGTGACGGTGAGCGATGCGGGCTGGAAGTCGGCCAAGGGCATTGACCACATGGTGCTCAAGGTCTTCTTTGCCGGTGCTAAGCCTGACGAGAACGGCGATCGCTCGCGCACGTTTGACGAGCTGCAGCACTACGTCAAGCAGCACGCTACGCCCGTGGGCGATAAGCTCGAGGACTATCAGAACACCGTTAAGGGCAAGCTGGCCGATAGCGAGTACGTTGCCTCGGACGGCATTGTTGCAATGGTGTTTTGCCTGGTTCTTGGTATCCTGATTGCCTTTGTTCCCGTGGGATCCATCTTCTTTACCGATGGCGCGCAGGCGAACATTACCGCCGCGGTTATCTCGGTGCCGATTGTGCTGGTGGGTATCGGCGTGGGCCTTACGTTCCGCCGCTTTACGCCGGAGGGCGCCGAGGTGGCGGCTCGCTGCAAGGCACTTAAGCATTGGCTCGAGGACTTCACGCGTCTAAAGGAAGCCGTCCCCGGCGATCTGGTGCTGTGGAACAAGCTGCTGGTGATGGGCGTTGCCCTGGGCGTTTCGAAAGAAGTGCTGCGACAGCTGGCCGAGGCCGTGCCTGCGGACCTGCGCAACAGCGACGATTTCTACGACAACTATCCCTGCTACTGGTGGTACTACCATCATTACGGTATCGAGTCTCCGCTCGATTCGTTCGATGACGTGTATCACGAGAGCATCCGTGAGCTGGCGTCGAGCTCCGACAGCTCGGGCGGCGGCGGAGGCGGCGGCTTCTCTAGCGGCGGAGGCGGCGGCGTCGGCGGAGGCGGCGGCGGAACGTTCTAGCGAGTTCTGATTTTTGGGATGGATCTTCTCCGGCGACTGCCGACGGATCCATCCCATTTTTATGCGCTACCTACGAAGACTGTCCCCAACGACTAGTCACGGGGAACGTTCCTAAATGACTAGGTATGGCTGCTGGGCCTAGGCTGTTAGGTCGAGTTCGTAGAGAAAGCTTTCGCGCGGCATGGCGTGGCGGCGCTCTTCGCGGTTGGCGCGGTGCGTGGCCGTGCGCTTAAAGCCGTGCAGCTCGTAGAACTTCCACGAGCAGTTGGAGTCGGTGTACAGGTGAGCCCTCGTCGCTCCAAGCGAGGACAGGTGCGAGACTGCGGCATCGAGCAGAACCGTGCCAACGCCCAGGCCATGGACATCGGGATCGACGGCAAGCAGCGTGACCTCGTTGTCGTGCGGCAACGGGCTGCTCTCGAGCAGGCGGTTATTGGTTCGGATGGTTGCGCGCACAAACGAGAGATACTCGGCGCAGGCATCGGGCTCCAGCTCACGCATCTGCGATAGCAGCGCGCGTTCGGTATCCATCCAATGCTCGTTGATAGTGGCGCCGGAGCTCTGTCCCGCACGCGCGAGCGAAATGCCACGCGCCTGACCGTCGATTACGGCAACCTGTGAAAACGTCGACGACGAAAGGCAGTAGGCGAGGTCGCACGCGGCCTCAAGGCGGTTGTACTCATCGTTATCCGAGTTGTTGTGCCAAAGCTGCTGCAAGATCAGCGCGATGGCGTCGAAATCTTCGGTATCAAACGGTCGGTAGAGAACCCGCGAGACCATGGTGCCTCTTTCTTTTGCGGATGCATATCGAGCACAGTTCTACCACGCCATTGGCATCTAATTATGGTGCCCCTGTGTTCCATCAACTCACCGTGCCCAGTGCCGTGCCCATCCCCTCTGCTCGCAAACTTTTTCTGCATATGCGCCCGTTGCGGGGTGCATCGATACGCTCAATGCGCTACATTGAATCAGTATTTTCAATGCCGCTGCGCGAGCGCTGCAGATCGACGTATCACCGACTCACAGAGCACGGCGGCGTACCAGACAGGAGGACTGCATGGGATCTGATGTGAAGATCGCACGCGCGTTGATCTCGGTTACCGATAAGACGGGCGTCGTCGATTTCGCACGGACGCTGGTTGACGACTTTGGCGTCGAGATCGTCTCTACGGGCGGCACGGCTCGTGCCATCGAGGACGCGGGCGTTCCCGTAACCCCCATCGAGGAGTTCACGGGCTATCCCGAGATGATGGACGGCCGCGTCAAGACACTGCACCCCAAGGTCCACGGCGCGCTGCTGGCCCGCCGCGATTCCGAGCAGCACATGCAGGAGGCTGCTCAGCACGGTATTAAGCTGATCGACCTGGTCGTCGTCAACCTGTACGAGTTCGAGAAGACCGTCGCCAACCCCGAGGTCACCTTCGCGGATGCCATCGAGCACATCGACATCGGTGGTCCCTCCATGCTGCGTTCTGCCGCCAAGAACGCCGCGAGCGTTACCGTCATCTCCGACCCGGCCGACTATGATGCCGTCCTGGCCGAGATGCGCGAGACCGGTGGCTGCACCACGCTTTCCACCCGTCGTCGCCTGCAGGTGAAGGTCTACCAGACCACTGCCGCCTACGACACGGCGATCTCCCGTTGGCTTGCCGCCCAGGCAAGCGACGTGGCGGACACCTCTGCCAAGCTCGAGATCTCGCTGGAGAAGGTCGACGACCTGCGTTATGGCGAGAACCCGCAGCAGAAGGCCACGGTCTATCGCTTTGCCGAGGGCTGCGAGAACACCGCGAGCTCGCAGTTCCCGCTTGTGGGCTCCGAGCAGATCCAGGGCAAGCCACTCAGCTACAACAACTATCTGGATGCCGACGCCGCTTGGAACCTGGTCCGCGAGTTCGACGAGCCGGCCTGCGTGATCCTCAAGCACCAGAACCCCTGCGGTTCCGCCGTTGCCGAGGACATCACGGCAGCCTACGACCGCGCCTTCGCCTGCGATCCCAAGAGCGCCTTTGGCGGTATCATCGCCTGCAACCGCGAGGTCCCTTACGAGCTCGTTGAGCATTTTGCCGACGAGAACAAGCAGTTCGTCGAGGTCATCATCGCCCCGAGCTACACCGATGAGGCGCTCGAGCGCATGGCCAAGCGCCCCAACCTGCGCGTGCTGGCTACCGGTGGCGTTGACCACGGCGCCCAGGTGGAGCTGCGCTCCGTCGACGGCGGCATGCTGGTGCAGGAAGTCGACCACGTGACCGAGGATCCCGCGACCTTTACGTTCCCCACCGACCGCAAGCCCACCGACGCCGAGATGGCCGAGCTCGAGTTTGCCTGGAAGGTCTGCAAGGGCGTTAAGTCCAACGCCATCCTGGTCTCCAAGGGCAAGGCCGGCATTGGCATGGGCCCCGGTCAGCCCAACCGCGTGGATTCTGCGCTGCTGGCCTGCGAGCGTGCCGAGGACTTCTGCGAGCGCGAGGGCGTGGAGAAGGGCGGCTTTGCCTGCGCAAGCGACGCGTTCTTCCCGTTCCGCGACAACGTCGACGTGCTTGCCGAGCATGGTGTGACCTGCATTATCCAGCCCGGCGGCTCCAAGCGCGACGACGAGAGCATCCAGGCCTGCAACGAGCACAATATTGCTATGGTGTTTACGGGCGCTCGTCACTTCCGCCACTAAGTTCCGCCTTGGGACAAAATAATCTCCGCAAAAGACGGCTGCTCCGTTTGGAGGGCCGTCTTTTTGGTATAAGAGGACGGAATGACTAACACGAAAGGTATGACCATGCCCCAGATTGATGATGCCGAGCTGTTTGGCAATGCCGAGGATCAGCGTGCGTACGAGGACTTTTGCGCCAATCAGGAGGCGGTCGAGAAGTTTACGCTCGACAAGCCCGCGCTTGTCTGCCGTTGGCGCATGTCCAATAAAAAGGTGCCCATGCTCAACCGCCACATTCGCGCACTGTCCGAGCGCCTGGTGCAGGGCGAGCCGCTTACCCATAACATGCTCAGCTGGGCCAAACAGCACGTTGAGTGGTCACTAGCCGAGGGCGACTATACCGCGCACGACGGCGTACTCATGCTGGTGATCGACATCAACGGCAACGCCGCCATGACGGTGGGGGAGTATGAGCCGCTCGCCGATACGTCGGCCAAGGCGCTGCGTGCCCGTTCCGCCGAGGCCCGCTCCGAGGCCGACGAGACCGGCGTGGCGCCCGAGTTGCTCGCCGCCGTCAACAACGGCGAGCTTGCCTTTGTGGCGCCGGCGGACGAGTGCCTGTGCGGCACGGCGACGCTCATCGAGCAGCTGGCCCAGACCAAGGGCATCCCGGTCACGCGCGTAGATATTCCCGCACAGCTCAAGGGCGCCTTGTTCCTGGTGAGCGACGAGCACGGCGTGGTTCCCGCAACCGAGACGGACGCTGCGGAGGCCGACGCCGCCACGGTCGCCTTCTTTGCCGACGGCTACGAAAAGCTCCGTGCCCGCCGCTAAATGATGTTTCTGGGACGGGGATTAAAAACTCATTTAATTCCCGTGCTCGTCGCGAGCGAGAGGCAAGCCTCTGCCACTCGCGAACAGTTCTGTTACTTTGGTGCCGCGTGAGGCGCGTATCTGCGGATCCGCGGTCATAATGGGGCAAGACAACCAAGAGGGGGGCGGAATCCATGGCGCTAATCTATGTCGTTGAGGACGACGAGCCCATTCGTCGTGAGCTTATCGACATCCTTGCCCGCGCCGGTTTTGAGGTTGAGGCATGCGAATCGTTTGAGCATGTCTCGCGCGATATTCTCGCCGCCGTGCCCGACCTGGTGCTGCTCGACCTCACGCTTCCCGTCAAGGACGGCCAGCATATCTGCCACGAGGTTCGCCGCGAATCCGAGGTTCCCATCATCGTCCTCACGTCGCGCACGACCGAGATCGACGAGGTCATGGCCATGACGCTCGGCGCGGACGACTTTGTTCCCAAGCCCTACAGCGCCCGTGTGCTCGTGGCGCGCATCAATGCCTTGCTGCGTCGCACCGCGGCGGCGGGCGAGCGCAGCACGCTCGTCCACAAGGGACTGGAGCTCGACCTCGCACGCTCCATGGTCACCAACACGCAAACGGGCACCAGCACCGAGCTCACAAAAAACGAACTGCGTATTCTCTCGCTGCTTCTGAGCCGCGCGGGCAAGATTGTTTCGCGCTCGGCCATCATGCAGGATCTGTGGGACTCCGACGCCTTCGTGGACGACAATACGCTTACCGTCAACATCAACCGCCTGCGCACCACGCTCGAAAAAATCGGCATCAAGGGGTATTTGACGACGCACCGCGGCCAAGGCTATTCGGTCTAGGGGCCGGCTATGTCGTTTGCCAAGTTCTTTAAAGACGCGCTGCTTCCCGTCGCCGTGTGGACGTGCGGCGTGCTGCTGAGCTGCTTTGTGCTGACGGTCGCCGGTGCACCCGTTTCTATCGTGGTCGTGGCGGTTGGCGTGTCCTTTATCTTTGGTATGCTCGGCATCGTGATCGAGTACGCGCGCCGTCGCCGTTTTCTGCGCCAGCTGGAGCGTGCGGCAGAGGAGCTCGAGAGTCCCGCATGGGTGCAGGAGATGGTGCAATGTCCGACCTATGCCGAGGGCGAGCTCGAGTACGAGGTCTTGCGCCGGGTGGGCAAAGCCGCTTGTGACGAGGTTGCCGAAGGCTGGCGCCAGACCGATGACTATCGCGACTATATCGAGAGCTGGGTCCACGAGGCCAAGCTGCC
>CAUACA010000022.1 GCA_958427355.1 uncultured Collinsella sp. | reverse complement strand
TGTTGACGGTACCGGTACCGAAGATGATCATGAGCTGGCCGCTGTTGTACAGCACGCCCTTGACGCCATCGATGTTCTCGAGCTCGGCCTTGTTGTACTTGCTCGTATCCTTGAGCACCAGACGCAGACGCGTAACGCAATGCGTGGCGCCCTCGATGTTCTCCAAACCGCCGACGTTATCGACGACTTGCTGAGACACTACTTTGTAGTCCATGTTCCTCTCCATTCCTTTACGAAATCATAAGACGTTTTGATGCCATTACAGAGACGCGATCGTTGCATTTGCGCACTTGAGCGCACCGTCGGTGACGGTAAGCGCCACACCCTGGCCCTGCTTGTTGCAGAAGCGAGCGTTGAGCGCAACATCATCGACAAAGATGGTCGCGATGTCGTCGTCGACGACCAGACGCACATGGTGAGTGCCCTCGCCCTTAAAGAACAACGGACGCTCGAGGCCCATGTTGTTGACCTGGAACCACGGGTACTGGGGAGCCGGCGTGAACTCGAGCTTGCCCTCGCGCAGGTTGGCGCGGAACTCATAGGCAAGACCAGTCTCGGCGTCCTCGGCGAACTTGACCGAGAAGCCGGCAGCGTTACCGCCGAGCTCAATGTCGGCATCGAGCAAGTAGGTGGAGCCGGCATCCGCGGCGAGCACCTGCTCGACCTTGCCCGACTCGCAGGAAAGCTCAAAGGTCTCGACAGCCTTGCCCTCGCCAAAGGCGCCAAGCATGCTGTCGGGGAGCTTGGTGCCGAGCGTTCCGTCGGCACGCTGAACGATCTCGAGGGGCATAAAGGTGCCACCCCACAGGTAAGAGCTGGGGTCACCGCCCTCGTCACGCGTAGGAACCCAACCAAAGAGAACGCGGCGCTCACCATCAAATGCGGTACGCGCGGCATAGTACGCGCGGCCATCGAAGGAATCGTCCGCAGGAGTGATCCAAGGACCGTTGATAGAGCGAGACATGCGGTAACGGGTCTTGTTGCCATCACTGTACTCGGAGAACACCAGATACCACCAGTCGCCCATCTTAAAGAGATCAGGCATCTCGAACATGGTGTACAGGCCCGGATTCCACCAGTCGCCCTGGAACTCCCAGGTATCCAGGTCCTTGGAGGTGAACTTGACCAGACGACCGGTCATCAGACGCTTGTCCTCGCCCACACGCGTGCCGAGGATGAGCATGTACTCTTCGTTCTCCTCATCCCAAAGCACAAAGGGATCGCGCCAGTTGCGGTCATCGTAACCCTCCTGGGGCGGAAGCAGCGTCTCGGCGATGTTCTTCTCCCACTTGACGGCGTCGTCACTCGTTGCGTGAAGAAGAACCTGCTTCATCAAGCGTGCCTTGACCTTATCGCGATTGCAACCAGTGTAGAGCGCATGGTACTTGTCGCCCACCTTAAACACCGTGCCGGCATAAACATACTGGTCGACTTCCTCGTCGCCGCCACGCTCAAGGCTCTCGCCAAAGTCTTTGTAATTGACGAAGTCCTTGGTTGTCGCGAGTGCCCAGCCAAACGGCTCTCCGAAAGGTCCGGGGTTTCGCGTGTCACGCTGATGATAGAGATAGAACGTGCCGTCCTCGCCGTACGGCATGATGTCGCCTACCCAAATTCCCTCAGGCTGGTAATACACCTTGTGCATCCGAGACTTCCTTTCTCACGAGATACTAACTCGGTACAACTGCAAGATATGTCAATCGTTTTCATATGTCAAACGTTTTCACACCAATACGTCTTTTCGCAGTTCCAGTCGTCGGCAAACGGTTGACATATGCCGGCGAACGGTCATCAGAGGTGTTTGAGGAATTCTTTTGGCACGGGATGAACTACGCGGTTTTACCCTCAATGAGTTCAACGGGGAGCTTGATATTCGATTCGGGCTTTTCGCCGTTAATAAGAGCAATGATGGATTGCGCCGCGAGCTCTCCGATGCGATCGATATCTTGGCGTACGGTTGTTAAGTCAGGCATAAACGTCATAGTGCGGCGGGCACCATCCGCGCCCACGACCTTAATATCGCCCGGAGCGCTCAAGCCGCGCTGCTTCATCACGTTAAGACAGATAGCCGCCATCGTGTCGTCTCCCGCAAAGATGCCGTCAATATCGGGGTTCTCATCGAGGATCTTCGCAACGACCGCGCTCTTTTCGTCGTCGGGCTTAACGAACTCAACCTCACGGACAAGCGCGGGCAAACCGGCCTGCTCAACAACATCGAGGTAGGCATCGGTACGCTTATTGGCAGGCATGCGCATGCGGCTATTGCTGCGCAGGCACAGGATGCGTGAACATCCGTCATCGATCAGGCGACGCGTGGCAAGTTCGCCGATGCTATAGCTGTCGCTCGCAATCTGAACAGAGGCTTCGCCAAGGTCGCAGTCGATACCAACCAGACTCAAGCCCATCTCGGCATACGCCTCGGCACCGATATTAAGCGAGTTGACGATGACGCCATCAACCATATTGCGTCGAAGCATGTCGATATAAGAGCGCTCAAGCTCGGGTCGATTGGCGCTATTGCACAGCAGCATCTTAAAACCGTTTTCGGCCAGGGTATGCTCAATGACTTGAACCACTTGGGCATGAAACGGACTGCTGACATAGGGGACGATCATACCGATAAGATTCAGGCGACCGTTGAGCATGGCACGGGCGATATCGTTGGGCGTATAGTTGATGCGCTTCATCGCGGCATGGACCTTATCGCGGGTCTCTTGGCTAATATAGCCGCGATTATTAAGCACGCGAGATACCGTAGTAGGCGAAACCCCCGCCACCGCCGCAACTTCCTTGATGCCAGGCTTAGCCGTATCCTTAGAACGAGCACTCTCGCGAGCCATAGCACCCTCCCCCATCAACATGTCATACGTTTACATACGAACAAAGCATACCCCAACAAGAGCGGGAAGACGGTAACAGTACAAGTAAGTAAACGACTCATCCAAATAATTAGGAGAGTTCCGCCTTAAGGGTGACTCCAAAGGACCCCACATGGCCGGTTTTGGGTTATTTTCCAAAACATCCCGCAGGACGCAAAGGGCTCCGCCGCGCGAAGCGCGCAGCGGAGCCCTTTGCATGTCCGAGGACGTTTTGGAAAGTAACCCAAGACGGCCCGGCGATCCTGCGGGAGTTAAACCCCTTTAGAACTTGTCGTGGAAGGTACGCGCAATGACCTCGTCCTGCTGCTCCTTGGTGAGCGTGTGGAAGTTCACGGCGTAGCCGGAAACGCGGATGGTCAGCTGCGGGTACTTCTCGGGGTGAGCCTGAGCGTCGAGCAGCGTCTCACGGTTGAAGACGTTGATGTTCAGGTGGTGGCCACCCTTCTCGGCGTAAGCGTCGAGCATGTGGACCAGGTTATCGGCCTGGGTCTCGGAAACTTCAGAAACCTTCATAATGTGTCTCCTTCGATTAATAGGCGCCGGCCGAAACCGGCACACTAATCAGTAATCGTTATTGTTAGAATAGCACTAACAATAGTTACTCGCCCAGCTGATCAAGGTCGATATCGCCAAAGAACACCTGGTCCTCCTTGCCGAGCGCACTCGGGATGATGGAGAAGGTGTTGGAGATGCCGTCCTGAGCATCGCGGAACGGGAGCTTGGAAACCGAAGACAGCGAAGCGATGGCGCCGTGGCTATCGCGCTTGTGCATGGGGTTAGCACCCGGGGCGAACGGCTGGCCAGCCTTGCGGCCGTCGGGGGTGGAGCCGGTCTTCTTGCCGTACACGACGTTGGAAGTAATGGTCAGAACCGAGGTCGTGGGCACGGAGTTGCGGTAGGTGTCGTTCATGCGGATGTACTCCATGAACTGGTGCACAACGTCGTGAGCGATCTGGTCGACGCGGTCGTCGTCGTTACCGTACTTGGGGAACTCGCCCTCGGTCTCGAAGTCGACGATGATGCCGTTCTCATCACGGACGGGGTGGACCTTGGCGTACTTGATGGCGGACAGGGAATCAGCCACGACGGAAAGGCCAGCGATGCCCGTAGCGAACCAGCGGTGCACGTGCTTGTCGTGCAGAGCCATCTGGATGCGCTCGTAGCAATACTTGTCGTGCATGTAGTGAATGATGTTCAGCGAGTTGACGTACACGCCAGCGAGCCACTTCATCATGTCGTTGTACTTGGCCACAACGTCGTCGTAATCGAGCGTATCGCCCTCGACGGCACGATACTTGGGGCCGACCTGCTTCTTGGAGACCTCGTCAACACCGCCGTTGAGTGCGTACAGCAGGCACTTGGCCAGGTTGGCGCGGGCGCCGAAGAACTGCATCTCTTTGCCGATGCGCATGGAGGACACGCAGCAGGCAATGCCGTAGTCGTCGCCGTGATAGACGCGCATGAGGTCGTCGTTCTCGTACTGGATCGAGGAGCTGGCGACAGAAGTCTTGGCGCAGAACTTCTTGAAGTTCTCGGGCAGACGGGTCGACCACAGAACGGTCATGTTGGGCTCGGGGCTGGTGCCCATGTTCTCGAGCGTGTGCAGGTAGCGGTAGCTCATCTTGGTAACGAGCGTACGGCCGTCGACACCCATGCCGCCGATGGACTCGGTGACCCACTGCGGGTCGCCGGTGAACAGGGCCTGGTACTCAGGGGTACGGGCAAACTTGACCATGCGAAGCTTCATGATGAAGTGATCCACGAACTCCTGGATCTGCTCCTCGGTGAAGGTACCGTTGGCAAGGTCGCGCTCAGCGTAGATGTCGATGAACGTAGAGGTACGGCCGATGGACATGGCAGCGCCGTTCTGCTCCTTGACGGCAGCAAGGTAGGCGAAGTACATCCACTGGATGGCCTCCTGCGTGTTGGTAGCAGGGTTGGAAATGTCGAAACCATAGGTCTCGGCCATCATCTTGAGCTCGCCGAGGGCGCGGATCTGCTCCTGCAGCTCTTCACGATCGCGGATGTTGTCGGCGGTCATGACCGTCGGGGTGGAAGCCTTCTGGGCCTCCTTGTCCTTGATCAGGTAGTCGACGCCGTACAGGGCAACACGACGGTAGTCGCCGATGATGCGGCCGCGGCCATAGCCATCGGGCAGACCGGTGATGATGTGAGCCGAGCGGCAAGCACGCATCTCGGGAGTGTAAACATCGAAGACGCCAGCGTTGTGGGTCTTACGCTCGAAGGTGTAGCGCTCGACAACGTTCTCGTCGACCTTGTAGCCGTGCTGGCTGGCAGCCTGGCAAGCGATGCGGATACCACCGTTGACGTGCAGCGCGCGCTTGAGCGGCTTGTCGGTCTGGAGGCCGACGATAGTCTCCTTCTCGCGGTGGGCGTTATCGATGTAGCCAGCGGGGTGGCTCACGATACCCGTGACGATCTTGGTGTCCATATCGAGGACACCGCCCTGTTCGCGCTCCTTAAGCAGCAGGTCGAGAACCTCGCCCCACAGCTCCTTGGTACGCTCGGTCGGACCGACGAGGAACGACTCGTCGCCCTCGTAGGGGGTGTAGTTCTTCTGGATGAAGTCTCGGACGTCAACCTCTCCCGTCCAAATGCCTTCCTTGAAGCCTTCCCATGCCTCCTGCATTGTGTAACCACGCTCCTAGTTACGTGTAATGCGGCGCTCTCTCACACCGCTGCTTATTGAATTCTTGAATGTTCGGCTTGCACTACCGGCTTCTTCCGTTCTTCACCACACGCTGGTGCAGAGAAAACGTTTGTCCACCTTGGAACTACAACCCAAAACCCAAGATTTCACCCGTCTGAGAAGGATAACATAGCGACCCTCTCCATCTGGGCTGTTATATGTTTCTTTTTTTATATCATAAGGGCGTTTTTTACAAACCCGCAGGAAATGCGAGCGCGAACAACTACCGTTCACCGATTTGTATGTTATTTTTCCTTGCCTTTGTACGACGTTCGCTCTAGCTGTTATGCCAGCTTTAGCAGGGTAAAGTGTCTCAGAGACTCTACAGAAACTGCAGGGCGGCCACGGGATCCCCCGTGGCCGCCCTGTGGCGTAGCTAGTTTTTAGCTTTGATTGCCGCTTGGCATTAGGCGGCTGCGGCGGCCTTGTCGGTCGTTGCCTTGCTATTGCCGTTGCCCTGGCCCTCAAAATGCTTGTAGCACCAGCTGGTGACCAGCGGGGTCAAAATAGCCGTCACGATTGCGCAGGCAGCAACCTGTGCCGTAGCCGTCGCGAGCACGGCGCCGCCGTACATGGCCCCGTTGACGCTTGCCATGGCAGCAGGCGTGGCCACATTGGCTCCGGCGCAGCTCGAAATGGCCGCACCTGCGACACCCGTACCACCCGTAAGCTTATCGACCGCGATGACGGGAATTGCAAAGACCACCGAGCAGATCACGCCGAGCAGAATACCGGGGAGACCGCCATTAATGAGCTGGCCAAAGGTCATGGTCGAGCCCATGGCAAAGAAGACGAGCACGATGATGGCGGAAAGTGCCGGTGCCATCATCTTCTTAAAGCTGGGGAACAGGTTACCCAGAATAATGCCGATGACGATCGGCAGAATGGCACCCACGAGCGACCAGCCGATCGGAGCCTGACCGGCAGCGCCGAGCACGATCATCGTGACCGGAGGGCCGACAACGAGCGTGGTGATGGCGACGGCGCCACGCTCGGCCTCGTTGCCCATGGTGCCCATCAGACCAGCGTACATAGCGTTGTTGGCGCCGGTGCAAGCCGCCAGCATCACCATGGCAGAGATGCCAAACAGGTTGTCGTTGAACACATAAAGGATGAGCAGCGACACGGCAACGACCACGATCTGCTTGACAGCGATGATGATGGCGCCGCGTGCAGCGGCGGCGGGAGCACTCTTAAACGAAATCGTCGTACCGACGATGAGCAAAAAGGCGCCAACGAGCGGGCCTGCACCCTGCTGGGTCATGCCAAGCGTAAAGCTACCGAGCGTTTTAAACAGGTCGGGGAATAGCGTGTTGAGCAGGCAGCCCAACAGAAGCGGCACCAAGATATTGGCGCCCGGGATGGAGGACATCTTAAAGAACGGCTCCTTTGCCGCCGGCGCCTCCACCGCAGTCGATTCACTCATATATATCTCCTTTGGATGCATGCGAATCGTAGCCGCACGCGCCTATGTCAGAAAGAAGGCGACAACCCCGAGTCGCCAGGGTCGCCGCCAAACGATCACCGCGGGGTATTACCCGTCCAGGACGATGCCGCCGTCGCAGTCACCAATCTCGCCGTTCACGAAGCTGGCGAGGTCGGAAGCGAAGAACAGCACCATCTGCGCAGGCTCGCTGGCCTGGGCGGCGCGGCCCAGAGGAATACCGTTGATGATGCGCTGAGAGTTCTCGTCAGAGAGAATCGAGGTCATATCGGTCAACGTGAGCGACGGGCACACGGCGTTGCAGCGAACGCCAAACTTGCCGCCTTCCTTGGCGACTGCCTTGGTCAGACCGTTAACGCCTGCTTTGGAGCTCGCGTAAGCCGCGGTGCCGAGCAGGCCGCCACCGATCTTGCCCGCAACGGAACTCACGTTGACGATAGTGCCGGCATGGGCCGCCTTAAAGTGCGGGTAGACGGCGTTCATCATGGTAAAGGTACCGTTGAGGTTGATGTCGATGGTGCGGCGCCACTCGGTGTCATCGATCTCGTCGAACTTCTTGGTGCTGATGACGCCAGCGCAGTTGATCAGGATGTTGGTTTGCGGCAGGTCCGTAAAAATCTGCTCGACGGTCTCGCGCGCCTTGGGCGCATCGGCGACATCGAGCTGATAGAACTTGTTGCCCTCGCCAAGCTCGGCCACAGCGGCCTCGCCCTTAGCAGCGTTCCTTGCGATGAGCGCGACATGTCCGCCGCCCGCGACGATGCCCTTGGCGATCTCGAGGCCAATGCCCTGAGTGCCGCCCGTGACAATCGCGGTCTTGCCCGTGAAGTCAAATGCCATGACTCCATCCCCCTTTATGTAAGGTGTCTCCTTGCGGGAAGTTGGAGCATCGCACGTGGCGATTATATGAGTCCCAGTCGTCATGGTGGTGACAACCCCTCGCCTAACCGCGGGCATGATAGTTCTTTGAAACGCTTTAGCAATTGAATGATTTTAAGTCTTAATGAGCTCTTAATATTGCCTACTGTATGAGGCCCGCGTATGGGGGTATCATCTTCCACCGAAAATAGTTTCTAGTGTTAGGGGTTTTCGGTGGAAGATACCGATTTCCATGAGCTTGGGCGTCAGCTCTTTACCGAGTTTGGCAGCATGCACCAGCGCGTTTCGCGCTTTGCCGACCAGGCTCTGGGTGGCGAGATGGCCGTCATGCGCGCCCTCATGCGCGCCGGCGGCTCGCTCACGCCGAGCGAACTCGCTGATCGCGCCTGGGTCTCGAGCGCCCGCATCGCCAATATCCTGCGCGCCCTCGAGGCCAAGGGCTGGGTCGAGCGCGAGCACTCAAAGACCGACCGTCGTCGCGTACACGTCACGGTGACCGACAAAGGATTCCAGGTTATCGAAATCAAACGCCGGGAATTCGAGGACCGCACCGCGGCCTTCCTCGAGCAGCTCGGCGAAACAGATACCCAGGAGATGGTGCGCCTTCTAAGACGTGCCAACGAAATTATCGACCGCAATCAAGAAAGGAGAGATGCCAAGTGAGGATTCTCAAGCTCTTTAAAAAACATATCCTGGCACTGTTCGCAGCTATCGTACTTATCGTAATCAGCTGCAACGCCGATCTGGCGCTGCCTACCTATATGAGCGACATCGTCGACGTGGGTGTACAGCAAGGCGGCATCGCGTCGCCCGTGCCCGACACCATCCGCGCCGAATCGCTCGACGACCTCGAACTCTTCATGAGCTCCAAGGACGCCAAAGCTGTGGAGGCTGTGTTTGGCAAGGCGGACAATAACGGCATTCGAACGTACAAGGGCACCGAGGAGGAGCGCGCCGACGGCGGCAAGATTGCCGACATCATGAGCCTCCCCGAGACTGTCGTCCTTTCGTTCAACCAGGGCATCGATGCCAACTCCATGGGCGACATGACCGGCGCATCTACCGAGGCAAGCGATGGCGGCGCCCAGGCCATGCCCACGCCCGAGCAGATGGCGGCGATGACGCCCGAGCAACTCGCCGAGATGCAGCAGAAGGCCGCAGCGGCGCAGAACATGCAAAAGCAGATCGACGCCGACGGCGGCAAGATCACCATGAAGAGCCTGCGCCTGGGCGTTGAAGGCGGCCTAATCGACCAGGGCAAGCTCGTCGAGGGCGCCAACGATATGGCAGACAAAATGGGCTCCATGTCGGGCTCCATCGTGACCCAGCGCGCCGTGAGCTATGTACAGGACGAGTACAAGGCGCAGGGCATCGACCCCGCCGACGTGCAGAACGCCTACCTGAGCCGCATGGCGGCCACGATGTTTGGGCTGTGCCTGGTGTCGCTCGTCGCCACTATCCTGACCGGTGCCGTGGCTTCGCGCACCGCCTGCTCCATCGCCCGCGACCTGCGCCGCGAGACCTTCAACAAGGTTATGCACTTCTCGCCGGCCGAGGTGGGCAAGTTTAGCCAGGCCTCGCTCATCACCCGCTGCACCAACGACATTCAGCAGATCCAGATGGCCGCAACCCTGTTTATCCGCATGTGCCTGATGGCCCCCGTCATGGGCATCGTCGCCGTCATGCGTGTACTGGCCAACCACACCGGCCTGGAGTGGACTATCGCCGTGGCCATCATCGCGGTCTCGGCCGTCGTCGGCGTGCTCATGGGCCTCACCATGCCCAAGTTCAAAAAGATGCAGAGCTTTGTGGACCGTGTGAACCTTACCGCTCGCGAGCTGCTCGACGGCCTTATGCCTATCCGTTCGTTCAACCGCGAAGAGCATGAGCTCGAGCGTTTTGACAAGGCTTCGCTCGACCTAATGACCACGCAGCTCTACACTAACCGAGCCATGAGCTTTATGATGCCGCTCATGATGCTTGTCATGAACTGCATCACCGTGCTTATCGTCTGGTTTGGCGCGCAGGGCGTGTCCGACGGCGTGATGCAGGTCGGCAACATGATGGCGTTTATCTCCTACACCATGCAGATCGTCATGGCGTTTATGATCCTCACCATGGTTTCGGTCATCCTGCCCCGCGCCGAGGTCGCAGCCGAGCGCGTGGAAGAGGTCATCACCTGCCCCACGAGCATCAACGACCCCACCTCACCCAAACTGCCCGCTGCCAGCGCGCCGCGCGGCGAGCTCACCTTCCGTGACGTGAGTTTCCAGTATCCCGATGCCCGCGCCGACGTCATTAGCGGCGTAAACTTCACCACGCACGCCGGCCAGATGCTCGGCATCATTGGTTCCACGGGCTCGGGCAAGTCCACGCTTGTACAGTTGATTCCGCGCCTGTACGACGTCACGGGCGGCAGCATTTCGCTCGACGGCATCGACGTGCGCGACATGACCCTCTCTGAGCTGCGCCGCCGTATTGGTTATATTCCGCAGCAGGGTCGTCTGTTCTCGGGTACCGTCGAGAGCAACCTCAAGTTTGCCGGCGACATGGTGAGTGACGAGGATATGCGCCAGGCAGCACGCGTCGCCCAGGCGGAAGACTTTATCGCCGAGCGCGAAGGCGGCTACGACTCCCCCATCAGCCAGGGCGGCTCCAATGTCTCGGGCGGTCAGCGCCAACGCCTGGCCATCGCCCGCGCCCTGGCCAAAAAGCCCGAGGTCGTGGTGTTCGATGACTCGTTTAGCGCCCTCGACTACAAGACCGACGCTCGCCTGCGCGAGGAGTTGGCCAAAAACGTCACCGACGCCGCGCTCGTGGTCGTGGCCCAGCGCATCGCGACCATCATGCACGCCGACCAGATCATCGTGCTCGACGACGGCCACGTAGTGGGCACCGGCACGCACGAGGAGCTGCTGCGCAGCTGCCCGGCGTACCTGGAGATCGCACAGTCGCAGCTTTCCGCCGAGGAGCTGGGGCTTACCCAAGAAGAAATTGCAGCCGTCATGGAAGGAGGCGAGCGCTAATGGCAGACGAGACCAAGACTCAGATTCCCAAGCCCACCCGCCAGCGTGGTCCCATGGGCCGCATGGGTGGCATGCGTCGTGGCGAAAAGGCCAAGGACTTTAAGGGCACCATGAGGCAGCTGCTCGGCTATATCGGCCAGCACAAGATTGCCGTGTTTGCCGCCGTCGCCTTTGCCGTGTGCTCGGTCATCTTTAACATTGTGGGACCCAAGGTGCTCGGCCAGGTTACGACCAAGCTGTTCGAAGGCCTGGTCGCCAAGGTCAACGGCACCGGCGACGTTGACTTTGACTGGATCGCCAAGACGCTCGGCTTTTTGCTCTGCCTGTATCTGGCGAGCTCTGTCTGCAGCCTGGTCCAGGGCTGGCTCATGACCGGCGTCACGCAAAAGATCTGCTACCGCATGCGCAAGGAAATCGCCGCCAAGATTGCCGTCGTGCCGATGAGTTACTTCAACGGCCACAGCAAGGGAGACGTACTCAGCCGCATCACCAACGACGTCGATACGCTGGGTCAGTCGCTCAACCAGAGCGTGACGCAGCTCATCACGTCGGTGACGCAGATTATCGGCGTGCTCGTCATGATGCTTTCGATCAGCCTGCCGCTTACCGGCGTCACCGTGCTCACGCTGCCGGCCGCCGCGATTATCTTGACCGTAATGATTCACTTCTCGCAGCCGTACTTCCGCGAGCAGCAGCAGGTTCTGGGCGCCGTCAACGGCATTATCGAGGAGGACTTTGCCGGCCAGAACGTCATTCAGGTGTTCGACCGCGCCGAGGCCTCGATCGAAGAGTTCGACCGTCAAAACGACCGCCTCTTTATTAGTGGCTGGCGCTCGCAGTTCCTGTCGGGCCTGATGATGCCGCTTATGAGCCTGGTGGGTAACATGGGCTACGTGGGCGTTGTCGTGGTGGGCGCACAGCTCGCACTGACCGGCAACGCCACGCCCGGCGACATCCAGAGCTTTATCCAGTACGTTCGCAACTTTACGCAGCCCGTGCAGCAACTGGGCAACGTGAGCAACACGATGCAGTCGATGGCAGCCGCCACCGAGCGCGTCTTTGAGTTCCTGGCCGCGCCCGAGGAGGAGCAGAAAGCCGACGCGCAGATTCCCGAAAAGCGCCCCGGCCATGTGGAGTTTGATCACGTCAAGTTTGGCTATACGCCCGACAAGACCATCATCCACGACTTTAGCTGCGAGGCGCAGCCCGGCCAGACCATCGCCATCGTCGGCCCCACCGGCGCCGGCAAGACCACGCTCATCAAGCTGCTGCAGCGCTTCTACGATGTGGACGGCGGTTCGCTGCGTGTCGAGGGCGTCGACGTGCGCGACTGGGACCGCGCGGCGCTGCGCGGCGAGTTTGCCATGGTGCTGCAGGATACCTGGCTGTTTAACGGCACCATCCGCGAGAACATCCGCTACGGACGCCCCGATGCGAGCGATGCCGAGGTCGAAGCCGCCGCGCGCGCCGCACGTTGCGACCACTTTATCCATACGCTTGCCGGCGGTTATGACTTTATGATTAACGAGGAGGGCACTAACCTGTCGCAGGGTCAGCGCCAGCTCGTGACCATCGCCCGTGCCATTTTGGCCGACCGCCCGGCGCTGATTCTGGACGAGGCGACTTCCAACGTCGACACCCGCACCGAGGAGCTTATTCAGCGCGCCATGGATGCGCTGATGCAGGGCCGTACCAGCTTTGTCATCGCGCACCGCCTGTCCACGATCCGCAACGCCGACGTAATCTTGGTAATTCGCGACGGCGACATCGTCGAGAAGGGCACACACGACGAGCTACTCGCCCAGGGTGGCTTCTACGCCGACCTGTATAACTCGCAGTTCGACGAGGCGGCGTAACAACCGGCGGCAAACAACCGCAATGCCCAGAAAACGGGGGCGCAGGACAACCTGCGCCCCCGTTTTTGCTCTGCGACCCTCAAACCGCCTCCCCTGGGACCTGATTGACAGCCCCTTCGAGGCCCCGTGGGCAAAAAATGGCAAATATGAGTACTGTTACCCTTTTAGTAACAGCCAAAACAGCCCCAAATGCCGTTTTCACGGCTTACACGCGTCCCTAAATTGATCAAACAGCCCTATAGCGGACTTATATGTGTTTGCGTTAATGAACATATTTTGCTGTTATGTCTATTATTTTGCGAAGGCAATATGCTACTAAGCTAGCAACCGTACTCATATTTGGCATTTTTTGCCCACAGGGTGTTTCCTGGGGAACCGACAATAGCCTTAGGGTCCCGCGCGACGCCACTCCCTCCCGGTATCCGCCGACGTTCCCCCATATAAAACCTGCCAAAATAAACCTGTCCCTTTTGGCAGGTTTCGAGGTGGCAAGGGCTTGCACTTTAGCGTGCGACAGCGGATAATGCCGAGCATTCGACAATACGTTTATTGCTCTTTCTATAGATTGAGGAGACCCCTATGGCCATGGAATTCAAACGCAGGCTGCCGATCCCCATGGAGATCCGCGAGGAAATGCCACTTTCTGCCGAGCTTACCGCCAAAAAGCAGGCATTTGACGCCGAGGTCGCCAAAGTCTTTACCGGCGAGGACGCACGTAAGGTGCTCATCATCGGCCCGTGCTCTGCCGACCGCGAGGATTCGGTGCTCGAGTATATGAACCGACTGGCCAAGACCGCCGAAGAGGTCAAGGACAAGCTCATCATCATTCCGCGCGTCTACACCAACAAGCCGCGCACCAAGGGCACCGGCTACAAGGGCCTGCTGCACAACCCCAACCCCGAGGCTCCCGACGACCTGCTCGAGGGCGTCAAGGCCATCCGCCATATGCACCTGCGCGTTATTGAGGAAACGGGTTTCTTCACCGCCGACGAGATGCTCTATCCGTCCAACTACCAATACCTCGTTGACCTGCTGAGCTATGTCGCCGTGGGCGCACGCTCGGTAGAGAACCAGGAGCACCGTCTGGTGTCGAGCGGCATTTCGGTACCCGTCGGCATGAAGAATCCCACTGCCGGCTCTACCACCGTTATGCTCAACTCAATTTACGCCGCCCAGGCGCACCAGAGCTTCATCTTCCGCAACTGGGAGGTCGAGTGCGACGGCAACCCGCTCGCACACGCCGTTATGCGTGGCTACATCGGTCTCGATGGGCGCACCTACCCCAACTACCACTACGAACACCTGGAACGCCTGGCCGAACGCTATACCGAGCATGCCGGCTATGCCAATCCGGCAGCGGTCATCGACTGCAACCACGACAACTCGGGCAAGCGTCCGCTGGAGCAGTATCGCATTTGCAAGGAGGTGCTCGACAGCTGCCGCCGCAACGAGTCCATCTCCAAGCTGGTCAAGGGCTTTATGATCGAGTCCTACCTAGAAGACGGCAACCAGCCGGTCGACGGCGGCGTCTTTGGCAAGTCGATCACCGACCCGTGCCTGGGCTGGGAAAAGACCGACTACCTCATCCGCGAGATCGCGGAACGTATTTAGTTACGCGGTTTTACCAAACCGCGTAACTGCTCGACGCTGCAAACCCGCCAGAACGGCAATCTGCCTTTCAGCTTCGACGGCATGACCAAAAGGTCAATGCCGCCTCGCTTCAAGGCACCTTGCTCGCTCTGGCGGGTTTTCGCTGACGTTTTTCGACCTGCATCGTTGCCAGAGCTGGCACTTGGAGACGCTCCTTTTGGGTAATCGTTGGGGACGTTCTTGTTTGACTAGTCGTTTAAGAACGTCCCCAACGACTACCCCTCGCGTATCGTATGCGCGCCGGGCTTCGGGGGCCAGGCGCACTCTGTTAAACATGCCCTCGGGTCGCACGTTTCCCCTCGAATCGATCATACAAGCCCCCAATCTGTTCGGTTTCCCCAGGTTGTGAGCCCGCACACCCAAGCCGCACCGCCCGCCGTTCAGCTGAAACCACCTGCCAAAAAGGAACAGGTTTATTTTGGCAGGTTTTATCTGGGCAAACGTCCAAACCGACGTAAGGGAGTTGCCTTCCCTCGTGGCGGTCTTCTAGCAGAAAAAACCAAGTGAGTAGGCTTTTTGCAGAAGGCCGAGCACGCCCTAAAACGGCACAGCTCTAACCTGCGGTTTCATCGATCATTTGTCGCGATGTGCTCGGCAGGTTCAAAAAAGTCTACTCACTTGTATCTGAGACGCACCAGATTGGCAAAAACCGCCGCGAAAGGGCCCCTGGTCCCTTCGCGGCGGTCATACACCTCTGATTTTGCGACGATTTTGCCCGCTTGTTACTCGCTGTAGCGGGTGGCTATGGCAGCTCGCACCATGCCGGTACTCATGAGGTAGGTCACCAGGAAGTAGCCACCGTATGCTGCCAGGAAGATCGCACAGGTGAGGCCCACGGTGCCGTCGATGCTCATATTTCCGAAAATGCTCACCAGCTCGATGATCACCTTAAGTGCCACAAAGGAGTGCGCCAGGCCCACTGCCAGCGGAAACAGGAAGAACACCGCTTGTTGCGCCATCACCGAATGGCGAATCTGGCGGTCGTCGCAGCCAATCTGTGCCAGCACACGATAGCTGCGGCTGCCGTCGGCCACGTTGGAGAGTTGCTGGATCGACAGAATCGCCGCGCATGCAACGACCAATACAAAGCCGATGTAGATGGCTAGGTAGCTAATCAAGCCGTTCATCTGCGCTGCCTGCGTGTACATCTCGGAGCGTGTGATGAAGGTTCCCCACGACCCCGGCTCCTTGCCGTCAACGAGCAGATTGTCGAGCAGAGTGTATTTAATGCTCTCGTCTGCCTCGGTCGTATCCATCCCCTGTTTGTAGTTAACGAGCAGGCTACTGGAATACGGCTGCAGATTAAGTTGGGACAACAGCTCGTCGGCAACGACGACGGTGCCCGGATTACTACCCATCGCTGAGTTGGCGATGGCCGCAGTGTCCTCGTCCGACTTATCGGTTGCGGGCTTGAGCGTATGCCCGCCCAAGGTAAGGGCATGGCCGCCAGCCATATACTTGGTGTACAGGTCGACCAGCTCGCCGCCCATATCACACGTGAGCAGATACTGGTCGTGACCGATGTGCACCGGCTCCTCGCCCATCATCTGACGCAGTTTGTTGTACTGACTCGCCGGCGTCACATACAGACCCATCGCATCGGCATTGCTACCCCCGAACGCCTTGGGAAGCTTTTCGCCCATGATCTTGCACATCTCACTTGGGGTCACCGAAGGATTCGAGCCGCCAACTGGGTAACTCAGATACGAATCGATCTGCACATGCTCACCGGCAACATCGGCGATATTGACCTTCTTGCCGGTCTCGTCGTTGTTGCCCGCCGACTTGCCCTTACCGTGCCATGCGGGGTACAAATCGACCGTACTATCGGCCAGCACCATGCGATCGGCTTCAGACGGATTGACATACTCTTTGTAGTAGTCGAGCGTATCGGGCGTGTAATAGGCATACGTCTGAGACACGTCAACAGGGTTATAGCGCTCCAGGTTTTCGTTCATCACGTTGGCAATCGACATACCGCACGTCACCGAGGTGATGGCCAAAAACAGGAGCATCGCAATGACGCCCATCGAAAAGCACACCGTGTTGACCTTGGCCGCAAGCTGGCGCACGGTAAACATGTTGAGGCCGCGCCAATACACGCCGCGCAGGCTCTGCAGCAGCTTAATGAGCATGCCTGAGAGTCCCCAGAACAGGGCAAAGGTGCCCACGGTAACCATAGCGGTTGTAATACCAAACTGGTTCATGGCCTCTTGCAGCTTGCTGTCCGTCGCGGTTAGCGGGAACCCATCACGTAGCAGACGGTAATAGGCCACGCCCACAAGCGCCACGCCCACGGCAAAGATGGCAATCGCAATCCAGGGGTTGCGTGTCTTGATGCTCTCGTTGCGACGCTCGACACCCATAAGCTCGATGAGTTTGGCACGACGCACGGCGCGAAGGTTCAGCAGTAGCGTGAGCACAAACATTACGAGCATGCAAGCAAGGGTCAGGTTGAACGCATGCACCGAGAAAAAGAAGTGGAAATTGGCGATCTGTGTCTTAAAGAGCGAGGCCGTAAAGAACGTCATGAGCTGGGAGAGCCCCACACCCAGCACAATGCCGGCGACAAAGGCCACGACCGAAACGATCACCGTCTCGAGCGCCATAATCGTGGCGACGCGCCCGCGCCCCATGCCGAGCACCTGGTACAGGCCAAACTCCTTCTTGCGGCGTTTCATGATGAAGTTATTGGCATACACCATCAAAAAGGCCATGACACCGGCCAAAAAGTACGTCAGGTCGCCGAGCATGCTGCCCATTACCTGCGCCAAGCCCTTTTCATCGATTCCGGCGATGTCGACCTGCATCGAGATGGTGTTAAAGGCATAGAAGACCGTGACACCCAGGGTGAGCGTCAAAAGGTAGACGAGGTAGTCGCGGCCGGCGCGGCGGACGTTACCCCAAGCGAGTTTACAGAGCATCGGAGCCCTCACCGCCCATCATGGCAACGACCTCCATAATGCGGTCGAAGAACTCTCGGCGGTCGGTGTCGCCGCGGCGCAGCTCGGTGAAGATCTTGCCGTCGCGAATAAACAGCACACGGCTCGTGTAACTGGCGGCAAAGCTGTCGTGCGTGACCATGAGCACGGTAGCGCGTAGGCGGCGGTTAAGGGCCTCCAGGCTCTCGAGCAGCAGACGGGCGCTCTTGGAATCGAGGGCGCCGGTGGGCTCGTCGGCCATGATCATGGTGGGGTCGGTGACGAGCGCGCGAGCCGCGGCAACGCGCTGCTGCTGACCGCCGGACATCTGGTAGGGATACTTGTCGAGAACCTGACTGATGGAGAGGCGCGCTGCCACGTCCTGCACGCGGGTCGAGATCTCTGCCGAGTTTGTGCGGGCGATGGTGAGCGGCAGGGCGATGTTCTCGCGTGCCGTGAGCGTATCGAGCAGGTTGGAGTCCTGGAAGATAAAGCCGAGCTCCTCGCGGCGGAACTGCGAAAGCTTAGCTTGCTTCATGCGCGTCACGTCCTGCCCGTTGATGCGGATCGTGCCACTTGTGGCGCTATCGATGGTCGACACGCAGTTGAGCAACGTCGACTTGCCCGAGCCCGAAGCGCCCATGATGCCAACGAATTCACCGCGGTTGACGGTAAAGCTGGCGTCGTTGAGCGCACGGGTCACGTTGCCTAGCGCTCCGTATACCTTTTCGAGATGCGCGACCTCCAGTACCGGGGTCGCCATGTGCGTGGTTTGCATACCGAGTCCTTTCTTGTAATTAGTCTACGGCATCTATAGTCGCAAGAAGACGAGTCGGCTACCATCGATATGGCTTACGCTTGCCTTACCGTTGTGTAAGGTAGGGCAGCCACCCTGTCACGTGTCGATATTGAGGAAGGACTCCTGTTGAAGACTGTTCATGTTGCCGCTGGGATCATTCGCAAGGAAGGATCTGACGAGCTGCTTGCCGTGCAGCGCGGCTACGGCGACATGCAGGGACTTTGGGAGTTTCCCGGCGGCAAGCTCATGCGCGGCGAGACACCCGAAGACGCCGTACGCCGCGAGCTTATGGAAGAGCTGCAGGTAAAAGTCACCAACCTGCGCGATTTCTACACCGTTGAGTATGACTACCCCGATTTCCATCTCTCCATGGAGTGCTACTACTGCTCGCTCGCCGATGAATCCGATGAGCCTCAGAAGCACGACCGCCAGCTCGATATCCGCTGGATTCCACGCACCTCGCTTGCCACGGTGGAATGGATGCCCGCCGACAAGGGGCTTATCGATGCGCTGATTGAGCTGAAGGAAGACCGACTTGAGGCAAGCTCCGCCGATGACGCCGCGCCCAACACAGCCGACAAACCCACCACCAAACCCAAGCGCGCACCGAAGCGCCGCAGCAAAAAGCGTCCCAAGCCTGGCCTGCTGGACGGCATCGACACCTCGGACCTTTCCGCCGACGAACGTGAACTCGTGCGCCGTCGCGCCGCTATAAAAAAGTCCATGAAGGGCAACAAGCGCGCCAACACCAAGCCCGAGCTGCTCGTTCGCCAGCGCCTGCGCGCCGCAGGCCTTACGGGATACCGTCTGGAATGGAAGGTGCCCGGAAAGCCCGACATCGCCTTCCCCGGGCGCAAAATCGCCATCTTCGTCAACGGCTGCTTTTGGCACCGCTGCCCCAAGTGCAACCCCAGCCAGCCCAAGCGCAACGTTGAGTTTTGGGAGGCAAAGTTTCGTCGCAACGTCGAGCGCGACCGAGCCGCCATCAACGCACTTACCCAAATGGGCTGGACGCCCATCACCGTCTGGGAATGCGAGCTCAAGAAAGACCGCATCGACGCCACCATGGAAAAGGTCATCGAGCAGGTGCGGGCCGCAGAGCCGCAGCGCTAACAGCGAGCATTCACACGCTCCGCACGTCCGCGCCACGTCTACGCCACAAACCTTAGAAAGCCCTTAAGCTCAAAACCTTTCAAGAGTGTTACTCAATAGCCTTGACCTGCGGTTTCATCGTAACACCAAACCAGGTTAAGCCTTTCTTTAGCGCTTCTTTGCAGCAACCGCGGCATAATACTGCCAGCGCACGGGACCTAGCAGCACACCCCGTGCGCAATCTTTTGGTGGACATCGAGGAGGCCGCATAAGCATGCATTCTTCCAACGGCGCAGCACAGCAGCCATCCCTAAATCATGCAAACCTTTTCTCCTTCCCCCCGACACAGAGAAACGGCCTCCTCGACTCCCCCACCACAAAAGCCAAACGCTCAACCGACCAGAGCCACAACTTGAGAGCATCGTTCGAAAAGCTCCAAGCATCCCTAGACAAGGCGTTCCCCGAACAGGCAAGAGCAATCTAAGCCCATCGCGCTTTATACTGATGCCATGCGAAACATGGATCACATAGAATTGCACCGCGGAGGACGCGAGGAAGCGTTTCCCGAGACCGCCGAAGACTGGCCCTATATTGCCGAACGCGCAGAATTCGCTCGCTATCCGGGCAATTCCGTCCCCTGGCACTGGCATTCCGAGGTTGAGCTTTTCTACATGGAGCAGGGAGCGATTGACTATCGAACGCGCGCGGCTCATGAGCACGTACGCTTTGGGGAAGGGTCCGCCGGCTTTATCAACGGCGGCGTTTTGCACAGCACGCTGCAATCACCCAATTCGGCGCCAGCCATTCAAATGCTGCATATCTTTCAGCCGTCGATGCTCGGCGATCCCACGGGACGTCTCCAAAAGCGCTACATCAACCCATTGCTTCAATGTCGAGGCGTCGATGTGCTCAAATGGTCGCCCACCAACCCCGACGATATGCCCTTTATCGATTTGCTAAAGAGTTCCTTTAACCACGACCTTCAACGGCCGCAGAACGAGATGGCGCTTCGGAATAGCTTGTCAGAGCTCTGGATTCAGATTTACGCCAAGGCCGAACCGCTCTTTTCCTCCGACAACGCCTCTTGGATGACCAACCGCGACGTACAGTTCAAGGCAATCCTGGACTATATCCGCGCAAACTATGCAGCCGCTATAGATGTGCCCCAGATGGCATCTGCAGCCGGCGTAAGCGAAAGAGAGTGTTACCGCATTATCGAAGCTTGCGCAGGAACGACCCCGGCGGCATATCTGCGCGCATACCGCGTAAACCGTGCTTGCGAACTTTTGGCACACACCACGCGAACGGTCCAGACAGTCGCGCGCCAATGCGGCTTTGCGACAGCAAGCCATCTTGGCCAGGTATTTAAAGAACAAATGGGATGCACTCCTTCGAGCTATCGAGCAGCAAGGCAGAATCTCGATAGTACCAGGCAGAAATCCCGCTAGCCCTTCTTCTGTCACTGCATCAAACTTGCAGGCAAACAACGGATAGGAGCTACTATATGAAGTACTTTGACTATATCGTGTTTGACGTTGATGGGACATTGGCAGATACAGAAGAAAGCGTGCTGTCATCGCTTGGCCAGATTATCCAAGAAGAAACCGGCAAAACGCTCCCCCGACACGAGCTTGAATTTGCCCTCGGCATACCCGGCAAGGATGCCCTTGAGAAACTTGGAATCTACTCACAGGCAACGCTGGATCGCTGGTGCCAAGTTGCTGCCAGCTTTAAAAGCACCATCAGCGTGTTTCCAGGCTTGCCTGAAGTCATCGCAACACTCGCCAACAACGGCTGCGAACTTGGCATCGTCTCCTCACGTGCGCGCGACGAATACGCAAAAGAAATTGCACCCCTTGGCTTCGATAAGTATTTTGAGCACATCATCCTTGTCGAAGACACAACCGAACATAAACCCGCACCCGCTCCCATGCTCGAATATCTCCGGCGTACGGGCGCGAATCCTGGCAACGTCGTCTACGTTGGCGACACCGTCTACGACGAACAATGCGCAACTTCAGCAGGGGTCAGTTTTGCCAGAGCGGCATGGGGATCACACCAAGACATCCCAAATGCCACCTACAACCTTAAAACTCCCAACAACCTGTTAACCCTAACAACCAAGTAACCCACGCGTCCCACCCTTTCAGCCCCAACGCCACAAGGGCGATTGAGCAGGACGGTTTGGGCGGGTCCCCGTACTTAGTTTCCAAAATCATTCCACAGCGCGAAGGCCCCCGTTGTCAACGCTTCGAAGAAGCGAGACAACGGGGGCCTTCATGCGCGAGGACGTTTTGGAAACTAAGTACGGGACCCGCCCAAACCGTCCGGTGGGATCAGAGTACCCTTGTTGTTACTCTGCTTTGCCCACAGAGTTGAGGTTGGTCATGCGGATCTTAACCAGCTCGGTGATCTCACGCATGCCCTCCTTGGCCGGCTTCTTGGGATCGAAGCAGGCAGGGTTCTCGGCCATGTAGGCCATGAAGCCCTTGGTGTAGGCCTGACGCAGTTCGGTGGCGTAGTTAACCTTGCAGATGCCGTTCTTCACGGCCTCGGCAACCTGCTCATCGGGCACACCGGAGGTGCCGTGCAGGACCAGCGGCACGTCGACGGCGTCGCGGATGGCCTTGACCACGGACTGCTCGATGTGCGGATCGCTCGTGTACACACCGTGGCTGGTGCCAACGCCAATTGCGAGGGAGGTGCAGCCGGTACGCTCGACGAACTCCTTGGCCTCGGCCGGATCGGTGTAGGGGCTCTCGCCCTCAACCGCGGGACCGTCGTCCTCCTTGCCGCCAACCTTACCGAGCTCGGCCTCGACGGGCACGCCCATGGCGCGGCCAGCGTCGGCGACGGACTTGGTCAGGGCGATGTTGTCCTCGAAGGACTCGTGCGAACCGTCGATCATGACAGAGGTGTAGCCCGTGCGGAAAGCCTGCATGCAGCGGTCATAGCCATCGCCGTGATCGAGGTGCAGAGCGACGGGCACGGAAGCGCGCTCGGCGGCAGCCTTGACCATGCCGTAGAAGTAGTCCAGACCAGCGGTCTTGATGGTGCCCGGGGTGGTCTGCATGATGACGGGGGACTTGGTCTCCTCGGCAGCGGCCAGAACGGCCATAACAAACTCGAGGTTCTCGACGTTGAAAGCGCCAACAGCGTAGTGGCCGGCCTGAGCGTCCTTGAGCATCTTTTCGGTGGTAACAAGTGCCATGAGCGTTTGCTCCTCTCCCTCGCCCGCATCTGGACATCGGGCGTAGTTGTTCACAAGGCGTTTTACCTTGCGTTTTGCTGCGCTCATTGTATGAAATTCAGCAGCTTTGCACGTGCGAGATATTGAGCCCATGCAGGTCAATACAGTCATTTTTGAAAAGCAAACGGAAGAAATTTGAGCCGAGTGAACATGTTCGATATTGAATTTTGGGCGTTCAGCGTCTTTCTTTTATAGAAAAGATAAGTAATCGAAAGGTATTTTCTTACTCAAAAAGAAAATGAACGAAAATAGAGTCAACACAATTCCTGCAAATTTCAGACGATGATGGAGCAGATATGGCCCACGCAACAACCCGAGCTTTCGCCGACGAGCGTCGTTCCGCCATCATGGAGATGCTCGATCATAATGCCTCGGTGCAGGTAGCAGAAATCGCCCAGACCTTTGGCGTGTCCTCCGTCACCGCCCGCGCCGACCTGGACGCGCTCGCCGAAGCAGGCAAGCTGCGCCGCACGCATGGCGGTGCCGTATCGCTCCACAAACGCCTGACCGTCTCCACGCAGGATCGCCGCATCAACGTCAACGTCGCCGCCAAGCAGGCCATCGCGCAAAGCGCCATCGAGCTCGTCAATGACGGCGACACGTTGCTCGTCGACTCGGGCACCACGGCGCTCGAGTTCGTCCGGCTCCTCGATCAACGCGACGGTATCACCGTCATCACAGCAGACATTACCATTGCCGATTACATCGACGAGAGCATGCCCTCGGTCGATGTCGTCATGCTGGGCGGGGCGTTGCGCAAAGGCCATCGTTATTTGTACGGACCGCTCACTATGCAAGCGCTCCAAATGGTCCATGCCGATCTTGCCGTCATGTGCCCTGGCGCTTTTGTCCCCAGCTGCGGCTTTACGACCGACTTTCCCCAGATGGCCGAGACCAAAACGGCTATGATCGCCGCGGCCCATCAAAGCGTCGCCCTCATGGACGCCAGTAAGGTCAACGGACGCGGCATGTACCGTTTTGCCGAGCTTGCCGACGTTGACACCATCGTGATGGACCGTGATCCCGACGATGCCGTCGCCACATCAATCGCCGAAGCCACTGACAGCGCACGTCCAGCCCTCGTCATCGCTCGCATCTAAAAACAAAAACCACCACAAAGGTGCCTGTCCCCTTTGTGGTGGTTTGAGCGTCAAAAGTGAAAGTGTCGCTACTTGGACAGCTCGTCGGCGAGAACCTCGATCTGAGCGCGCGAGGCGTCGTTGAGCGAACCCAGCACGGTCACCTTGTTCTGCGCCATGGTGATGTCCTTCATGCCCCCGAGCTCCTTGGTCATAACCTTGGCAGCGGTGGGCGCCCAGGAGCCGGCCTCAACGAGCGCCACCGTACGGTTCTGATAGGCGTGCTCGGCAAGCGTGTGGATAAAGGTGCTCATGAACGGGAAGATCTCGCCCTGATAGGTGATGGAGGCGAGTACCAGACGGTCATAGCGGAACGCATCCTCAACGGCCTCGGCCATGTCGTCGCGAGCCAGGTCAAAGACGGAAACCTTCTGGCCGCGAGCCTCGAGCGCAGTTGCAAGCTCCTCAACGGCAGCCTTCAGATGGCCATACACGCTCGCATAGGCGATCGTGATGCCCTCGTCCTCGGGCTGATAGCTCGACCAGGTGTTGTAGGTGTCGAGGTAATAGCCCAGATTCTCGGTAAGAACAGGGCCATGGAGCGGACAGATGATCTGGATATCCAGATCGGCGGCCTTCTTGAGCACGGTCTGCACGAATTTGCCGAACTTACCGACGATGCCAAAGTAGTAGCGGCGCGCTTCGCAAGCCCAGCCTTCCGGGTCCTCGATGTCGTTGGCGCCGAACTTGCCAAAGCCGTCGGCACTAAAGAGCACCTTGTCGGTGGACTCGTAGGAGAAGATCACCTCGGGCCAGTGCACGTTGGGGGCGCCGATAAACGTTAGGCTGTGGCCACCCAGGTCGAGCACGTCGCCCTCTTTGACGACCATCTTACGCTCGGGGTAGTCGGTGCCAAAGTAGTTGACCATCATGCGGAAGGCGCCCATGCTGGCCACTATCTGTGCCTGGGGGTAGCGCTCCATAAAGGCGGCGATGCCAGCAGAGTGATCAGGCTCCATGTGATGGATAACCAGGTAGTCGGGCGTACGTCCATCGAGCGCGGCCTCGAGGTTGCCGAGCCACTCGTCAACAAAACCACCATCGACCGAATCGGCGACGGCGATCTTTTCGCCCAAGATAACGTAGCTGTTGTATGCCATACCGTTCTCGGACACATCGTACTGGCCCTCGAACAGGTCAATGTCGTGATCGTCGACGCCAACGTAGCGGATATCCTTGGTGATCTCCATCAGGCAAAGCCTCCTAGATAGACAAAATAACCCGTCTATCATAGCACTCGGCAGCATTCCAACTGTTATCTGCCGGCATCCTTACCGATTGTTATTGAAATACGATAAATCGCCGTTTACCTGCGCAAACTATGAGCGTGGTATCGCCGTGCTATGTCGAATAATGAGCTGGCCGGGAATACGGATGGCAACGGTTTTGCCCGCCGTACCCGCCTCGGGAACCGCATGCTCGAATACCTCGCGTCCGCGCTGATGTAGATCGAATCGCACGGTCGTAAGCTCGTTGTGTGCCACAAAATCATCGAGCGAATCGTCGACGCCCACCACGCTCACGTCCTCGGGCACGCGCAGACCGCTATCGCGCAGCGCTGCAATCGCGCCATTTGCCATCTGGTCGTTTGCCGCATAAATCGCCGTCATGGCGCGATCGTGCTCGGCCAGGTACCTGCCGGCCTCGTAGCCGCTGTTGGCAGACCAGTCGCCCTCGAGCGGCTCTGCCGGCTCGATGTGTTTACGCTCGAGCGCATCCTGCCAACCGGCTCGACGAAATTGCTCGTCGACCGAGAACGACGGGCCGCCAATATAGCGAATCTGCTCGTGCCCCAGCTCAAACAGGTGATCCATAAGCAAGAGCGAGCAGCCGTAATGGTCGGAATCGACCGTGGTCACGCGCGGATGCGCGTACATGGTAACGATGACCGTGCCAATGCCCGGCAGTGGATCAAACGTCTCAAAATCGGGCGCCATGCGGCTCATGCCGATGATGATGCCGTCCACCGGCAATGCGGCCATACGACGCGTGGCCTCGGCAAGCGAAAACTCCTCGGTCTTGGACATCTCGACCAGCGTGATGGCGCAATTATGCTCGCGAGCAGCACTGGCGATGCCGTCGATCATTGAGAGGTTGCCAAACTTGGTGACATCGTTGATGCACAGGCCGACCGAATGGTAACGGCCGTCGCGCAGCGAGCGACCGGCATAACTCGGACGAAAGCCGAGCTCTTGCATAGCGGCCTGCACGCGCTGGCGCGTCTGCTCGTTAACGTTGGGCAAGCCGTTGGCGACGCGCGAAACCGTCTGCTGCGAAACGCCAGCAGCGCGGGCGACGTCGGCCATGGAGACCGGACGCGTACCTGTATCGTTGGACGGGCGCCTTGCCACAGGATCACCTTCACCCTTGCGAGATCTGAATAGCGTGAATGCCGGCCCGGGCAGAAATACATCCCGCGCCGAGGCCCGCTATCGTCGGACGCATGTTAACGTACTCTACTTTTTCTATCTGCATCTCTTCTGCTTTATAAGTCCATACGGCAGTACCGTTCACGGCTGAATTTCTACCGATTACCAGATTCTCAAAAAGTGACAAGCGATGTGTTATGAGTACGTTAACATAGCTCGTAACGTGCGGTATTGTGAACACTTGGTTCATGCCGCTTCAAGTTGTTAACGTACTCATAACGACGCAAAACCCACCCGTGCGCGCCAAGGAAAGGACTCCCATGACCACCCCCGACGAAAAGACATTCGCCACGCTCACCAAGCTGTTTGAGGAGGAGTTTGGCCCCATCGGCGACCGTCAGGTGCTCTACGTGCACGCGCCCGGCCGTTCCGAGATCAGTGGCAACCACACCGACCACGAGGGTGGCCACGTCATCGCTGGCTCGCTCGATGTCGCCGTTGACGGCATCGCCGTGGCAACCGACTCCAACAAGATTCGCGTCGCCGACGAGGGCTATCCTACGTTTGAGATCACGCTCGACACGCTGGATATTCAAGAGTCCGAGAAGGGCACGTCCGCGAGCCTCGTCCGCGGCATGGCCCACGAGATTGCAGCCCTTGGCGTTGAGCCCCACGGCTTCGACTTCGCCTTCACCTGCTCCGTCCCCTCGGGCGGCGGCCTTTCCAGCTCTGCTGCCGTCGAGGCCGCATACGGTCGTGCCATGGAAACCCTCTGGGGCGCACCCGCCATCGAGCCCGTCGCGCTCGCCCAGATGAGCCAGCGCACCGAGAACAGCTATTACGGCAAGCCCTGCGGTCTGATGGACCAGGCCGCCGTGTGCCTGGGCGGCCTCGCCTACATGGACTTTGAGGACCAAGCTCAGCCTAAGACCCAGAAGCTCGAGCTCAACTTTGAGGATCACGGCTATGCGCTCGTGCTCGTTAAAGTTGGCGCCGACCACGTGGCAGCTACCGACGACTATGCCGCCGTTCCGCGCGAGATGCAGGACGTCGCTGCCGAGTTTGGCAAGGCACGCCTGTGCGAGGTCGACGTTGCCGACTTTGACGCCAAGCTCCCCGAGCTGCGCGCCAAGCTGGGCGACCGCGCCTGCCTGCGCGCCGTTCACTACTGGTACGAGAACGGCCTGGTCGACAAGCGCTGGGCAGCGCTTAACGCCGGCGACATCGACCAGTTCCTGGTCCTGACGCGCGAGTCCGGTGCCAGCTCTGCCATGTACCTGCAGAATGTCGTTGCCAAGCTGGGCTCCGAGCAGCCCTCGATGTATGCTCTGGCACTGGCCGAGCATGTGCTTGACGGGCGCGGCGCCGTCCGCATCCACGGCGGCGGCTTTGGTGGCACCATCCAGGCCTTCGTGCCGCTCGACCTGGTCGACGCCTTCATCACCAAGATGAACGGCTGGCTGGGCGAAGGCTCTGCCCGTCACTACGCCATCTCTGACAAGGGGGCTTACGCGGCATGGCTGTAATGACTGACGTGCGCGAGGCCGCGCAGAACCTGATCGAGTACGCTATTCACCGATCGATGATCGGCCAGGACGATCGCATCTGGGCATACAACACCATTTTGGAGTGCATCGGCGCCACGGGTCCCGCGCTCGACATGGCTTGGGCGCTCAAGACCGAGAAGATTTCGCTCTTGCACCCCGATACACTCCCCGACTTTGACCTGGAGGGCACGCTTGCCGTGCTTTCCGAGGCCGCCGTGGCCAACGGTGCTGCCGAGGACACGGCATCGGGCCGCGACCGCATCGCCATGCGCATCATGGGCGTGCTGATGCCGAGGCCTTCGGTTGTAAACGAGGAGTTCAACGGACGTATGGGCGTCCACGAGCCCCGCGCCGCGACCGACTGGTTCTACGGCCTGTGCTGTGACGCCGGTTACGTGCGCCGCGCCGCCATCGCGCGCAATATCAAATGGAGCACTTCCACCAACTGGGGCGACCTGGAGATCACCATCAACCTGTCCAAGCCTGAGAAGGACCCGCGCGATATCGCCGCGGCAGGTACAGCCAAAAACACGGGCGAGAAGTATCCCGCCTGCCAGCTCTGCATCGAAAACGAGGGCTATCCCGGACGTTCCGCCGCAGCCGACGGCGGCGCTCACCCCGCCCGCCAGAATCTGCGCGTTATCCCCATCCAGCTCGACGGCGAGCGCTGGGGCTTCCAGTACAGCCCGTATGCGTACTTTAACGAGCACTGCATTGCCATGAGCTCCGAGCATCGCCCGATGCACGTCGACCGTAAGGGACTGACCTGCCTGCTCGACTTTGTGGACCTGTTCCCGCACTACTTTATTGGCTCCAACGCCGACCTGCCCATCGTGGGCGGCTCGATTCTTTCGCACGACCACTTCCAGGGCGGTGCGCACGAGTTCCCCATGATGCATGCCGCCGAAGTCTCACAGTTTAGCGTGTCCGGCTTTGACCAGGTCACCGGCACTGTGTTGCAATGGCCGCTCTCGGTGCTGCGCCTGCGCTCGCATGACCGCGCTCAGCTGCTCGACGCTGCCGAGAAGATTATCCTCGCCTGGCGCGAGTGGACCGATGAGTCTGTGGGCGTCATCGCGCACACAGCCGATGGCGTGGCCCACAACACCGTGACGCCCGTCATCCGCCGCGTCGACTCCCGCGGCAATGCCGGCGGCGAGATTTACGAGGCCTACCTGGCGCTTCGCTGCAACATCACGACCGACGAGCATCCGCTAGGCGTATTCCACCCGCATGCCGAGTATCACCACATTAAGAAGGAAAACATCGGCCTGATCGAGGTCATGGGTCTGGCCATTCTGCCGCCGCGCCTGGTTCCCGAGCTTGGCGCTGTCCGCGAGCATCTGCTGGCAGCCAAGGTCGATGCCAGCTACGACCTTGCCGGTGCGCTCGAGGGCGATGATCTTTGCCGCAGCCACGCCGCATGGGCTAAGGACGTCTTTGCCCGCCGCGCCGACGAGCTTACGGCGGATAACGCCATCGATATCCTGCACGAGGAGGTCGGCGTGGTGTTTGGCCACGTACTCGACAACGCCGGCGTCTTTAAGTGGGACGAGGCAGGACGCGCCGCCCAACAGCGCTTTATCGACTCGCTATAGAGCGCAGGACCGGGCGTTCAACCGCAGCCCGCACGACATAACCGCCCACACGACAACGGCGCCCGCTGGCAACATCGCCGGCGGGCGCCGTTTTCTGATGCAAGGGTAGCTAATTTGCACCAAAACAAGGAGTGTTCCAAACTGCCGGCAGAGAAGGAGCGCCCCAAGTGCCGACCTAAACCCCACATTATTCGATGGAAAAACGTGGTTACCTCCCACATTATTCGATGGAAAAACGTGGTTTACTCCCACATTTTTCGATGGAAAGACCAAGACGGTCTTATACTAACCATGATCGTTAGGGGGCAGTATGCAGCGACAGCTAATGGACGAACTCATCGCTTGGAAATCTAGGGCAAACCGCAAGCCCCTCCTGCTTAAGGGGGCCCGCCAGACGGGAAAAACCTGGCTTCTCAACGAATTCGCAGGCCAGCAGTATCAAAACGTCATCCGTTTTGACTTTATGCTCGAACCGGGCGCACGTTCGCTGTTCGACGGAAGCCTTGACCCCAAACGCATCATCTCCCAGATAGAGCTCCTGCACGGCCAGACCATAACGCCGACAGACACGCTCATCATCTTCGACGAAATCCAAGAGGCACCGCGTGGCATCACCTCGCTCAAATACTTCAACGAGCTGGCGCCGGAATACCATATCATGGCAGCCGGCTCCTATATGGGGCTCGCGCTCCGACGCGAAAACGAGTCGTTCCCCGTCGGCAAGATCGACCAGCTTACCATGCGCCCCATGGGGTTTGTCGAGTTCGTTCGTGCCGTCGATGGCGATCCGCTCGCAGATGCCATCCTTGCCGCAGACATGGACCTGCTGGCGAACGTTTCCGAAAAGCTCGAGCGCCTGCTCAAGGAATACCTCGTTGTCGGTGGCATGCCAGAAGTTGTCTCCGCTTTCGCCGCCTCCCACGATTTCATCGAGGCCCGCAGGCTTCAGCAGCAAATCATCGAAGCTTATGAATCCGATTTTGGCAAGCATGCGCCAGCCCGCATCGTCGAGCGCATGAGGCTGGTTTGGAAATCCCTTCCCGGCCAGCTCGCAAAGGAAAACAAGAAGTTCGTCTACGGCGCGCTTCGTCCCGGGGCGCGCGCACGCGATTTTGAGGAAAGCCTCCAGTGGCTCATGGACTATGGAATCGTTCATAAGGTACCACGTGTTTCCGCCCTAAGAGCACCGCTCACAAGCTACGAGGATCTCTCGGGCTTCAAGCTGTTCTGCATCGACACCGGCATCCTCGGAGCACTCTCCGGCCTCACGCCAGCCATTGTTCTGAACGGGCCCGCTGTTTTTACGGAGTTCAAAGGCTCGCTGACCGAGCAATACGTCGCACAGGAGCTTTTGCTCCAAGGCAAAACTCCCGCGTATTGGTCATCCTCCTCCGGCAATGCAGAGACTGACTTTGCCATCGACCATGCGGGGACCGTGCTTCCGCTCGAGGTCAAGGCGGCAGAGAATCTCAAAGCAAAGAGCCTGAGGACTGCCTGCGAGAAGTTCAAACTCGGGCGCTGCGTGAGAACATCGTTAGCGGCATATAGAGACGAGGGCACGCTCGTCAACATTCCGCTCTGGGAGATTGGGCAAATCGACAAGCTGGCATAGGCGCTGTGGAGGGGGGGTGCCCCGTAAGGAGTGTCTCAAACTGCCGGCAAAAATGGAACGTCCCTATCTGCCGCATTCCCGAAGCAAGGCAACGCCGATGTTTTGGCAGCGACAGCGAGCGGGTCGCATTTGAGACAAGGTGACGTGAAACGAAAGGGCGCTGACCTTCTGGTCGCGCCCTTGAAGTTGAACGTCAGATTGTCCAAATGCGGCCCGCGCAGCGTCGGCAGGTTACGGCGTTTGGTAAAACGCCGTAACTCAACGCCGTAACCCTACAGTTCAGTCACGACAACGTTGTTGTAGATCTCTTCCCAGCGGTCCATGACCAGGTGGCCAGTCTTGGGATCCATGGCGTTGAGCTTGCCGCAAGTATTGGCGGTCTTGAGCACCGTGACATCGTCGGCACCAGCAGCAATGGCATGCGCAAAGCCGGCGATGGTCGAGTCGCCGGAACCCGTCGCGTTCACAGCCGCAATCGCGGGCGTCTTGGCGCGGAACGCGCGGCCCTCATGGAAGCCCACCGAACCGGCAGCGCCCATCGAAACGACAACCCAGGGGATACCGGCAAAGCGGGCATCGGCGGCAAGCGCCTTGCGCAGGGCATCGACATCATCGGTCGTAAAGGACGTACCCAGCAGGCCGTTAATCTCGGTCAGGTTGGGCTTTACGAGCTCAGGCTTAGCGTCGGACTCCAGCGCGGCCTCCAGCGATGCACCCGAAGTGTCGAGCAGCACCTTGGCGCCCGCCTCCTCGGCGATCTTGACGAGCTCGGCATAGTAGCCGGCATCGACGCCACGCGGCAGCGAGCCCGAAAGCGTCACAACGTCCGCCTTCGCTGCAAGCTCGGCAAACTTGGCCGTAAAGGCCTCGAGCTCGGCCGGGGCGATCTGCGGGCCGCTCTCCAGCAGCTCGGTCTGATTACCCTCGTGCAGAATATTCAGGCAAATGCGCGTCTCACCGGCGATGGGCACAAAGTCGTTCTTGACGCCGTCGGCATCCATAAGCTCGGCCATATAGGCACCCATGTGTCCGCCGAGCAGACCGGTCGCGAGCACATCGTCGCCCAACTGCAGCAGCACACGGCTCACGTTGAGGCCCTTGCCGCCAGCGGTCTTTTCGGGCGTCACACGGTTCACGTCGTCGATGATCAGCTTGTCGAGCTGATAGCGCGTATCAATCGACGGGTTCATGGTAACGGTCAGAATCATGTTGAACTCCTGTTCCGGGGCGGCATAACCCGCCCCAAACATACGATAACTCGTTAAAGGATCTCGATCTCAAAGCCGCGGGTGACGGTCTCTCCCGGCGTGGCCACCAGGCAGCCACGCTTGTGCTCCAGAATATCGTCCTCATCGGAGCAGGTGGACAGACCACCCCACGGTTCAACAGCCACAAAGTCGCCCTCGGGCTTGCTCCACACAATCAGGTACGGCATATCGGGGAACGTCAGGCGCACGCCCTTGTCCTCGGTCTTCTTGGTCAGCGTAACCACGCGGCTCTCGAGCACGTCAAAGATGGTCTCTGCGAAGTCAAAGAGTTCGTGGGTCAGCGGCAGGTCATGGCCAACCATCGGGTTCTTGCTGCGATGCTCAACATCAATCAGGCCCGTCGAGGGAACGGCAGTACAGAGCTCGGCGGCCTCGCGCTGCTCAAAACGGAGCTCGTAGTCGTCATAGGACTCGCCCTCGTCAAGCGGGCACTTAAAGCCAGGGTGACCGCCCACAAAGAACGGCATGTCTTCGGTGCCCTCATTGGTCACCTCGTACGACACGGCCACCTTCTCCGCATCGATCGTGTAACGAGCAACGATCTTAAACGGATACGGGTACTGATCGAGCAACTCGGCATGGTCGGCAGAGCTTAGGCTCAGCGCGACCATGTTGTCGCCCTGCTCCTCGAGCTTCCACTCCTGTTTGCGAGCAAAGCCGTGACGGGCAAGCTTGACCTCGCGGCCGCCCATGGTCATTGCGCGACCGTCACGAAGGCCGCCGCAGATCGGGAAACAAATGGGTGCCTGGCCCGACCAGACCGCCGGGTCACCCTGCCACAGGTACTCACGGCCGTTGGCCGCAATAGAAGTGAACGATCCGCCAGCCGTGCTCAGTGCTACGCGAATAGAACCGTTATCAAGAACAAACTCCATAGGAGCCTTCCCTTTCTTACGACAGCCCGCCAAGTCAATAGGGCTGATAGAAAACCGGCCCGCGCCCCATCACAGAAACGCGAGCCGTCAACTGACTAGTTAATTACGCCGGATACCCGCTAATCATGGTATTCGCCGCGGTCCCACTTCTCGAGGAACTCGTCAAAGAAGTGCGGGTCAGCCTGAGCCTCGGCGTCGGCCTTATTGCAGGCATCGATCTTGGCGATCAGGGCATCGTGCTCGGGGGTCTTCTCGTAGGGCTCCTCCAGGAAGGCAAGCATGATATCGGCCATCAGGAACTCGCCGGTAATCTTGCCGCCAAAGCCCACGATGTTGGCGTTGAGCTCGCGACGGGCATACAGGGCAGAGGTCATGTCGCGGACCAGGGCGCAGCGGGCGCCGGGAACCTTGTTGACGGCGTTGGTGATGCCGATGCCGGTGCCGCACAGGGCCACGCCAAAGTCGGCCTTGCCGCTGGCAACAGCCTCGCCCACGGCCTTACCGTAGATGGGATAGTGCGTACGGGTGTGGCTGTAGGTGCCGCAGTCGAGCACCTTGTAACCAGCCTGCTCCAGGCGGTCGGCCAGATAGATCTTCTCGTCCGTAACGATATGGTCGCAACCGATTGCGATGGTCTTCTTCATCAGAACGTCCTTTCGTCTGAATTCACAAGTTGAGGTAGAAGTTCGAGTTCTCGGTGGCTCTCGTTAGGCCATCTTGTTGAGCATGTCGACACGGATCTGGTGACGGCCGCCGGCGTACTGTGCACGCAGGAACTCGCGGGCGATCTTCTTGGCGACCTCGGTGCCCACAACGCCCGGGCCCATGGTGACCATGCGCGAGCCGTTGTGCTCGCGGGTCATGTAAGCGGAACGCTCGTCGGAAATGTTGGCGACGACCATGCCCTTGATCTTGACGGCGGCCATATAGGAGCCGACGCCGTACTTATCGAATGCGAAGCCCTGGGAATCCTTGTGCTCCAGCAGGTCCTTGGCAACGGCGGTCGCGGAATCGACAAAGTCCGCGGCAGGGGTCTCGGAATAGTCGACGACCTCGTGACCGTCGGCGATGAGCATCTCCTTGATGGACTCCTTCATCGACATACCGTCGGCATCGGAAGCGATTACAACCCTCATGACATCCTCCTTGAGAGATACGCAGGTGCGTAGTTTCTGTTTGGAAGTGTTGAATCGCGTTCAGGTCCGGGCATCTGAATGTGCGGTTCTTCACTGTTCATGTTTATTTGAACACATTCGAACAGTAACTGCAACAACTATTTGTTTAACTTTGTTCTTTTTTGAACAAATATCGTTCACGGATGATTGCTGACCGTTTGAGCCGGGCGCGGACGTAGCGACCATGTGTTCAACAA
>CAUACA010000021.1 GCA_958427355.1 uncultured Collinsella sp. | reverse complement strand
GCCGTACGCTTGAACTGAGAAGGGGGAGGCCTCGCGGCCTCCCCCTTTTTGCGTTATATACACGTTGTGCTTTGGGACCTAGCTTCCCCGTATGCGCTCTTACTGTTTGGCTGTTTTTTGAGTCCATTTAGTTTATTTGAGCGATAATTACTCGCATTGGCGTTAGGGAGGGCTTGATGTTTACCGTATTTGTCTTGGGCAATATTGCTTCGGGTAAGTCGACTGCCTGCCGCTATTTCGAATCTCGTGGCGCTATGCTTATCGATCTGGATGAGCTTGCAAAATCGCTGTATGTGCCGGGCTCTAATATCGTTAATGCTCTCGCGGATGAATTCGGTTGGGACATTTTGGATGAGGAAGGCGGCATTCGCCGCAGCATCCTCGCCTCTCGAGCTTTCGCTTCTCCTGATTCGGTCGCACGGCTCAATGGCATTGTGCATCCCGTTCTGATTGAACAGCTTTCGCTTAGGATTCTCGATCCGGTTTGTTGTACGGTTTCATCACCCCGTTACCCCTTTGCGGTGGTTGAGGTTTCTGCTCCGACTGGTTTTGAGGATGCATTTGGCTTGGCTGATGAAATTCTGGTCATTAGCGCCCCTTTGTCAGTTCGTCGCGAGCGCGCTATTCAACGTGGCATGGAGCCATCTGATTTCGATGCCCGTTCTGCTTGCCAGCCCGATGAGTCTGCGCTGTGCAATCTCGCTACAACGGTGATTGATAATTCGGCAGCCGGTGATTTGCTCTTTGAGCAGCTTGACTCATGGCTTGCATGCCACGGGTTTATGGATACTCCGGATAAGGAGGAGGCCGATGCCTAAGGCACGTTTCTTTACGTGGTATCGCGTGGCACCACTTGCCGTTGTGTTCGTCTTCGGCCTTATTTCGCTCGTCTACTCGTGTGCCCCTGCCGCTTTCTTTAAGCCGCTGTATCCGATTGACTACGAGGCGTATGTAAAGCAATCCAGTATTTCGCATAATCTGGATCCGTATCTGGTGTGCGCTGTCATTAAGTCGGAATCGAATTGGGACCCCGAGGCCGAGTCGAATCAGGGTGCTCAGGGATTGATGCAGCTGATGCCTGAGACTGCCCAGGATATGATCGCCAAGGGCCTTGTCGACGGAGGGGAGTATTCGGTCGACAATCTTAACGATCCGGCTACGAATATCGAGTTTGGCTGCGCATACCTCTCGTATCTTCTCGCCTATTTCAACGGGTCGACGGATAGTGCCATCGCCGCCTATAACGCCGGTATGGGCAATGTCGACGGATGGGCGCAGCAGAACACGTCACTCCATAATGCGATTACCTTCCCTGAAACTCAGGCTTATCTGATTCGCGTCAATAATGCCTGGGTTCGATATAAGACTCTCTATCCCGATCGGTTCGTATAGGACTAAGCCCACCGCCCGCGTATACTGCAGATGTATGAGTTAGGAGTATCCATGGCGGAATTTGAAGTAGAACGCGTTGGTGGTGAACTTAAGCGCTTTGGCGTTGAGGGCGCTGATGTGCCGTTTAAGGTCGTGTCTCCATACGAGCCCGCTGGTTCCCAGCCTAAGGCCATTGAGTCACTTGTGCGGGGCGTGAGGGACGGAGACCGCTATCAGGTTTTGCTGGGTGTGACTGGTTCGGGTAAGACTTTTACGATGGCCAAAACCATTGAGGCCTTGGGTAAGCCGACCCTTGTCATGGCTCCGAATAAAACGCTCGCCGCTCAGCTTGCGAGCGAGCTCAAAGAGTTCTTTCCCAATAACGCTGTGGTCTACTTCGTCTCGTACTACGACTACTATCAGCCCGAGGCGTATGTGCCGCAAAGCGATACATATATCGAGAAAGACTCCTCGATTAACGAAGAGGTCGAGATGCTGCGCCATCAGGCGACCGCGTCACTGCTCTCTCGACGTGATGTGATCGTTGTCGCATCGGTCTCGTGTATCTATGGCATTGGCTCTCCTGAGGACTATGCGGGTCTGGCTCCAAACGTCGACAAGAAGGTGCCGCTCGAGCGCGATGACTTTATCCATGCGCTTATCGACATTCAATATGATCGTAATGACTATGACCTGGCACGTGGCACGTTCCGCGTGCGCGGCGATGTTGTTGACGTGTATCCGCCTTATGCCGAGCATCCGTTGCGGTTTGAGTTCTTTGGCGACGAGGTCGAGCTGATTGCCGAGATCGATGAGGTCACCGGTGAGATGCTTCGTGAGTACGAGGCCATTCCCGTATGGCCGGCATCGCACTACGTGACCGAGAAGCCGAAGGTCAAGGCGGCTCTGAAATCGATCAGCGAAGAGTGCGAGAAGCGCGTGGCGGAGCTCAAGGCGACCGACAAGTTGCTCGAGGCGCAGCGTCTGCAGCAGCGTACCGATTATGATCTTGAGATGCTCGAGACGATGGGCTTTTGCAACGGCATCGAGAACTACTCGCGTCATCTGGACGGTCGCAAGCCGGGTGAGCCGCCGTTTACCCTAATCGATTACTTTCCCAAGGATATGCTCTGCATCATCGATGAGAGCCATGTGACGGTGCCGCAGATTCGCGGCATGCACGAAGGTGACCGCTCGCGTAAGGTGACGCTGGTGGAACACGGTTTTCGCCTGCCCTCGGCGCTCGATAACCGCCCGCTTCGTTTCGATGAGTTTGAGGCGAGGATACCCCAGTTTATCTATGTTTCGGCCACGCCGGGCGACTACGAGCTGCGGGTGAGCCAAAACGACGTTGAGCAGATCATTCGTCCGACCGGCCTGCTCGATCCCAAGATCGACGTTCGTCCGGTCCGAGGCCAGATTGACGATCTTGAGGACGAGATTCGCGAGCGCGTTGCCCGCAAGGAGCGCGTGCTGGTGACCACGTTGACCAAGCGCATGGCCGAGGACCTGACCGACCATCTGCTCGACGCGGGCATTAAGGTCAATTACATGCACTCTGATACGGCGACAATGGACCGTGTCGAGATCCTGCGAACGCTGCGCGAGGGCAAGATCGATGTTCTCGTTGGCATCAACCTGCTTCGCGAGGGCTTGGATCTTCCCGAGGTCTCACTGGTGGCAATTCTCGATGCCGATAAGGAAGGCTTCTTGCGCAACCGCCGTTCGCTGATTCAGACGATTGGCCGTGCGGCCCGTAACGCCGATGGCGAAGTCATCATGTATGCAGACGTTGTGACCGATTCGATGAAAGAGGCCATCGAGGAGACGCAGCGCCGTCGCGAGATTCAGATGGCATATAACGAAGAACATGGCATTGTGCCCAAGACGGTGCGCAAGGCCATCAACGACATCTCAAGTTTTATTGCCGAGGCCGAAAAAACTGTGGGCTCCAAGGGACGCTCGAAGGGCGACTCTCTTGGCCATGGCGCATTCTATACGCCCGATGAGTCGGGCGAGGGCGGTGTGCCGGAAACGGTGGCGCCCGAGCAGACACTTGCGGAGCAGTTGCAAGAACTGCCGCATGACGAGCTTGTGCGGATCGTCGAAACCATGGAAGAGGATATGCGTAACGCTTCTGCCGCTATGGACTTTGAGGAGGCGGCGCGCCTGCGCGATGCTGTCGTTCAGATTCGGGCGATGCTCGAGGGTGCGTCTGAGGACGAGACGATCGAGCGCTTACGCTCGCAGGCCCGCAAGGGTTCCACGTTCGCATCGGGCAGAAAACGCCAGGGTGCACGGTTTAAGAAATAACGAACAGGCCCCGAGTTCCCTGTGGAGCTCGGGGCCTATGTCTTTTGCGCGCTGGAATTTGTGCGTTAGAGGTCTGCGATCAGGGCTTCAGCACAACGGATGCCGTCGGTGGCCGCGCTCATGATGCCGCCGGCATATCCAGCTCCCTCACCACAAGGGTAGAGGCCCGGGGTCGACACGGCATGGCACGTTCGGTCTCGGGTGACAGTGACCGGTGAGCTCGAACGAGTCTCCACGCCGGTAAGAACGGCATCGGGACGGTCGTAGCCTCGTAGCTTTTTTCCGAGTAGGGGAAGTCCCAGACGGAGCGACTCGACGATATGCTGCGGTAGGGCTTCGTCAATTGCCGTCCAGGTCACACCGAGCGGATAGGTGGGCTTTACCTTTCCGGGCGCCTTGCTGGCGCGTCCTGCGAGGAAATCTCCGACGAGTTGTGCCGGTGCGTTCCAGTTGGAACCGCCCAGGCGATAGGCGGCCGCCTCGCAGGCACGCTGGAGCTCGATGCCGGCGAGCGGGTCATCGTTGGGAAGGTCCTCAGGCGTGACGTTAACGAGCAGGGCGGCATTTGCGTTGTGTCCGTCGCGGGCATTGAGACTGGCCCCGTTGACGCACAGATGGCACGGTTCTGAAGAGGCGGCAACAACCTGTCCGCCGGGGCACATGCAAAACGAGAACACGCTGCGGCCGTTGGGAAGATGGGCAACAAGTTTGTAGGGGGCCGCCCCGAGCGCTGGATGTCCCGCCGAGGCTCCATATTGGGCTCTGTTGATGTCGCGTTGCGGATGCTCGATGCGAACGCCCATGGCAAAGGTCTTTTGCGCGAGGGCCACGTTGTGGTCCTTAAGGAGCTCAAAAATATCGCGAGCAGAATGCCCGCAGGCGAGGATGAGGTGCCTTGTCTCGATTGGCTCGTAAGCGGCGTCTTGGGACGATTGGACATCAATACCGGTGATGGCGCCAGACGCGTCGATGCGAATGTCGACGAGCTTCGTTCGATAACGGACGACACCTCCGAGCTGCTCGATGCGCTGGGATATAGCGGTGACAACCTTGGGAAGGATGTCGGAGCCAATGTGCGGCTTGGCATCCCACAGAATATCGCGGGGCGCACCCGCCTCGACGAAGGTTTCGAGGATAAGGCGATGGGCGGGATTTTTTGTTCCCGTATTGAGCTTGCCGTCCGAGAAGGTCCCCGCGCCGCCCAGACCAAACTGAATATTGCTCTCGGGGTCGAGGATGCGCTCCTTTAGAAAGAGGTCGATCGCCTGCGAGCGGCGAAATGCCGGGTCGCCGCGCTCGATAAGCAAGGGCTTAAGACCTGCTTTGGCGAGCGTGAGCGCAGCGAAAAGGCCGGCGCATCCGGCGCCGACAACGACAGGGCGTTCTTGAGGTGCGTCGGAGACGGGGGAGGGGAATGAAGGCTCATCGTCTTCTATCGCGCGTACGCGCGAGCGGTCACGCTCGGCAACGCTGTCGACCGCTTCTCGCTCGAGGTGGGGACTAGTCAGCTCAACACGAAAGCTCAGGATAAAATGGACGTCTCGTTTTTTGCGAGCGTCGATTGACTTGCGGTGGAGCTCGATGGACTTGATCTCGGAGTCCTTGCAACGTAGGACGCGCTTGGCGACTCGCTTGCCAACAATGAGACAGGCATTTTCATCGCCGGCTTCATCGAGCGACGCGTTGACTTGGGTGATTTCGATCATCGAGGTCTCCTTAGAGGCAAGAAAGAGGCCGTCCGGTATCCCAGACGGCCCGAATGCGTTTTTGATTATAGACTGCGCGGCTACAGGCTGCTTGCAGCGCGAATGCCCGAGAGCCAGGCCCACGCAAGGTTAAAGCCTCCGCAATCGGCGTCGATGTCGAGCGCTTCGCCGCAGACGTAAAGCGGGGCGTCGACAACGCTGCGCGCGCGTAGACTGGGTGTTGAGATGCTCTCGACAGATATGCCACCACGCGTGACCTGCGCCGAGCGCTCCTCGGCGGTTCCCTCGACGAGCAACTTAAAGTGCTTGAGGATCGAGACCAGGTGGATGACATCGTTGGAGCCTGGATGGCACTGCTCGAACGCTGTGCAGACGACGCGGGAGAGTTGCGGGGCAAGCATACCGTCGAGCCAACGGGGATCGCGGGGCGAAAAGCCGCCGAGCAGCTCAACGCGCCGGTTAAGCATATCGAGCAACTCGTCTTTAGAGAGGTCGGGGAAAACGTCGAGCAGGATCGTATCGCCGCGCTGGATACGACGGGAGAGGTTGAAGACAGCGACGCCCGAGATACCGAAGGTTCGAAACAGGACTTCACCGTCTTCGTGCCAGAGCTCATTATGATTGCGGGCGAGCGTCAAGCGGGCGCGGACGCGCAGGCCATCCAACGTCTTGAGTGCCGCCCGATCGCCGACGACCGTTGCCGATACGGGGCAGAGGATGGGGCGCAGCGAAGTGAGGGGGAGGCGAAACGTATCGGCGATACCGGTGGGGTTGCCACCCGTGGCGATAATTACGGCATGTGCCTCCAGGGCCTCGTTCTTGCGAGGGACATCGGCGAGCGCTTTCCGAAGCGAGCGGAGCTCCGATTTTCGGTCGTCGTGCTTTTTTGCCTTGAGCGCCCGCGCTGGACGGTCTATTTGGAGTGCCCAGCCTTCGGAAGCTTTGTGTGCCGAGGCAACGTTGGCTCCGCAGATTAAGGTGATACCCAGGCGGTCGCAAACATTGAGAAGTGCGTCGCGCACCGATTCGGCGCGAAGGGAGCGCGGGTACAGCCGGCCTTCCTCGGAGGTTGTCATGATGCCCAGCGAGGAGAAGAAACCCATAAGCTCTTGTTCGGGCTGGGGGCCCATGACGGATTCGACGAATGCGGGGTGGTTATACCGCTGAGGATCAATCGATTCGTTGGAGAGGTTGCAGCGGCCGTTACCGGTCGCAAGGAGCTTAAGGCCACAGGCGACATCGCGCTCAACGATGCAGACGCTTTTGCCAGCGCGTGCGGCCGTAATGGCAGCGGCGAGGCCTGAAGCCCCGCCGCCGATTACCAGGACGTCATAGAAGGCGCTCGCGTTCACTTAGGCCTCGTCGGTCTCGTGCGGGGTAATGGCCTCGACGGCAGAGACTGCCTTGGGCAACATGTCATCGGGCAGCGCGGTCTCGACCTCGCCCTTATCGCAGGCCTCGGCGAGTGCCGGATTAATGGGAAGCTGGCCCAAGATGTCGAGGTTATAGCGATCTGCGACCTCGGGGAGCTTGCTCTTGCCAAAGACCTCAATCTTCTTGCCGCAGTCGGGGCACTCAATATAGCTCATGTTCTCGACAATGCCCAGAATGGGGACGTTCATCTTCTCGGCCATGTTGACCGCCTTGGCGACGATCATCGAGACCAGATCCTGCGGGCTCGTGACGATGACGATGCCGTCGACGGGCAACGACTGGAAGACGGTGAGCGCGACGTCGCCTGTTCCCGGAGGCATGTCGACCAGCAGGTAGTCGATGGGGCCCCATGAGGTTTCGCTCCAGAACTGCCTGATGGCACCCGCGATAACCGGACCGCGCCAGAGGACGGGGTCGGTTTCGTTTTGGAGCAGCAGGTTGGAGCTCATGACCTTGACCCCGTGCTCCGAGATCTCGGGCAGCATAAGATTGCCGAGAGCATGGACGTGACGTCCGCTCATGCCGAACATCTTAGGGATAGAGGGGCCGGTAATATCGGCATCGAGGACGCCGACCTTGTGACCGTGGCGGGAAAGCTCCGTGGCGATGGCGCCGGTGACGAATGACTTGCCGACGCCGCCCTTACCGGAAAGCACGGCGATAACGCGCTTGACCTCGGACAGCGTATTCTCCTCAAATTGCGACGGCGACGTTTGCCCGCCGGCTGCCTGTGCGTGCTCGCAACCCATGTTTGACTCCTTTGTATATGTTGGGGCCTGAGCCCCGTGATGTGACACGAGCGTCATTGTACCCTCGTTTGCGAGCGGGAGTCATTTACGATGCATTTGGGCCGAGCGTGCTTGCAATACGATGGGTCCAAGCGAATGGGCGGGCTTACTGAACTTTGCTGGCGAACTCGAGGTATTGCATGCGCTGCAGCTTGTCGATCGTCGAGGCGTATGGGCTGTCTTCAGATTCCAAGTCGTAGCGCAGCCCGTCGGCACCAAGGTAGCCGGCGACATTGATGGTGGGCACATCTGACCTTGTTGCAAGCAGAGCCTTTTGATAGTCGGTGAGCGGGGCGCCGATCTTATTAAGGGTAATGGCTGCAACCTCGTTTGCCCCGACGGTGTCGTAGACGTTGAGCTCGGTATTGCCGGCGATTTCATAGTTAGCCCAGACAAAATATGTCGACTGATAGATACGGAAAGCGTGGCTTGCCGTATCTTCCTGAGGGTACAGCTCGTCGTTGAGAGTCGTTGCGGCGCTCGGCTGATGGTCGCCAAAAAAGACAAGGACAACCGGTCTGCCGATATTGCGGAGCTCGTTGATAAAGTACTCGAGGTCCCGGTCGGATGCGTTGATGCAGGTAAGATAGGTGTTGAGCGCGCTATTGGCACCCTCGCTGGCTCCCTCGACCCAATAGTTTGTCAGCTCCTCGGCGGGAACGGTGCCATAGTCGTAGCCACCGTGATTTTGCATCGTGACGTCAAAGATGAACTGCGGGGCTTCGTCGGTTCTAAGCAGGTCGAGTATCTTGTCGTAGGTGGCGTAGTCGCATACGCCGGCATGGTAACAGGGCGCACCTTCGAAATCGCCGATTGAAAGAAAGTCTCCAAAGCCCAGCTGCTGATAGATTTTATCTCGATGGTAGTTGACGGGGTTTTGCGGGTGCATAGCGGTAGCGGTATACCCAAGCTCCTTAAGGTCCTTTGCCAGGCTGTTGACGCCATTCATCTGATATAGCTGATAGGGGATTTTGCCTAATCCGACAAAGGCCGTTGTCGCTCCGGTCAAAAATTCGAATTCGGAGTTCGCCGTTCCGCCACCGGCGACCGAAGCGAGCATGGTGCCGCGAACAAGTGTGTCGGGAAGCGAGTTGCAGAATGCGGGGCCGGTGTACCCGGCCGCCTGGAGCTGCTCAAAGCACGAAAGGTCGCTAAAACTCTCATTCATGACGGCAACAATCGTCGGCTTGATTTCATTGAACTGGGCAACGGCCGCCGCGCGCTGCTCGCTCGAGCCATACGTGCTGTCGTAGGTGGCGGCGAGCTCCTGCTCGATGCTCTGCGCCTCATCGGGCGTATAGTCTTCGGGCTTCTCAATGGGCAACTCGTTGACCATTTCGGTGAACGAAGTGATAAAACCCTGAGACGCATACGTGGTGATGGGCTGCCAACGGTCAAATCCAAAATTCAGCGCCTGCTCCAAGTCGATGCTGGAAAAGCCCGAGAGCCCCACAACGGTCACTAGCAGAAAAGCGCAGAGGTTAGCGGCGATTGCGGGGAAGACATGGGTGGGCGTACGGAGCTTTCTCGGTCGGATAAGCGAAAGAAGCCCTAGGGAAATCTCCAGCAGGGCTAGAGAGGTTACGATTCCGGCGGTAAAGGTAAACTCGTATCCCTCGCTCACTTCCATTGCGGTGCCAAGGGCCAAGATATCGCTTGGCAGGATGGCCTCGCCTTTAAACGTTATGACGAAGTGCTCGGCAATGCCAAGGATGCAACAGGCGACGGGCACGAGGGCCATGACGCCTCCATGACGCTGTCCCAGCAAATAAAGGGAGAGCAGAACCGTCGCGAGCAGCCCGACGGAAAACCCGAATGAGTTGGCGGGAATGCGATAGAACGTTTCGTTACAGGCAATTTCGAGTGAAACGAACGAGAGCGCTGAAACAGCGGCGACGACAAGGATGTCGCGGCAAATACAGGCAACCGTTCCCGTCGCAAGATCGGTTTGGTCGATAAGTCCCGAAACCAAGGGCTCGACAAGAAGTATGACGGCGGCAGCACCGAGCGCCGAATAAGAAAGGACCCATAGGGAACAGTCCTCATTTACGAGCAATTGATTCGTAATCCATGCAGCTACCATGCCGAGCGGGATGAGGAGCATCGCGCACCAAAAGACGCGGGCAATGGGTGGTTTTTCGTTGTGTTTGATTGAAAAATACACGCGCACGACGACGGCGGCCACGATAAGGACGGCGATGAATATGGGCAGATTGGCCATGCCACTCGAAGTGATTTCAAGGGGGATATCTTCGGTCATGGACGTTCCTCTGTTACAGCAAATTAAGTTCAGTTTTAGATTACTCTAATCTTTCCACGGCATTTCGAGAAACAAAGCACCCGACACGCAAAGCAAAAGGTCTGCGAATCTTGTATTACGAACATCTGTGCGCGTTGAGTGCGTTAAACTCATCGACAGTGTGATTTGAGGTTATAGGAGGCAAGGAGCTTCCATGTCTGATTCTTCTATCGTTATCCGTGGTGCGCGCGAACACAACCTGCGCAATGTCGATGTTTCCATTCCGCGCGACGAGCTCGTGGTCATTACCGGTCTTTCGGGCTCGGGCAAGAGCTCGCTGGCGTTTGACACGATCTATGCCGAGGGTCAGCGCCGCTACGTGGAGAGCCTGTCGAGTTATGCGCGCCAGTTTTTAGGCCAGATGGACAAGCCCGATCTGGACTCGATCGACGGCCTTTCGCCGGCCGTCTCGATCGATCAGAAGACGACGTCCAAGAATCCGCGCTCGACGGTGGGTACTGTAACTGAGATTTATGACTACCTTCGCTTGCTTTTTGCACGCGTGGGCACGCCGCACTGTCCCGAGTGCGGTCGCGTTATCGAGCGCCAGACCACCGACCAGGTCGCCGATAAGGTCCTGGCAGCGGGAGAGGGTCGTCGTGCGTTTGTGCTGGCACCGGTGGTGCGCGGGCGCAAAGGCGAGTACGCAAAATTGTTCGAGGATCTTCGGGCTGAGGGCTTTAGCCGCGTGCGTGTCGACGGCGAAGTACGCTCGCTCGACGACCCCATCGATCTGGACAAAAAGTTCAAGCACGATATCGAGGTCGTAGTCGACCGCATCGTGATTCGGGAAAACTCTCTGGGCCGTATCGCCGAGTCGGTTGAACAGGCGACTGCCTTGGCACACGGCAATGTGAACGTGTACATGCTGCCCGATCGCGATGCTCCCGAGGGAACCGAGGGCGAGCTGCTGGAGTATTCGTTGGCTCTGGCGTGCCCGGAGCACGGGCACTCCATTGACGATCTTCAGCCGCGTGATTTTTCGTTTAACGCTCCCTATGGCGCATGTCCTGAGTGCGACGGCCTGGGCTTTAAGAAAACCGTTGATGCCGAGGCGCTGATCGAGGACCCCTCGAAGTCCATTGCCGACGGAGTCTTTGGTAGCCTGTTTGGCAATTCGAACTACTATCCGCAGATTTTTGCTGCGGTCTGCAAACACTTTAAGGTGAGCGCTGATACGCCGTGGGAGGACTTGCCCCCTCGCGTGCGTCGTGCATTCTTGGATGGCCTGGGCGATACGAAGATCTCGGTCGACTACCAAAAGCTCGACGGACGTCGCAGCCAGTGGGATACCAAGTTTTCGGGCGTTCGCAACATCCTGTACGAACGCTATACCGAGACGACGAACGAGAACACCAAGGCGCGCCTGGAGAAGTACATTCGCGAGGAGCCGTGCTCGACCTGCCACGGCGCTCGTTTGCGCTCCGAGATGCTCGCCGTCACCGTGGGCGGCAAGTCCATTTACGAGGTTTGTTGCCTGTCGTGCCGTGAATCGCTCGAGTTTTTTGAGGGCCTGGAACTCACCGAGCGCCAACAGTTTATCGGCGGTCGTATCGTCAAGGAAATTCTGGAACGCTTGCGTTTTCTGGTCGATGTTGGACTCGACTATCTGACGCTCGATCGTGCCTCGGCGACGCTTTCCGGTGGCGAGGCACAGCGTATTCGACTGGCAACGCAGATCGGCGCGGGTCTCATGGGCGTGCTCTATATTCTGGACGAGCCCTCGATCGGTCTTCATCAGCGTGACAACGAGCGCCTGATCAAGACGCTCGAGCGCCTGCGCGATATCGGCAATACCGTTATCGTCGTCGAACACGACGAGGATACAATCCGTGCCGCCGACTACGTGATCGACATGGGGCCCGGCGCCGGTGTCAACGGCGGGCACGTAGTCGCGGCGGGAACGCCTGCTGATATCATGGCGTGTCCTGAGTCGATGACGGGCGCTTATCTGACCGGCAAACGAATGATTCGGGTGCCTGATGAACGGCGCAAGCCCGGTCGCGGCTGCCTTAAAATTACGGGCGCTCGAGCCAACAACCTCAAAAATGTTACTGCCAAGATCGAGTTTGGTGCGCTTACGGTTGTTACCGGCGTGTCGGGATCGGGCAAGAGCTCCCTGGTTACCGACACCATTGCGCCTGCCCTTACGAATGCTATTCACCGTTCGACGCGCCCCGTGGGTCCGTATAAGAAAATCGAGGGCATCGAGTGTATCGATAAGGTTATCGATATCGACCAGTCGCCGATTGGCCGCACGCCGCGTTCCAACCCTGCTACCTATATCGGCCTGTGGGATGATCTTCGCGCGCTGTTTGCGAGTACGCCGGAGTCGAAGGCGCGCGGCTACTCGCCGGGTCGTTTCTCCTTTAATGTGAGTGGCGGGCGCTGCGAGGCGTGCAAGGGCGACGGGCAGATCAAGATCGAGATGCACTTCCTTCCCGATATCTACGTTCCCTGCGAAGTTTGCGGCGGTAAACGCTACAACCGCGAGACACTCGAGGTCACCTACCGTGGCAAGACCATCTCGGACGTGCTCGACATGAGCGTCACCGAGGCGCTGGCCTTCTTTGGGAATATCCCGCAGATTAAGCGCAAGCTCCAGACGCTGTACGATGTAGGCTTAGGCTACGTGAGCCTGGGCCAGCCCGCCACGACGCTCTCGGGCGGCGAGGCGCAGCGTGTGAAGCTCGCCAAGGAGCTTCATCGACGCCAGACGGGCAAGACGTTCTATATTTTGGACGAGCCGACGACCGGCCTTCATTTTGAGGACGTCCGCCAGCTGCTCGATGTGCTGCAGCGCTTGGTCGATGCGGGCAACACGGTGCTGGTGATTGAACACAACCTTGATGTCATCAAGGTTGCCGACCGCCTGATCGATATGGGTCCCGAGGGCGGTAACGGCGGCGGAACCGTCGTGGTTTCGGGCACACCGGAGCAGGTTGCGGACTGTCCGCAGAGTTATACGGGCAAGTTTTTGGCGCCGTTGCTCAGGCGTGACCGGGAGCGTCAGGCTCAACTTGATGCTTAATAAATAGGCGATTCAGTTTATGGGCGCCATCGACTCCTTGTGATTCGATGGCGCTTGCTGTGCCGATGTGACGTATGCAGTCGAATTGGACATATACTTAATCCTTGCGTCCGAATGCGAGGGAAAGGATATGTCATGGCAAAGGCTGTAAAGACGCCAAAAACCAATGCGATGCGCGAGCTGGAAAGTGCCGGCATTTCCTATGTTCTACATACGTACGAAGACGATGGTGATGAGTCGGTGGGCCTGGGGGTCGCGATTTCGGAGCAGCTTGGCGAGGAGCCCGGTCAAGGATTTAAGACTTTGGTCTGCGTGACACCGTCCAACGACTATGTCGTGTGCTGCATCCCTGTTGCCGATGAGCTCGATCTAAAGTCCGCCGCGCGTGCCGCGGGGGAGAAGTCCTTGGTCATGATGCATGTGAAGGATTTGCTTGCGGCGACTGGCTACGTTCGCGGCGGCTGCAGCCCGGTCGGTATGAAAAAACGCTACCGGACGCTCATTGATGAGACGTGTGTCCTTTGGGATACCATTTTTATTTCGGGAGGCAAGCGTGGTTATCAGCTCGAGCTTGCACCCGATGATTTAATTGCATTTTGCGGGGCGACGGTTGCCGCGATTACGAGAGAGGACTGAGCGATGCCGCAGGAAGAATTGAAGCGCGGAGCTCATTTTGCAAAAGAATCTGCGCCTCAGACACCCTCGTCCGAAGCTTCTTCGTCGCGAGATGACACTGACGACATGGGCTCGTCGGACTACTCCACGGTTGGTCGTTCCGCCGGGCTTATGACCATCCTGACTATCGTGTCTCGCGTCACCGGTTTTATCCGCACGTGGGCAATGGCGGCCGCTATCGGCATGTCGCTACTCTCGTCCTCCTATCAGGTCGCCAACAACCTGCCCAATATGCTCTACGAACTCGTGATGGGTGGCATGCTCGTGACGGCGTTTTTGCCCGTGTACATGGGCGTGAGGCGTGAGCAGGGTCGCGAGGCCTCGAACGAGTACGTGGGCAACCTGCTCGGCATTCTGCTTTTGGTGCTGGGTGGCATTTCGTTGCTGGGGACCGTGTTCGCCCCAGGCTTTATCTGGACGCAATCGTTCCTTTCGGGTGACGGCGGCAGCATGGATACCGCTGCGTTCATGTTCCGTTTCTTTGCCATCCAGATTCTGTTTTATGGTTTGGGCTCGGTGTTCTCGGGCGTTCTCAACGCACACCGCGACTACTTCTGGTCGACGTTTGCCCCGGTCCTCAACAACGTGATCGTCATTGCGAGCTTTATGGGTTTTGCGCCCGTGTCCGCACAGTTTGGCGAACGTGCCGGCATCATCTTGATTGCGGCCGGTACGACCCTCGGTGTCTTTGTTCAGATGGCATGTCAGATCCCCGCGCTTGGCAAGCACGGCGTGCATCCCCATATCCATATCGACTTTAAGGACCCCGCACTGCGCCAGACGATTGCGCTCGGTATCCCGACGCTGCTCGCCACGGTGTGCATGTTTGTCTCGACTTCTATCACCAACGCTGCCGCGCTGGTGGTCCAGCCCGAGACTGGTCCTTCCGTCATCGCCTATGCGCGCCTGTGGTACACGCTGCCCTACGCGCTGATTGCCGCCTCGCTTTCGACGGCGCTCTATACCGAGCTCTCTCACGACGCACAGGAGAAGGATTACGACAGCGTTCGCACGGGCATTTCGCGTGGCGTCGCCCAGATGCTGTTCTTCCTGATTCCGTTCGCGCTGTACCTGATTGTCTTCGCGCGTCCGCTCAACATGATTTACTGTGCCGGCAAGTTTGATGAGTCCGGCGTGGCGCTGGTGTCCGAGTTCCTTGTCTACCTGGCGTTCTCGCTGCCGCTCTACGGCGTGGTCGTGTTGATGCAGAAGAGCTTCTCTGCCTTGCTCGACATGAAGCCCTATAGCCGCTATTGCCTGTATTCCGCCATCGGCCAGGCCGGCTCGGTTCTGCTGTTTGGCGTTGTGCTGGGCTTCGGTATGCCGGCAATCGCGCTTTCGTATGTCGTCGACTACGTGATCTTGGTCGGTTGCTCGCTGTGGTGGCTGCGTCGTCGTCTGCGTGGCCTTCAGGTCAAATCTATCCTGCATGGCGGTTTCTTTGGCCTTTTGCTCGGTGGCCTGGGCGCTTCCGCAGGCGCCGGCGTCATGTGGGCGCTTGAGCACTTTGTCGGGGCACTTGGCGGCTCGATTCTGATTACTCTTGGTTACGTTTGCGTTGCGGGTGTCGTCTCGCTTGCTGTTACCTTTGGCCTTGCCGTCGTCCTTAAGATGCCCGAGGTCTCGGCGCTGCTTCGTCGCAAGTAGGTGCGTGTGGCCGGTCACGACAACATTCCAACACTCGCCGAGCAGGTTTCGCGCGTTCCCACGCAGCCCGGATGTTACCTTTGGAAAGATGCCAAGGGCGATGTCATCTACGTTGGCAAGGCGAAAAACCTGCGTTCCCGTATGCGCCAGTACGTGACGCTGCAGGATGAGCGCCAAAAAATACCGCTCATGATGCAATTGGTTGCGAGCTTTGACTACATCGTTGTCGAAACCGAGCATGAGGCGCTTGTACTCGAGCGCAACCTGATCGGCCAGTACCATCCGTACTTTAACGTCGACCTCAAGGATGACAAGAGCTACCCCTTTATCGCCATTACAAAGGGCGACCTGTATCCCGCTATCAAATATACGCGCGAGCGCCATAAGCCGGGAACGCGCTATTTTGGACCCTATACCGATAGCCGTGCGGCACGTGAGACGATAGATACGCTGCGCAAGGTTATCCCCATCTGCTCCGCATCCTGTGCGGAGTGGCGTCGTTGTCGTCGTATCGTCGAGTCCCACAAGGGCGAGGAAGACATCGTCAATATGATTTGCGCGCAAAACGGGCGTCCCTGCTTTGACTACCATGTCGGGCGCGGCCCGGGTGCGTGTGTCGGCGCGATTTCTCCTACGGACTATGCCAAGAACGTCAAACGTGTCGAGCGCTTTTTGTCGGGCCATCGCAAGGATGTCGTCGATGAGCTGACCTCCGAGATGACGGATGCCGCCGAGGCGCTCGACTTTGAGCGCGCGGCACGCGTCAAACGTCGTTTGGAGGTCATCAGGGGTCTGGACGATCGTCAGCAAGTCGTTTTTCCCTCCAGTGTCGATATCGATGTCATCGGTTTCTATCGCGAGGAGACCATCTCTGCCGCTTGCGTCTTCGTCGTTCGCGAGGGCCGAACAGTTCGCACCTGCGAGTTCATTCTCGACAAGGGCTTTGATGTTGACGAGGAAGAGCTCCAGTCGGGCTTTCTTAAGCGCTATTACGATGAGACGGCTGATATTCCAGCTGAGATAAACCTCTCTGTCGAGCTTGAGGATGCGGAGGCGCTGGGGGAGTGGCTTGCAGGCAAGCGCGAGCGTTCCTGCCATCTCCATAGGCCGCAGCGTGGCGAAAAGCACCGTTTGCTCGATATGGCATCCAAAAATGCGCGCCATGCCCTCATGCGCTACATGATGCGAACGGGGTACGCTGACGACCGCACCAATCAAGCGCTCCTGGAGCTCGAAAGCGCGCTGGCGCTGCCGGCGCCGCCGATGCGTATCGAGTGCTTCGATATCTCGACGCTGCATGGAACCTTTACCGTCGCCTCGATGGTGGTGTTTACCAACGGACGCGCCGACAAGAGCCAGTACCGTCGTTTTAAAATTCAGGCCGAATTGGACGAGGCAAACGACTTCGTGTCGATGTCCGAGGTTTTGGGACGACGCTATGCTCCCGAGCGCATGGCCGACGAGCGCTTTGGCTCGCGCCCCGATTTGCTCGTTGTCGATGGCGGTAAGCCGCAATTGACCGCTGCGATCAAGCAACTTGAGGCTCTTGGGCTCGATATACCAGTTTGTGGCTTGGCAAAGGCCGATGAGGAGGTTTTCGTGCCTTGGGACGAGACTCCCGTCGTGCTGCCGACCGGGTCTGCTTCGCTCTATCTAATTAAACAGGTGCGCGATGAATCGCACCGTTTTGCAATCACATTCCATCGTGAGTTGCGTGATAAAGCCATGACAGTTTCGGTACTCGATGACGTTCCAGGCGTGGGACCCACCAGAAAACGTGCCCTTATGCGCCATTTTGGCTCGATGAAGCGTTTGCGCGCGGCGAGCGAGCAAGAGATCGCGGAAGTTCGCGGCATACCTGCCGATGTTGCCAAGGCGGTCCACGAGGCGCTCGTTGCGTGGAATGCCGAGCGCGCCGAGGCGGCGGCTGGCCATTCCGATAGCTAAACACGAGCCTAAACAACTGATATACATGATTGCGCGATTTTCAACCATTTATTTCGCCATGATTGCCTGCTGGTTTCGGGTTTTATTAACGCTAAAACGTTTGACTAACCCAAGCGAAAACCCTGCTATCCTGCGGGTTGACGAAGACTGATATCTCACCTCGCCGATACATACTGTCTGGCGAATCGTTTGTCAACGAATTCGGTGAACGGTAGTAAATACCGTTCAAGCGTATGTATGTATCGGTCGCCGAGCGCGACACCTCAGTTGGGTTCGTCGGTAGGTAAGGTATATATCGTCCGCAAGTTGCGCGGGGGCAAGTCTAGGTGCTCCCGAGTAAGATTCTCTATTGATAGGAGAAGACATGGCCATCATCAACAAGGGTATGTCCAGGCGTTCGTTCCTCGGCCTCACCGGCAGCGTCGCTGCTGTCGCAGGGCTTGGTCTCACCGGCTGCGGTGGCAGCTCTAACGACGAGGGTTCCGCTTCCGGTTCCACCGATTCCGCTAACCGTGGCGGCGGCGTGATCACCGCTGGTTCCGCTTACGCTCCGTCCAGCTTCGATCCCGCCAGCACCGGCTCCGCTGTGGGCCTGGGTGCTAACTGGCACGTCGTCGAGGGCCTCTACGGCATCGATTACCACGACTACAGCACCTTCAACGAGCTCGCCACCGACGATCCCAAGTCTGTGGACGACACCACTTTCGAGGTCACCATCCGCAAGGGCGCCAAGTTCTCCGATGGCACCGAGGTCACCGCTGACGATGTCGTTGCCTCCTACACTGCTTGCGCCGCTTCCGCTACCTATGCTCCGTTCTTCCAGCCCTTCGAGTCCATCGAGGCCAAGGACGCCAGCACCGTGACGGTCAAGACCAAGGTCCCCAACTTCTCCCTGCTCAAGGATCGTCTGGCCATCGTCCGCGTTACCCCGGCCACCCAGACCGAGGAGGATCGCGCCAAGCAGCCGATCGGTTCCGGCCCCTGGATGTACGACTCTATCTCCGATACCGAGATCACTCTGGTTCCCAACCCCGAGTACAACGGTGAGTATGCTGCCGAGGATAAGAAGATCCAGTACAGCATCCTGACCGACCCCACCGCTCGCGTTACCGCTCAGCAGGAGGGCTCCACGCTCGTTATGGAGCTCGTTACCGCTGACGCCGTCGACCAGCTCGAGAGCGCCGGCTGCAAGATCGATAACGTTCAGGGTTTCGGCACCCGCTTCATCATGTTCAACGTCGCCAAGGAGCCTTGGAACAACGTCAAGGTCCGTCAGGCCGTCATGTATGCGCTCGACACCGAGAAGATGGTCAGCAACACCTTCGCCGGCCTTGCTACCGCTGCCAGCTGCTACCTGCCCAAGAGCTTCACCAACTATCATGAGGCTTCCACGGTGTACAAGACCGACGCCAAGAAGGCTAAGAAGCTCATCGAGGAGTCTGGCATCACCCCGGGTGCCATCACCCTGCGCACCACCGACAACGAGCAGATTAAGGGCATGGCCGCCCAGGTCAAGAACGACCTCGACGCTCTCGGCTTCGATGTGACCATCCAGACCGATACCTCGCCGGCCACCTACGCTGCCATCGACGGCGGCGAGGCCTACGATATCCTCCTTGCCCCTGGCGATCCTTCCTGCTTCGGCGCTGATCCCGACCTGCTGCTCAACTGGTGGTACGGCGACAACGTCTGGATGCAGACCCGTTGCCCGTGGAAGGAGTCCGCTGAGTGGCAGAAGCTCCACGGTCTCATGGACGAGGCTCTTGCCGCCGAGGGCGACGAGCAGCAGAAGAAGTGGAACGAGTGCTTCGACATCATTGCCGACAACGCCGTTCTGTACCCCGTTGTCCACGTCAAGACCGTCTCCGCTTCCTGGGACGATCCGTCCACTGCGCCCAACGGCGAGGCCCTCGATGGCTTCAAGGGCATCGGCACGACGAGCATGTCCTTCAGGGGCGTTGCGACCGTCAAGGCGTAAGACTCGCTTGAGTCTGTATGCAGGATGTCGGTCGTTGGGACCGTATCCTCATAGTTGAAACAAAGACCCGGGCGGCAACGATGTCGCTCGGGTCTTGTAATGAGTATCCGTACTCATATACCAGTTGGTCCTACCGACAAAAGAAAGGGGAGAGAACGTGAACAACTTGCTACGTTTGATTGGAAGGCGTCTCGTGGCGCTGCCGATCATGGCATTGGGCGTCACCGTCCTGGTGTTCTTCCTTATGTCGTTCTCCAAGACCGACCCCGCCTACACGGCGTTGGGTGACGGTGCCTCGCCCGAGGCGGTTGCCGAGTACCATGAGAAGTATGGTCTGGACGACCCCTGGCCCGTGCGCTACGTGCGCTATATGGGCGATTTGATCCATGGCGACATGGGCACCTATGGTGCTGCTCGCAACTCCGTTGCCAAGCGCATCTCCACGGCCCTGCCCGTCACGATGCAGCTGACCTTCATCGGTCTTGCCATCGGTGCGGTCGTTTCGTTTTTGCTCGGCGTCATCGCGGCACTGTATCGCGACAAATGGCCGGACCAAGTGATCCGCGTCTTTTCCATCGCCGGCTTGGCAACCCCGTCGTTCTGGCTTGCCGTTCTGTTGATCCTGCTGTTCTCTTCCTACCTTAAGGTGCTCCCGGCATCGGGTGCTCTGCCTCACTTCACCACGAATCCGGTTGGCTATCTGGGACGTATGATCATGCCCGCCATCGCCTTGGCATTTCCGCTGACGGGCCAGATGACTCGTATCGTGCGTACCGCCATGGTCGAGGAGCTCGACAAGGATTATGTCCGTATGGCTCGCGGCGCCGGCGTTCCCGAGAAGGTCGTCGTCGGCATCAATGTTCTTCGCAATGCGCTGATCACCCCGGTCACCACCCTCGGTCTTAAGATCGGTTACCTCATGGGCGGCGCTGTCGTCATCGAGGTTATCTTCAACCTCCCCGGCATGGGCACCGCGATTCTGCAGGGCGTTCAGGGCAACGAGGCGAACCTGGTTCAGGGCGTCGTTATCGTCGTTGCTCTTGCCTTCATCATCATCAACATCGTGGTTGACATGCTCTACCTGCTCATCAACCCGCGCATCAGGACGGTGTAGATTATGGTAAAGATTCGAGAGAAGCAAACCGAGCAGCTCGAGAAGGCTGCCTCCAAGGGGCTCAAGCTCGGTGGCTGGAAGAAGATGACGCTGTCTTCTAAGATTGCCGCCGTCGTGCTGGTGCTGGTCGCCCTGACTGCGATCCTGGCGCCCCTTCTTGCCCCCTATAGCCCGGTCGAGATCTTTACGGCTCGCCAGGCTCCCGGCAACGGATTTATCTTCGGTACCGACGATAAGGGTCGCGACATTCTGTCGCGTATGCTCTACGGCGGTCGTTACTCGCTGATTATCGGCTTTGGCGCCACTGCCATGGCTCTGGTCTGCGGCTCGGTCGTGGGCGCCCTTGCAGCGGTTTCGCGCAAGGCCGTCTCCGAGACGATCATGCGTATCCTGGACATCATCATGTCCATCCCGGGCATCGCCCTCGCGGCCGTCTTCGTCTCCATCCTGGGCAACTCCGTGCCGTCGATCATCTTCGCCATCGGCTTTATGTACACTCCGCAGATTGCCCGTATCGTACGCGCCAACATCGTGTCCGAGTACGGCGAGGACTATGTCCGCGCGGTCATCGTTTCCGGCGCCAAGGCTCCGTGGATTTTGATCAAGCATGTTCTGCGTAACTGCATCGCCCCGATCATGGTCTTCACCGTTACCCTGGTCGCCGACGCCATCATCTTCGAGGCCTCGCTGACCTTCATCGGCGCTGGTATCCAGGAGCCCACCGCTACCTGGGGCAACATCCTCGCCGACGCCCGCGGCGGCGTGCTCGCCGGCCGTTGGTGGCAGGCGCTGTTCCCGGGCCTGGCCATTATGATCACCTGCCTGGCGCTCAACATCCTCTCCGAGGGCATTACCGACGCCATGGCCGCTGCGCCCTCCGCTGCCCTGGATCCTACCGATTCCTCCAAGCGTCGCGAGGCCGACCTGCTGGTCTCCGACCCCGTTCGCGCCTACAAGGAGCAGGCCCAGTCCCTCTCCGCTCGCCTTGGCGCCCTGCGCGATGTCGAGCTCAAGCGTGACGATCGCCACGTGCCCGACGAGTCCGTTGAGCCGATTCTCTCGGTCCGCGACTTCTGCATCCAGTTTGAGCATCACGGTGATATCAACGTCGTCGACCATGTCAACTTTGACGTTCGTCCTGGTCAGACCATGGGCCTGGTGGGCGAGTCCGGTTGCGGTAAGTCCATCACCACGCTGGCCATCATGGGCCTGACCGACGATGACGAGCATCTTTCCGGCGAGGTCCTCTGGGAGGGCCGTGACCTGCTCAAGATGAGCAAGAAGGAGTGGTTCGGCCTGCGCGGTACCGATATCGCTATGGTCTATCAGGACGCCCTGTCCTCGCTTAATCCCTCCATGCTCATCTCTGCCCAGATGAAGCAGCTCACCAAGCGCGGCGGAACCCGCAGCGCCGAGGAGCTCCTGGAGCTCGTCGGCCTCGATCCCAAGCGCACGCTCGAGAGCTATCCGCACGAGCTTTCCGGCGGCCAGCGTCAGCGTGTCCTGATCGCTATGGCCCTTACCCGCGACCCCAAGCTGGTCATCTGCGACGAGCCCACGACCGCTCTGGACGTTACCGTCCAGAAGCAGGTCATCAAGCTGCTCAACGATCTTCAGGCCAAGCTCGGCTTTGCCATGATCTTCGTTTCGCATGACCTGGCTCTGGTCGCCGAGGTTGCCCATAACATCACGGTTATGTACGCTGGCCAGGTTATCGAGCAGGCACCCACCAAGGAGCTGCTCACCAACCCGATCCACGAGTACACCCGCGGTCTTCTGGGTTCCGTTCTGTCCATCGAGAGCGGTTCGGGTCGCCTGCACCAGGTGCCCGGCGCCGTTCCGAGCCCGCGCGATTTCCCCAAGGGCGATCGCTTCGCGCCCCGCTCGAGCCATCCGCGTATTGGCCTGGACACCCGTCCGGTCTTCAAGCGCGTGCCCGGTACCGAGCACTTCTATTCCGAGCTCCCCGACGAGGTGCTCAAGGCAAATGGTTTGACCCCTCACGCGGAGGTGATGTAGATGAGCGAGACCGCAGTCAACGGCGTCGAGCCGATCATCTTCCTTGATGACGTCCACGTCACCTTTAGGACCCGTACCGGCTCGATTCTGCACCCCAACCTGGTTCACGCCGTCCAGGGTGTAACGATTAAGCTCATGCCCGGTCAGACGATCGGCATCGTCGGCGAGTCCGGTTGCGGTAAGTCCACCACCGCCAACGTCATGTGCGGCCTGCAGGCCCCCACGAGCGGCAAGGTCTACTTTAAGGGCAAGGACGTTACCAAACGTACCGCCGAGGACCGTCGCCACATGGGTCGCGTCATCTCGGTCGTGTTCCAGAACCCGGCCACGGCGCTCAATCCCCGCATGGTCGTTCGCGAGCAGCTGCTCGACCCCATGCGCGTCCACAACCTGGGTACCGAGGCCGAGCAGGAGAAGCGCGTCAAGGAGCTCCTGGAGCTCACCGGTCTGCCCAGCTCCGCCGCCGAGGTTCTTCCCGGTCAGCTTTCGGGCGGCCAGCGTCAGCGCGTCGCAATTGCCCGTGCCCTGTCGCTGAACCCCGATGCCATCATCGCCGACGAGCCCACCTCGGCTCTGGACGTTTCGGTCCGCGCGCAGATTCTGAACCTGCTGACCGACCTTAAGAAGGAGCTCGGCCTGGCCATGGTGTTCATCAGCCATGACATCCAGACGGTCCGCTATATCTCTGACGACATCATCGTTATGAATGGCGGCAGGATCGTCGAGCAGGGCGAGGCCAAGCAGGTCTTCCAGCACCCCCAGGACCCCTACACCAAGATGCTGCTCGGCGCTGCGCCGTCGCTGCTGCACCCCAAGCTCGGCGAGTAGCCTCGCTTTCCCTCCCGTGCGCCCGGTTCCCTTGCCGGGCGCACCTCCGTTGCGATTTCGAAAGGTTGGGTTCACGAGCCATGCCAAGTGCTCAGGAGCTACAACATCAATTTGGTGAATATCGAGGCGCCATGCCCCGTCCATCAGATTTCGATTTCTTTTGGAAGGATCGCATGGCCGAGGCCGACGCCGTCGGGCTTGACTATGCGATTGAGACGGCATCGGTCGCCGATGCCGCGACCTGCCAGCTTTTCGACCTCTGGTATACCGGTATGTGTGGCGCGCGCCTGCATGCCAAGTACCTTAAACCCGTCTCGGACGAGCCCGTGCCATTGGTACTTCAGTTCCATGGGTATCCGGGTGCAAGCCGCAGCTGGTTTGAGCAGGCGTCGTTTGCGGGCATGGGCATGGCACTCATCGCCCTCGACTGCCCCGGCCAAGGAGGTCCCTCCGAGGACATTGGTGGATTTGAGGGCACAACGGTCGCGGGCCATATCGTCGCCGGTATCGACGGCGACCCTGCCAACCTCTACTATGTCCGCTTACACCAAGATATTCGAATCCTGTGCCGCATCGTTCGCGAGCTCGAGGGCATCGATCTTGCGCGTGTGTTTGTGAACGGCGCGTCGCAGGGCGGCGGTTTGGGCATTGCGACCTGTGCGCTTAACAGCGAGCTTATCAATCGCGCCGCCATCCTCTATCCCTTCCTGTCAGATTTCCGCCTGGTCTGGGATTTGGATGCCGACGACATTGCCTACGAGGGCCTGCGCTATTGGTCTCGCTGGTTTGATGAGGACTCGACTCGTATTGACGAAGCCTATGCCAAGCTGGCGTACTTCGATTCCAAGAACTTTGCCCCTATGGTCAAATGCCCCGTGCTGTTTGGCACCGGCACAGCCGATATCGTCTGTCCGCCAGCGACGCAGTTTGCGGTCTATAACAACCTGACCTGCGAAAAGCGTCATGAGTTCTTTGAAGGCTTTGGCCACGAGGAGATTCAGGATTTTGACGATCTGATCATTCCGTTTTTCTGCAAGGGAGGGGAGGCTCATGTCTAAGTGCGAGAGCAATGTTGACGAGCTGATTGTCCCCGGGCTTGTGGGAATTCCTGGAACGGTTTCGTCAAGGCTCGCAGAATATCGGGACTGGCGCGGTGATGTCCAAGCAGATGTTTCTGATTTAGAGACATGCGCTTCGAATCTTGAGATTCAAGGCCTGGCCATTACGGCGATTGACTTTGTTAACCCCTGCGCCCGTTACTCGGAGGTCTCCTTTGAGCTCGGTGACGATGCGATTCACGCTCGTTTGATCGAGCCTGTCGGTCGTGCCCGAGTATCTGAGCGCGTGCCGCTGTGCCTGATGTTCCACGACATCGATCGGCCTGTGCGCGGCTGGCATCACATGACGAGATTTGCCGCCATGGGGTATGCCGTCCTCGCGCTGGATGACGATGTTGCTGGTGCGGACGACCTGCAGCGGGGGATTTCTTCGCCCGCTTTTGTCGAGCGCGTCCGTTGGGGTTGCGCGCTGGCGAAGGTGGCGCGCAATCTTGATGGCATGGACCCCGACCGCATCTTTGCATGGGGCGAGGGCCTTGGTGGCGGTGTCGCTTTGGCGGTCTCCGCCTTGGATAAGTGTGGCCTTGCCTGCACGGCGGTTGCCAATCCAATTCCCGGTGGCCTTGAGACGCTGTCGTCTCGGGTGCGCGGATCGGTGCTCATGGGCACATCGCTCATGGATGCCGCGAGCGACCCCAAGGGCCAGTTTGCCGTATTCAACGGTCTTGAGTGTGACCGGAGGCATATCATCTATGCCAAATACGCTCACGAGCGCATCAATGCGTTCGAAAACGAAGTCGTCGACTTCTTTAACCAAACGTTCTACCCGTGTTCTTTGGCCTAGACGGCCTGGACACTGCCAACAAGAGTGGGCGGCATAGGGCCGCCCGCCAGACAACTAAGGAGATTCTTGTGGCAACTCAGAAATTCACCGGCGTTATCCCTCCCGTCGTTGTTCCCGATACCGAAGATCACCAGCTCGACGTTGCCTCCTTTGAGCGCAGCATCAACCGCATGATCGATGCCGGCGTCGATGGCCTGTTCTTCTTGGGATCCTCGGGCGAGGTCGTCTTCTCCACCGACGAGCGCCGTCGCCAGATTATCGCCGAGGCCGTTCGTATCGTCGACCACCGTGTGCCTGTTCTGGTCGGCATCATCGATACCGAGACCGAGCGCATGATTGAGCACGGCAAGGTCGCCCAGGAGCTGGGCGCCGATGCCCTCGTCGCCACCTGCCCGTTCTATGCCCTGCAGGGCATGACCGAGGTTGAGGAGCACTTCCGCATCCTGCACGAGGAACTCGACCTGCCCATCTTTGCCTATGACATTCCCGTCTGCGTTCACACCAAACTCCCCTGGAAGCTCCTTGCCAAGCTCGGCGCCGAGGGCGTCCTTGCTGGCGTCAAGGATTCCTCCGGTGATGACATCTCGTTCCGCTACCTCGTTCAGGAGAACGAGAAGAACGGCCATCCGATGAGCATTCTCACCGGTCACGAGGTTGTTGTCGACGGCGCCTACCTCGGTGGCGCCGACGGTTCCGTCCCGGGTCTCGCCAACGTTGAGCCCGAGGGCTACGTGCGTCAGTGGAAGGCCGCTCAGGCTGGTGACTGGGCTACCGTCAAGGCCGAGCAGGATCGCCTCAATGAGATTTCGCACATCTGGGATGTCACCTCGGGCGTCCAAGGCTATGCCGGTGGCGTCGGCGCCTTCAAGACCGCTATGAACCTCATGGGCATCTTCGACAGCCCGACCATGCCGCGCCCGGTGAAGGCCATGACCGGCGAGAACGTCGAGGCGATTAGGAAGGTCCTCCAGGACAACGGTCTCCTGTAAAGCTTCCCCGGGCACCCGATCTTGGGGCTCAAGCGGTCGAGCGTGACCCATTAGGTCAACGCCCGACCGCTTTCACCCCAACCTCGGGCACCCGGGAAACCTTTACCAAGCTGCGGCGATAACGCAGCCTTCATTTCCTGTAGTTGTTTTTTATCTCCTAAGGAGAGCGACATGGAGAACAAGTACGTCTGCTCTGTCGATATCGGCGGAACTAAGATCGCGACCGCCATTATGGAGTACCCGGCTGACGGTAGTGTGCCCCATCCCGTTTTTGAGGCCGAGGTTCCCACCGAGGCCCAAGAGGGCGGCGAGGCCGTCTTCCAGCGTATCGAGGCGTCCATCAAGGCTGCTCTCGAGGCGAATCCCGATGTTGAGGTCCTTGGCGTCGGTATCGGTGCCGCCGGCGTCGTCGATCCCAAGACGGGTGCCATTGCGTATGCCAACGAGATCATGCCCGGCTGGTCCGGCGTTCAGTTGGGGCCGCGTCTGCGCGAGGACCTCGGTCTTCCCGTTGCCGTTGTAGGCGACGTGCAGGCTCATGCTCTGGGCGAGGCCCACTGGGGCGTCGGCAAGGGCAAGTTCTCCGTCTTGTGTCTTGGCATCGGTACGGGCATCGGCGGCGCATATGTCGAGAACGGCCGCGTGATGCAGGGCTTCCATGGTGCTGCCGGCCATATGGGCCACATCGAGTGCTCGGCTGCCGCCGGCATTCCCTGCGCCTGCGGGCGTTCCGGCCATCTGGAGTCGGTTGCTTCGGGCACTTCCATTGGTCGAATGTACGATGAGCGTTTTGGCCGCGTCGACCCCAGCCGTCCTTCGGTCGGTCGCGATGTGAACGACCTGTGCCGTGCGGGCGACGCAAAGGCGACCGAGGTCATCCATGACGCCGGCTTTGCGCTGGGTGCCAGCTTGGGCTCGCTCGCTAACATCCTGGACCCTGAGGTCATCGTGCTTTCGGGTGGCGTGATTCACCAAGGTCCCGATTGGCGTTCACAGACGTGGAAGGATTCGGTACACGAGGGCTATGCCAGCCAGGCGCTCGATCCGCTTCAGGACACGCCGATCCTCATCGGTTCTCTGGAGGGCGATGCTCCGCTCATCGGTGCCGCCGAACACCTTCTTGCATCGTTGAAGTAAACATAACTACCAAGTGCGCCTTCTGAGGTGCCGCAGATTGACGTGAAAGAGGAGCGAAGCGTACTTCGGTACGCGAGCGACGGTTTGAACGTCAAGGTGCGGTGTCTCAGAAGGCTGTTTTGAGAAAGGTTGAGTCGAACATGACCGTTGATCCTTTGATCCAGTCCCTGAAGGGCAAGCTCGTCGTGAGCGTTCAGGCGTATATGGGCGAGCCGCTTCGTACGCCCGAGACCATGGCTCAAATGTCTCGCGCTTGCGAGCTCGGTGGCGCCGCCGCCATTCGCTGCCAGGGCCTTGCCGACATTGCCGCTATTAAGGGTCGCTGTGAGGTTCCTGTTATCGGCCTGTGGAAGGATGGGCACGAGGGCGTTTACATCACGCCGACGCTGCGTCACGCTCGCGCCTGCGTTGCTGCCGGTGCCGATATCGTGGCGATCGACGCCACCGATCGTCCGCGCCCCGATGGCAAGACGGTCGAGGATACCTTCCGCCCGCTGCACGAGGAGGGTGTGCTCCTGATGGCGGATTGTGCCACCATTGAGGACATTCGCCGTGCGGTTGATATGGGCTTCGACCTGGTATCCACCACGCTTTCTCACGGTGTCGCCGCCATCGACTGCACCATGGCCGATGGCCCCGACCTGCCGCTCCTGCGTCAGGCGACCGAGGAATTCCCCGGTCTTCCCATCATCTGCGAGGGCCGCGTGCACACGCCCGAGGAGGCTCGCGCCGCGATCGATGCTGGCGCCTGGGCCGTTGTCGTCGGCACCGCCATCACGCACCCCACGAGTATTACGAGTTGGTTCAAGGCTGCGCTTGAGGCGTAAAACAGGCCTCGTATCCGCTCGGGGCGGTATACTCAATATAGGCAATTGACCGCGCGGGATCCGGGTTGCTGGGTCCCGCGCTTGTTTTCGGGAGGCAGCACATGCAAAAGGGAGATGCCATGGATGCGGCGGAGCGCTCGGAGCGCATCCCCGATATCGTCATCATCACCGGAATGTCCGGATCGGGCCGCACACAGGCCATGCACGTGTTCGAGGACATGGGCTATTTTTGCATCGATAACCTGCCTCCGCGTCTCATCGCCCAGCTTGCCGAGCTCGTCGGCATCAATACGGGCGTGGGCAGGCATCTCGCCGTCACCTGCGATTTGCGTAGCCAGGGACTGTTTGACGAGCTGCTCGATGCGGTCGCCGCGCTCGAAGAGCGCGAGATGAGCTGCGACATCGTGTTCCTGGAGGCTTCTGACGAGGTGCTGATTCGTCGCTACAGCGAAAATCGCCGCCGTCATCCCATTGCCAAGCCGGGGGAGACTACGGCCGATGCCATTCAGCGCGAGCGCCTTCAGCTGCAGGGCGTGCGCGACCGAGCCGATATGATTATCGACACGAGCCGTCTGCGCACCTCTGCGCTGCGCAACAAGCTACGTATGGCATTTTCCGAGCTGTCCGACCAGCAGCTCATGGACGTCCACGTGTTCTCGTTTGGCTTTAAGCACGGCATGCCCGTCGAGGCGGACATTATGATCGACGTCCGCTTCCTGCCCAATCCGTTCTACGATCCCGAGATGCGCACGATGACCGGTCTCGATAAAAAGGTCTCCGATTTTGTTCTGGACCATCCCAAGACGCAGGAGTTTTGGAAGGCTTGGACACAGCTGCTCGATACGGTGATGCCGGGCTATATCGCGGAGGGTAAGCCGCAGCTTTCTATCGCCATCGGCTGCACGGGCGGCCAGCACCGCAGCGTTGCCATTGCCGAGGCCACGGCCCGTTACCTGGAAGGCGCTCAGTATCATGTGAGCATCTCCCACCGCGACCTGTCGCGCGCCAACACGAAGGCATAGGCCTGCATGTCGTTTACCGCTGAGGTGCGCGACGAGCTTGCGCGCTGCGAACCCGAATGTGAATACTGCGACTTGTCGACGCTCGCCGCCCTCACGCGCGTGAGTGGTACGCTCTCGCTTGCCGGCTCTGGGCGGTATCGTTTGACGGTTGCGACTGAGACGGGAGCCGTCGCGCGCACGATGATCACGCTGACGCATCGTATCCTTAAGCTCAAAACGGAGTTCACCGTCCGCAAATCTGTCTTGCATAAGGTTCGAAACTACCTCATCACCTTGCCTGATCAGCCAGACCTGGATAAGGCCTTGGTTCTGCTAGGTATCCTCGACCGTAGGGGAGGACTTGTCGCCGGCGTACCCCGACATATCGTTGCCCGTCCTTGCTGTAGACTTGCCTATATCCGCGGCGCGCTCATCGCGGGCGGCTTCGTGGCCGATCCACGCGGCGATTTTCATTTGGAGATCGCTGTGCAGGGCGAGCAATATGCCAAGGGACTTTGCGATCTGTTGGAGCAGATTGGGGTCCATGCGCGTGTTAATGCACGGCGGGGGTCATATGCCGTGTACATTAAGAGCGCCGAGGAAATCGAGCATCTATTAAAGCTGATTGGTGCCAAGCGCAGCGTTGCCGAGATTGAGGAGGCGCGCGCGGTCAAGTTGGTTAAGAACGATGTGAACCGTCGCGTGAATGCCGAGCTCGCCAACCAGACCAGAAGTGCGGGTGCCGCCCAGCATCAGCTTGCGTTGATCGATGAGCTCGAACAGCGGGGTTTGCGCGACACGCTTCCGGACGCCTTGGCAGTCTTTTGCGACCTGCGCGAGCGCTATCCCGATCTGTCGCTGCGCGATCTGGGCGAGATGGCTGACCCTCCCTTGTCGAAGTCTGCCCTGTACCATCGCGTTTTGAGGCTTGAAAAGCTCATTGAAGCAAACAAGTAGTTTGAAGTATCGACTTATATACGGATTTAGCTGCTATTTTATTCTTTAAAACGTTTTAACGTAAATTTGATTTTCAATTTCGAGCATTCTCGTGAAATTCAAGTCAAAAAAAAGGTATATTAGGCGAGTGGTTAGTTTGTGGGCCTCAACGGCGGGCGCTGTAGCTCGCGGGGGCCTTACGAAAGGAGACACAATGGCAGTAAAGGTTGCTATTAACGGCTTCGGTCGCATCGGTCGTCTGGCTTTCCGTCAGATGTTCGGTCATGAGGGCTCCGAGATCGTCGCTATCAACGACCTCACCTCTCCCGATATGCTCGCTTACCTGCTGAAGTACGACTCCACGCAGGGCAACTACGCTCGCGATCACGAGGTCGTTGCTGGCGAGGATTCCATCACCGTTGACGGCAAGGAGATCAAGATCTACAAGGAGGCCGACGCCAACAACCTGCCTTGGGGCGACCTCGACGTCGACGTCGTTCTCGAGTGCACCGGCTTCTACACCAGCAAGGCTAAGGCTCAGGCCCACATCAACGCTGGCGCCAAGAAGGTCGTCATCTCCGCTCCGGCCGGCAGCGATCTGCCCACCATCGTGTACAACGTCAACCATGAGACGCTGACCGCTGAGGACAACATCATCTCCGCTGCTTCCTGCACCACCAACTGCCTTGCCCCGATGGCCAAGGGTCTCAACGACTTCGCTCCCATCGTGTCCGGCATCATGACCACCATCCACGCCTTCACCGGCGACCAGATGCCGCTCGACGGCCCGCAGCGCAAGGGCAACTTCCGTCGCTCCCGCGCCTGCTCCGAGAACATCGTCCCGAACACCACGGGCGCTGCCAAGGCCATCGGCCTGGTTCTCCCCGAGCTCAACGGCAAGCTCATCGGTGCCGCCCAGCGCGTCCCGACGCCGACCGGCTCGCTGACCAACCTCTACGCCGTCGTTGACAAGAAGGTCACCGTCGACGAGGTCAACGCTGCCATGAAGGCCTACGCCGAGACCATCCCCGATACCTTCGCCTACAACGAGGACCAGATCGTCTCCCGCGACATCGTCGGCGAGACCCACGGCTCCATCTTCGACGCCACGCAGACCATGTGCTCTGACCTCGGCAACGGCCAGACCCTCGTTCAGGTCACCTCTTGGTACGACAACGAGAACTCCTACACCTCTCAGATGGTCCGCACCATCAAGTACTTCGAGAAGTTCGTTGCTTAATTTAGCTTTTAGCGAATAGCTCGTTGAGCGTCTAAAGAAGGGCGCGGCCTTATAGGGCTTACACCCTAGGGTCGCGTCCTTTTTATAAGAAATCGTCTGCCGTAATGGAAGGCAGACACGTACGAAAGGTAGAAGCAAACATGGCCTTTACCAAGAAGACCGTCCGCGACATCGATGTCGACGGCAAGCGCGTTCTCGTCCGCGTTGACTTTAACGTGCCTATCAAGGATGGCGTCGTTGGCGACACCACCCGTATTAAGGCTGCCCTGCCCACCATCAACTACCTCGTTGAGCACAACGCTCGCGTCATCCTCATGAGCCACCTCGGCCGCCCCGAGGGTACCGGCTTCCAGCCTGAGCTCTCCCTTGAGCCCGTCGCTAAGAAGCTCGCTGAGCTCTCTGGTCTCGACGTTGCCTTTGTCGCCGACACCTACGGCGAGAAGGCCGCCGAGGCTGTCGCCGCCGTCGAGCCGGGCAAGGTCCTCGTTCTCGAGAACGTCCGTTTTGACAAGCGTGAGAAGAAGAACGATCCCGAGATCGCCAAGAAGCTCGCTTCCTATGGTGACGTCTTCGTTCTCGATGCCTTCGGCACCGCTCACCGCGCCCAGGGTTCCGTCGTGGGCCCCGCCGCTTACCTGCCTGCCGTCGCCGGCTTCCTGCTCGAGAAGGAGGTCGACACGCTGACCGGCATCTTCGCCGAGCCCGAGCGCCCCTTCGTCGCCATCGTCGGCGGTTCCAAGGTTTCCTCCAAGATCGGCGTCCTCGATCACCTCATCGACTCCGCTGATACCCTGATCATCGGTGGCGGCATGGCCTACACTTTCTTCCTGGCTCAGGGCCTGTCCGTCGGTCAGTCCCTCAAGGAAGAGGACTGGGTCGAGCGCGCCGGTGAGATGCTCAAGAAGGCCGAGGAGAAGGGCGTCAAGATCCTGCTCCCCATCGACAACCGCGTTGCCGATCACTTTGGCGAGGACGCTGTCCCCGAGGTTGTCGCTTCCGACGCTATCCCCGACGACCGCGAGGGTATGGACATCGGCCCCAAGACCGAGGAGCTTTACGCCGAGGCCGTCAAGGGCGCCAAGACCGTGTTCTGGAACGGCCCCATGGGCGTCTTCGAGTTCGACAACTTCGCTCACGGCACCCAGGCTATCGCCGAGGCTGTCGCCGAGGCCGACTGCACCTCGATCATCGGCGGTGGCGACTCTGTCGCGGCTGTCAACAAGTTCAACCTGGCCGACAAGATGAGCTGGATCTCCACCGGTGGTGGCGCTTCCATGGAGCTCGTCGAGGGTAAGGCCCTGCCCGGAGTGGAGGCGCTTCTCGATGCCTAATCGCACCCTTCTCATCGCTGGTAACTGGAAGATGAACAACGACGTCGCCGAGGCCGCCAAACTCGCCGACGAGCTGGCTCAGGCTCTGCCCGAGGTTCCGGCTGGCGTCGAGGTGCTCGTCTGCCCTCCGACCATCGACATCACCACGGTTCATGACCGTATTCAGGCTGCCCCCATCGCCCTCGGTGCACAGAACGTGTACTGGGAGGCCAAGGGTGCCTTCACCGGTGAGTCCTCTTGCGACATGCTCAAGTCCGCTGGCTGCACCTACTGCATCATTGGCCACTCCGAGCGTCGTGACTACTTCCACGAGACCGACGAGGACCAGAACAAGAAGGCCAAGGCTCTCGTTGCCGCCGGTCTTGTTCCCGTCTTCTGCTGCGGCGAGTCCCTCGAGGTCCGCGAGGCTGGCACCTATGTCGAGCACGTCGTGAACCAGGTCAAGGCTGGCCTTGCTGGTCTTGAGATCACCTGCCCCAAGCAGGTCGTCGTCGCCTACGAGCCCATCTGGGCCATTGGCACCGGCAAGACCGCTACCGCCGAGGACGCTCAGGAGGTCTGCGGCGCTATCCGTGAGACCCTCAAGGAGATGTTCGGCGAGGAGCTCGCTAACGGCATCCGCGTTCTCTATGGTGGCTCTGCCAAGCCTGGCAACATCGCTGAGCTCGTCGCCAAGCCCGACGTTGACGGCGCCCTCGTGGGCGGCGCTTCGCTCAAGGCTGCCGACTTCGCCTCTATGGTCGTCAAGGCAGGCGAGTAGGACATATGGCACAGCGTCATCTTCCTGCACTCCTGATCATCATGGATGGTTGCGGCCTTGCTCCGGCCGATGGCGAGAACGCCGTCGCCGCTGCCAAGACGCCCTTCCTTGATAGCCTGTACGAGAAGTACCCCCACACCACGCTCGGCGCTTCGGGCGAGGACGTGGGTCTTCCCGATGGCCAGATGGGTAACTCCGAGGTGGGTCACCTCAACATCGGTGCCGGACGCATCGTGTTCCAGGAGCTTTCGCGCATCAACAACGCCATCAAGGACGGCTCCATCGCCAAGAACGAGGTTTTTGTCAAGGCTATGGACGATGTCAAGGCTGACGGTAAGACTCTCCACCTCATGGGCCTTATGAGCCCTGGCGGTGTTCATTCTCACATGAACCACGTCGAGGCTCTGGTCAAGATGGCTGCCCAGCATGGCGTCAAGACCGTTCGTGTACACGCCTTTATGGACGGCCGCGACGTCGACCCGCAGTCCGGTGCCGGTTACATGAGTGAGTTCTGCGCCTTCCTGGCTAAGATCTCCGAGGAGACCGGTTGCGACGCACGCGTTGCCACCGTCTCGGGCCGTTATTGGGCCATGGACCGCGATAATCGTTGGGAGCGCATCCAGCGCGCCTACGACGTCATGGTCAACGCGTCCGATGCTGATACCGACCCCGTTGCCGGTATCAAGGCCTACTACGAGAAGGATCCGCGCGGCGACGAGTTCGTCGAGCCCTTCGCTGCCCACAACGAGGGCATCCACGAGGGCGACGCGGCCATCTTCTTCAACTTCCGTCCCGACCGCGCTCGTCAGATGACCCGCGTGTTCACGGACAAGGAGTTCGACGGCTTTGAGCGCGAGCAGATCAAGCTTTCGCACTTTGTGACGATGACCGAGTACGATCCGACGTTTGACGTCGAGGTCGCCTTCCCCAAGACGTTCCCCGAGAACGTCCTGGCCGACGTTATCGCCGCCAATGGCCTGAAGCAGCTGCACACTGCCGAGACCGAGAAGTACGCCCACGTGACGTTCTTCCTCAACGGTGGCATCGAGGAGCCCAAGGAGGGCGAGGAGCGCGTGCTCGTCGCTTCCCCCAAGGTTGCTACCTACGATCTGCAGCCCGAGATGAGCGCTCCCGAGGTTACCGAGAAGCTTGTCGCCGCCATCAACGAGGATCGCGCTGATTTCTACATCGTGAACTTCGCGAACTGCGACATGGTTGGTCACACCGGTGTCTTCGACGCTGCCGTTAAGGCCGTTGAGGCTGTTGACGATGCCCTGTCCAAGGTTGTCTCGGCGATTCTCGCCAAGGGCGGCTTTGCACTGATTACCGCCGATCACGGCAACGCCGATCACATGTTTGACGTTGCTTCCGACGGTTCCAAGCATCCGTTTACGGCGCACACCACCAACCGCGTGCCGTTCATCATCGTTGATGAGAAGGCACAGCTCACCGGTATCGAGGACGGTCGTCTTTCCGATATCGCCCCGACTATGCTCACCATGGCTGGTATTGAGCCTTCCGCCGAGATGACGGGCCGCGTGCTCGCCACCGAGGCCTAATAGAAAACAAATACCGTTTTCTAGCAAGGGGGTTGTCCACAACCGGATAACCCCCTTTTTGGTATTTCTGCCATTTCCACCCCGTCCTTGAGTGGCAGGTAGGGGAGAGCGGGGGATTGTGGTACAGTACTGGAGTTTGAACTGTTCTATTAAGGAGCTTATCTATGGGTCCGTTCCAGATTCTTCTGTTTGTCGTTTGGGCTGTCTCTGCCGTGGCGCTGACGATTCTCGTCCTGATGCATTCCGGTAAGGGCACCGGCGTTTCGGATATGATCGCTAGCTCGCTGTATAACTCCAGCTCTGCCACGGGCGTCATGGAGCAGAACCTCGATCGCCTGACGGTAATTATGGCCGTTGTTTTTGCCGTGTGCGTCGTCCTGTGCATGTTCTTCTTCCCGCAGGGCATCGTCGGCTACTAAGCATCGGCGTATATACGTTTGCAATGGGTCTCGCAGGTGCGGGACCCTTTTTGTTCAAGACTTTAGTCCGCTGGCCGCGCAGCGGCCAGCTTTAAACCACCC
>CAUACA010000020.1 GCA_958427355.1 uncultured Collinsella sp. | reverse complement strand
GGTGCGGGAACGGCCTATTTGCTCAATGTGTTCGGCTGAGATCGGAAATCAACCTAAAACGAGACAGCAGACGCCATATGCGTTCAGCGAGCAAAAAACACCCGCCTCGGAGATCCAAAGCGGGTGTTCGGCAGCGATTTTTCGATGCGGCTAGCAGACCTGACGAACCTCGATGTGCTTCTTATATTCGTCCACCTTGGCAAAGTCGCCCAGGCCCGGGCACTCGACCACGTTGGCGCCGGTGGCCATCGACAGACGGAGGGCATCCTCGACGCGCTCGGGAGCGTCGTGCCATACGGACAGGAAGGCAGCGAGCGAGGAATCGCCGGCGCACACCGTCGACAGCAGCTTGACGTCGAAGGTGCGATTGGCAAACCAGATGTGCTCGCCGTTGGAGAAGTACGCACCGGCGCCACCGAGGGTCAGCAGCACGTTCTTGGCGCCCTTAGCGTGCAGCTCGGCCATAGCGCCCTTGACGGACTCATCGTCGCCACCGCTCACCTTAATGCCAAAGATGTCGAGCAGCTCGTCGTCATTGGGCTTGATCAGCAGCGGCTCCATGGCAATGAGGTCTGCCAGCTGATGGCTCGAGATGTCGAGGACGAACTCGGCCCCCTTGGCCTTGACGCGGCGCAGGACCTCGGCCAAGAAGCCCTCGGAAGTGTTGGGAGGCAGCGAGCCGCTGATGACCAGGCAGGTCATGTCATCGAGCGAATCGATGAGCTCAAACATCTCCTGCTCGTTGGCCTCGTTGATGGCGGCACCGGCGTTGACCATGTTGTACTCGGTGTCGGGTCCGGCATTGAGGAACACGTTGACGCGCGTGATGCCGTCGGTCCAAACGGGCTTGACGGGCACGCCCAGGGCCTCGGCGCCCTTAACGATAAACTCGCCCGAGAAGCCGGCGAAAAAGCCCAGGATCGTGGTGTCGACACCGTAGTGATCGAGGGTGAACGAGACGTTGAGACCCTTGCCGTTGGGCGTGTAGACGGCGTTACGGGTACGCGTGACGGTGTTGGCAGCAAGGCCGTCGCAGGCGATGTTGTAGTCAATGGCGGGATTTGCAGTGAGCGTGTAAATCATGAATGTTCCTTTCACGAAGTAACGTGTTAATGAAAGTATATTCCACCCAACGGTAAAAGGCTAGGACAACTCGGTGAACGGTGTGGAAGCGATGAAGTACGGCAGAGCATCTCTCTCCAATAACGGAACAAAAAAGGCGCCCCAGCCGAAACCGGGGCGCCGCATGCGCACGAATATGTCGCGTTTCGATTACTGACGATCGAGCTTGCGGACAGCAACGCGCTTGCTGTACTCGTCGACGTGACCGAAGTCGCCGATGCCGACGGACTCGGCAACGTTGGCGCCGGTGGCCATAGCGAGCTTCATGGCCTCCTCGACGTTGTCGCGATCCCTGTACCACTTGTGCAGGAACGCAGCGAGGGTGCAGTCGCCGGCGCAGACAGAAGAAACCAGCTTGATGTTGAACTCACGCTTGGCGTACCAAATATCCTCGCCGTTGGAGAAGTAAGCGTCGCCGCGGCTACCACGGGTGAGCAGCACGTTCTGAACGCCAGCGTCGTGAGCCATCTTCATGGCAACGCGGACCTCGTCGTCGGTGTCGACCGGCACGCCGAAGATGGCCTTCATCTCGTGATGGTTCGGCTTGATGAGCAGCGGCTTCTTGTGAGCGAGCTCCTTGAGCTTGTCGGAGGACAGGTCCAGGACGACGTCGGCGCCACGAGCCTGAGCGTGCTCCATGACCTGAGCCAGGAAGTCGGGCGTAGCTTTGGGAGGCACGGAGCCGGAAACGATCAGGCACTCGAGATCGCCCGCGGTGTCCAGGATGTTGTAGAGCTCCTCCTGGTGCTGCGGCGTAATAGGAGCGCCGGGGTTCAGGATGCCGTACTCGTGCTGGCCATCGTTGACGTAGGTGTTGATGCGCGTGATACCGTCGGTCCAGACCGGGCGGCACAGGCAGCCCAGGTTCATGACCTCCTCGACGATAAACTTGCCCGTGAAGCCGGCGAAGAAGCCGAGCGCGACGGTGTCGACGCCCATCTTCTTAAAGGCGAAGGACACGTCGAGGCCCTTGCCGTTAGCCGTGTAGCTGGCCGAGCCGGTGCGGACGTTCTCGTCGGGCTCGAGCGGAGAGCTCGAAACCGTCATGTCGACAGCCGGGTTAGCGGTTAGCGTGTAGAACATTTACAGTACCCCCTGTATATGTGAGGGCCGCGTGGCCGGCCCATTCCAACCACGCGGTTACCTCTGATACCAAATTAGCGAGCTGCGGACTCGAGCAGTGCCTTGACCTCGGCGGCGGTGTTGCAGGCGAGCGCCTTCTCGGCGAGCTCGTCGCACTCGGCCTTGGTCCACTGGCTGATGGTCTTGCGGGCGCGCAGGATCGACGGAGCGCTCATCGAGAACTCCTCCAGGCCCCAGCTGATCAGCAGCGGCTCGAGCAGCGGATCGGCAGCGGCCTCGCCGCACATACCGACCATGATGCCGGCCTTCACGCCGCTCTCGATGATGTTCTTGAGCGAGCGGAGCACGGCGGGATAGTACACCTGGTACAGGTTGGAGATGGTGTCGTTGCCACGGTCGGCGCACATGGTGTAGCCGATCAGGTCGTTGGTGCCGATGGAGAAGAAGTCGGCGACCTCGGCCAGACGGTCTGCGAGCAGCGAAGCGGCGGGCGTCTCGACCATGATGCCGACCTCGATGTTCTCGTTGAACTTGCGACCCTCTTCGGTCAGCTCGGCCTTGCACTGCTCGACGAGCTCCTTGACAGCCAAGACCTCCTCGACGCAGGTGACGAGCGGGATCATGATCTTGACGTCACCGAAGGCGCTAGCGCGCAGCAGAGCACGGAGCTGGACCTTGTACTGGTCGGGATTGGCCAAGCAGTAACGCACGGCGCGGAAGCCCATGAAGGGGTTGTCTTCCTTGACCATATGCAGATACGGAATCTCCTTGTCGCCACCCACATCGAGCGTGCGGATGATGACCGGAGCACCCTTGAGCGCGCTGGCGACCTTACGGTAGGCGTTGAACTGCTCCTCCTCGGAAGGAAGCTCAGCAGAGTCCATGAACAGGAACTCGGAGCGGAACAGACCGATGGCCTCGGCGTCGTGATCGAGCGCGTTGGGCACGTCATCGGGGTTACCGATGTTGCAGGCGATGATCTTCTTGATGCCATCGGCAGTCACGGACGGCTTGCCACGGAAGGCCTCGAGGGCTGCCTTCTCGGCAGCGAAGGCCTCGGCCTTGGCGGTGTAGGCAGCGAGCGTCTCCTCGTCGGGATCGGCCTCAACGATACCCTTGCCGCCGTCGACGACAACGGTCATACCGTTGCGCAGCGCGGTGCAGCTGTTGGAAACCGAAAGGACAGCCGGAATCTCAAGGGCGCGCGCGATGATCGCGGAGTGCGACGTGCGGCCACCGGTCTCGGTGACGATACCGGCAACGTGGGCCTTATCGATCGTGGCGGTCATGGACGGCGTGAGGTCGTGCACGACAACGACGGTGTTCTCGGGCAGGACGGAGAGGTCGACGACCTCCTTGCCCAGCAGCTCGGCCAGAATACCGGTGCGGATGTCGGCGATGTCGGCCGCGCGCAGACGGAACATCTCGTCGTCCATGGACAGGAACATGTTCTCGAACATGGTCGAGGTGTCCATGAGCGCCTGCTCGGCGCAGGTGCCGCCGTCAATGGCGGCGTTGATGGCGTCGGTCATGCCCGGGTCCTGAGCCAGGACAATGTGTCCGCTCATGATCTCGGCCTCGGCCTCGCCCACCGTCTCCTTCATGTGGTCGGCCTGAGCCTGGGTCTTCTCGCAGAAGACCGAAAGAGCGGACTGATAGCGCTCCTTCTCTGCTGCCGAATCTGCAACCTCGTGCGGCTCAAACGTCAAGTCGGGATCGACGGCGACCATGACGGTGCCGATACCGATGCCCTCGGAAGCGTTGACTCCCTGATACATTCCCATTCCTCTCTCCGTGTCATGTGATAAAGCGTTTTGCCATATCCATGACAAAAGAGCGCAGCTACCTTACAACAGGTCACTGCGCCCCCAAATATGAACTTAGTTGTTCAACATGCGACCCGTTTGAGTTCTACTCGCCAAGACCGCTCTTGATGAGCTCGATGGCAGCAGCCAGAGCCTCGGCCTCGTCGGCGCCGTCGCACTTGACCTCGACCTCAGTACCGCAGGGGATACCAGCAGCCATGAGGGCCATCGGGGACTTGCCGTTGACCTCCTTCTCGGGGGTGACGACCGTCACGTCACAGGCGTACTTGCCCATAGTGGAGGCGAACAGACCAGCCGGACGCATGTGCAGACCCTGAGGATTAACGAGGGTAGCCTTCTCAGAAACCATAATTGACTCCTTTTTGTGTTTAACCCCTGTCATGCATGTGGCAGGAGTCAGATTCACGACGTTGTTTATATTAACTCACATCAAACGGTTTTTCATTATGTTTCAGACGAATTATTGGACAGATGTGTTTGTCGTCCGCTTGCTCGCCGGGCGGGCGCGGGTTAAGTTTGCTGCTCTACAGTCCTGCGCAAGACGGAAAGCACATTAAGTGCTTTCCTTTGCGTGCGGAACTCGCGACAAACTTAACCCGCGCCCGCCCGGCGAGCAAGCTGCGGAAACTCGGTCGATCCAGAGTAATGTCGGCTGAAAGGAATTCTGGCTGATGGGATCAACCGGTGCGTTCTCTGTTACCGAAAAAGGCGGAGACCCTGGAGAGGGACTCCGCCTTATATACAGGGGGCGATGTTATTCCCGTACCGTGGAATTAGACCAGGCGGGCGTTGATCGTCTTGGCGATCTCGACGGCGTCGGTGGAACCCTTGACGGTGGCACGGAAGTCCTCGTCCATGAGCGCCTCGGCGACCTTGGAAAGGATCTTGAGGTGCGTGGTGCCAGCCTGTGCACCCGGGATGAGCAGAGCGATGGCCACGTTAACGGGAGCGCCGTCCATGGTATCCCAACCGGTCACGCCGGACTCGTCCTTGACGACGATGACGGCAGCCTCGGTAATGGCATCGGACTTGGCATGCGGGATGGCGAAGCCCTCCATCATGCCCGTGGTGCCCTCGGCCTCGCGGGCCAGGAAGGCGTTCATCACGGCGTCGGCGTCGCTTGCGATACCGGCCTTGACGGCCTGGTTGGAAACGAAACTCAGAGCCTCGTCACGAGAAGCGAAGTCCTCGGCGACAAAGACATTCTCGACCTTCACGAAGTCGGCAGCCTCGGCCTTGGGGGCCTCGACGGCAGCGGCCTTGGGAGCCTCAACCGGCTTGGCTGCAGGAGCGGCCTTCTGGTTCTTCTCGAAGTCGTACTTCTTGAAGGCCACGAACAGGATGCCACCGACAACAGCGCCGATGAGGATCGCGAGGACCCAAAGCGGACCGTTCTCGACAACGGGCAGGACCAGGAAGCCACCGTGAGGCGCCGGATCGTGAACGTTGAACATAATGGTCAGGATCGAAGCGATAGAGGAGCCGAGCATCATGATGGGCATGACGGGCCAGATGTTCTTGGTCATGAACGGAATGGCGCCCTCGGTGATGTGGGTGCAACCAAGGATGAGGTTGACGACACCGGCGTCGTGATCCTCCTGGCTGAAGAACTTCTTGCCGACAACGACGGCAAAGGTGGTGATCAGCGGCGGAACGATGCAGGCGGCGGAGACGGCAGCCATGAAGTTGGTGCCGAAGTTGTAGGTATCGGTGCCAACACCGGCGGCCAGAGCCTCGGTGAGCATAGCAGTACCGGTGACATAAGCAGCCTTGTTGACCGGGCCGCCCATGTCAAAGGCGCACATGCAGCCGATAGCAAGACCCAGGACAACGGCGCCAGAGGCGGACAGGCCCTTGAGGAAGTCCATCATGGCGGTGTTGATGGCAGCCATGGGGCCGGAAATGCCAAGCATGACCAGGCCGACAATAGCCGTCGAGAACAGCGGGTACAGGAAGATAGCCTTGAGGCCGTCCAGGTTCTTGGGCAGGCCGGCAAAGACCTTCTCGAGTAGCAGGATGACATAGCCGGCGAGGAAGCCGCCAACGATGCCGCCCAGGAAGCCGAAGCCCACGCCGGCGCCACCGGCGTCGATCATGCCGGTCTCGGCGTTAACAGGCAGGCCCTGGATGGCGATCATACCGGCAACAAAGCCGGGGACGAGCGCCGGGCGCTTGCCGATGGATTCGGCGATGTAGGCGGAAAGCACCGGAACCATAAGGTTCATGGCGATGCCGCCGATGATCTTGAGCATCGCAGCAAAGCTGTTGTAGTCAGACGCCGTCGAATCGAAGGACGTAATGCCCCACAGGAACGAAACGGCGGTCAGAACACCACCGGCAACGACGAAGACCAGCATGTGGCTGACGCCGTTCATGAGGTGCTTGTAGATGATGTGACCGATGGACTCCTTCTCCTCGACCTCATCCTCGATATCGGCAGCAGCTGCAACCGTGTCGTCACCCTTGGCGGCGAGCGCGCGGTCAATCAGCTTACCGGCGGCCTCAACGGACAGGGCCTTGGAAACACCAACGGAAACCATGGGCTTGCCGGCGAAACGCTCAGCCTGGACATCCTTGTCGGCTGCGACGACAACGGCCTTGGCGCCAGCAATCTCGCTCTTGGTGAGCTCGTTCTCGACACCGACCTGGCCATGAGTCTCGACCTTAATGGTCAGACCGCGCTCGGCAGCTGCCTTCTCCAGCGCTTCCTTCGCCATGAAGGTGTGCGCAATGCCGGTCGGGCAACCGGTGGCGGCGATGATGTCAAACTTAGCCATGTGTCCCTCCTTCTTGAGTACAGCGCCCGCGGGCACTCCCCTACACGCGCTTCGATGCGCGTTTTTCCACAACTGAAAGATACCAACCTACCGTCCGCGTGAGAAGAGGCAAGGTGCGATTCTCCGGTGAAAGGTTCTTTCATAACCGTAAACGGTAGGTGAAAGTTTACCATCAACACTTGAAACGGCAAGGTGTATCTTGTAATTGGAAATGCCCGTATACTATGGCATTGCAAATCAAATTGGATTTTCATGCCAACCAGGAGCCATCCATGACCGATAGTAGCAAGAGCGCACTTTCCCTCATAAGCACCCATCAGGGATACAGCGAGTCCGAGCAGCGCATTGTCGACTATATATTGGAGCACCAGTCCGAGGCGCCGCGCCTCACGGCCGCTCAGCTCTCACGCGCCGCCGCCACGTCCGAGGCGACCGTTTCGCGCTTCTGCCGAAAGCTTGGCTTTGGCAGCTTCCGCAGCTTTCAGTTTTCGTTGGCGAGGGATTTGGAAAGCCAGCGCAACGAGGGCCTGACTGACGAGGTCTCGCTCGATAATATGGAGCAGAGCCTCAAGAACATCCTGGCTGCCAAGGTGAGCGAGCTTAATGCGACCATCGACGGGATCGACCACGATACACTGGCGGCTGTTGTGCATGCCCTTAAGCATGCAGGGGTTATTGAGTTTGCAGCTGTGGGCAATACGAACGCGGTCGCGCTCGATGCGACGTTTAAGTTTTCGCAGCTGGGCCTGCGTTGCATGGCGAGCACCATTAGCGAGACATCAATCGGCTTTGCGCTCACGTTACGACCGGGTGACGTCATCGTGCTAATCTCAAACTCCGGCAAATCGCGCCGATTGAATCGTATGGCAAAAGCGGCTCGCAACTGCGGCGCAATCGTAGTCGTCATAAGCAGCGACAGCAAATCCCCGCTCGCGCGTCTGGCAGACTACACTTTTAATACCGTCAACCACGAAGCGCTGCTGACGACAGGCGACTTTGCGTTCTCTAAGATCAGCGCTACGATGATCATCGAAGTCATCTACAACTTCCTGCTGCCCGAGATTGAAGACGCCCGCGAGCATATCAGCTACTACGAGGAGCTCATCCAGCCGGACAAGGTCGTTGAGTAAAACGCGTAGTGGGACAAATAATTCAGTCTATTTTGTCCCACCAACACCGCTGATACGACCTAACCTCGAGCTTCTTCAAGCATCTGCTTGGCATGCGCCAAGCTCGCCTCCGATTGATCGCCGCTCAACATGCGGGCGATCTCGGCGGTACGCGCTTCGCCGGTTACCTCGTCCAAATGCGTCTGGGGAACATCGCCCGGTTCCTTGCTGACAACATAATGCTTGTCAGCCATGACGGCGACCTGCGCCAAGTGGGTTACGACAATCACCTGATGCGTAGCAGCGAGATCTGCCAGCACACTCGCGAGGGCACGCGCCGTGGAGCCACCGACACCAGCATCGACCTCGTCAAACACCAGCGTATCGACACCGTCCGCGTTACCGAGGACAACCTTACTTGCCAGCATGACGCGGCTGAGCTCGCCGCCCGACGCAATTCGACGCAGGGGACGCGGCGTCAAGCCGGCACCGCTGCGGTATAGCAGCTCGTAGCTCGAAGGACCAACGGGCGTCCACTCAGCACGGGGAAGATCACGCGACTCCCAGACGAGCTCGGCACTACCCATCTCCAGGCGAGCCATCTGGCGGCCCACCTCGTGGCAGAAGCGCGGGGCCGCCGTATTGCGAGCGCGCTTAAGTGCCCTGGCAGCAGCGAACAGCTCGCGCTCGGCGCTCCCGAGTGCCTCACGCGCCTTTTTGATCTGTTCATCGCCATCATCGACCAGGGACAACAGCTCTTGCGAGCGATCGCGCATGGCAAAAACATCGTCCATGGTGGGACCCCACTGACGCAACAGACCCTTGAGGTCGGAATACCGCTCACGCATGCGAGCGAGCTCGCGCGGGTCGAAGGCGACGCCATCGCGATAGGCACGAAGCTCGTTCGCGCAATCCTCAAGGGAGATGCAGGTATCCGAAAGCGCATCGGCAATATCGCCCAGTTTGCGATCGACGGTAGCCATACGGGAAAGCTCTGCCACGGCGCTGTTCACGGCATCGAGCGCTCCCCCTTCGGCGGCAAGCGATGCATGGGCATCGTTAGCCGTGGCAACAAGTACCTCGGCATGTTCGGAGCGCGGCAGCAGTTCCTCGAGTTCCTCATACTCGCCCGGCCTGGGGTCGACCTCGCCGATGCGCTCGAGGGCAAAGCGCGCCTCCTCGACGCGACTCCCCTGCGCACGCGAGGCCTCCTCGACGCGACGGACCTCCTTGGCAGCCGCGCGCGAGGCTTTAAAGCAGGCGCGGTACGCATCCAGCGCCTCAAGCGCAGAGCGCCCCGCCCACGCATCGACCATCGCAACGTGATGCGCCGGATCGAGCAAGCGCTGGTGCTCGTGTTGGCCGCACAGATCCATCATCACGCCGACGCGCTCCGAAAGCTCGCGCACACTGGCGATACGGCCGTCAATCTTCACGCGGCTGCGGCCCTCGGCAGAAAGGCTGCGCCGGACCGTGAAGCCTTCCGTGTCGTGCGGCCCGTCGAAGAGTCGCGCTTCTACGCTCGCCAGTGCCTCGCCCTCGCGCACCGTCGAAGAATCCGCGCGCTCGCCCAAAATAAGCTTAAGAGCCGAGAGCAGCGCGGTCTTGCCAGCGCCGGTCTCGCCGGTCAGGACAGTTAGGCCGGCACTCGGCACCAGCGTCGCCTCGCGAATGAGTGCAATGTTAGAAACCTGCAGCTCATCGATCATGACGTACTCCATAAAACACTCGGCTCACCGAGTTATAGAAGCTCTCGGGGCCATAATCCAGCAGCAACACATCGCCGGGACCGCGACGCACAGCCACGCTCTCGACCGTACCATCACAAGTAATAAACTGTCCGTCGATAGCGATCGCCGGAACACTCGGACGGTCATCAGACATAAAGATCTCGACGACATCACTCGGCGAAGTCAAGAAGGCACGGGCCTGAATGGTGTGCGGCGCAATGGGTACGCAGACCATGCCCGTATAGTCGGGGCTCACGATGGGGCCGCCGGCGGATAGTGCATAGCCAGTGGAGCCGGTCGCCGTCGAAACGACGACACCGTCACCGCGTAGGCGGTCGATATGGTGGCCGGACACCGTGATGTCAAACTCGACCATATCGGACAGGGGGCCGCGCGTAAGCGCCATGTCGTTGAGGGCGAAGGTGCGCACGACATCCTTCGTACCGTCTTCGCGCACGGACACGATATCCGCGGCGATGGTAGCGCGACGGCTCACATGCAGCTCGCCGGACAGGGCGTCGCTCACGACCTGCAGAATGTCGCGCTCCTCGGGACTCGCAGCAGTTAAAAAGCCCAGGTGACCATAGGAAAGACCGAGGATAGGAATCTCGCGATGGTTGAGGATGCGGGCAGCGCGCAGCAACGTACCGTCGCCGCCGAGCGTAATGACCAGATCGGAGCCGTCAATATCAGGCGTGCTCTGAATCTTGGATCGCTGATCGGCAGCCCATGCGACCTCATAGCCCTGGCGCGTCAGCCAAAGCTCGAGCATCAGGCCGCTCTCGACCGCCTCTTGCTTGTAGTAATTGGGAACCAGAAAGACCTTCATAGCGTTGCAGCTTTCTCGCTCATAACCGATACCTGGGATTGCAGCTCGCCTTGCGAACGGTCGCCGGGGACAAACCTCGTGCCGTACAAGAAAAACTCAACGTTGCCCTTGGCACCATGAATGGGCGACACGCACACATCGACCGGGAACAGGCCCTTGGCAGCAAAGAGTTCAACCACCGCCACGAGTGTATCGCGGCGCACGGCGGGATCGGTCACAATACCGCCCTCGCCCACCAGCGCCGCCGGAGCCTCAAACTGCGGCTTTACGAGCGTGCAGAATGCACCCGTAGGCGCCAGGCACGCCAGCACCGCATCGATAATGTTCGCGATGCTGGTAAACGAGACATCGCACACAGCCAGGTCGAGAGCGCCGGCATAGCCGAGCTCGGGCAACTGCGTCACATTCGTGCGCTCGTGGAGCGTCACACGATCGTCTTGGCGCAGCGACCAGTCGAACTGGGCACGGCCCACGTCGACCGAGACAACGGTCGCGGCACCACGCTTGAGCAGGCAATCGGTAAAGCCGCCGGTAGAGCAGCCCACATCCAGACAGGCAAGGCCCGTCGGATTGATGCCAAACGCATCAAGCGCGCCTTCGAGCTTAAGACCGCCGCGGCCAACATAGGGAATGCGTCCCTTCACGTGCAGTGGCAAGCCCGGGATCACCTTAAGGCCTGGCGAAGTCAAACGCTCGCCGCCACTCGAGACCAAGCCGGCCATAAGAGTGCGAAGGGCATCCGCGCGATCGGCGCAGATGCCCTGTGAAATCAGTTCGTCATCAAGACGCACGCGTTTCATGAATGCAATCAACCATTCGTATCCGGAGATGCGGCCTAGTTATCCTGGGATTCGTTTGCCGCATCCTCATCGTATTCCTGTTCGAGTTTATCGGCCTCACGCGGCGTCAACTCAAACTTGTCGACCATATCGACCGCGCGGGAGCCCAGCTCAATCGCTTCATCAAACAAATCGAGCGAACGCTCCAAGGACGTATCCTTGGAGCGAACGGTAGCGATGATCTGATCCAGACGGTCCGAGATCTCATCAAAGTTACGGACAGAACCCTCTGGCATGACTACTCCTCGACGGAGTCGATGTCAGCCTCGGCGGCGTCCGCATCCTCGGCCAGCACGCCAGCCTCAGCCTGAGCAACCGCAACCTTGGCGGCAGCCTCGACGGCTTGGGCCTCCTCGCGAGCGCGATCTTCGGCCAGCAGCTCCTGGTACAGGTCCTCGCCCGGCAGCTCCTCGCTGCGAGCAATCTTACCCAGCACGCCGTTGACGAACGACGCGGACTGGTCGGTGCCATAGGCCTTGGCAAGCTCGACAGCCTCGTTGATCACAATGGCGTCCGAGACCTCCTCGTCGGTGAGGAAACGCATCTCGTAAACGGCGATACGCAGCAGATTGCGGTCGGCACCGGGCATACGCATAAGATCCCAGTTCTTGGCAACGGAGCGCAGGGCGCAGTCGATGCGGTCGATATGCTCGTAGGCACCGCGGCACAGCTCCAGCGCATAGGGGTCGAGGGGACCCTTCGAGATCAGGCAATCACCCTCGAGGACGCGCTCGAGCGGGCTGTCCGTGGCCTCGGCCTGGAACAACAGCTGCAGCGCCTGACTGCGGGCAAGCGTACGCCCGCGATAAACCTTAAGGCTCAAAGGTTACTCCTTGGGGAAAACGAGGCCGTCGATGCAAACGTCAACGCGCTCGACCTCAACGCCAACCTGGGCATCGATGGCGGCGACCACGGCAGCACGAACGGCCTCGGCGAGTTTCTTGAACGGATAGCCAAAGAACACCACGACGCGCACGGTGAGTGCGAGCTTGTCGCCGACGACCTCGGCCTCGACCGCCGGCTCGGAAGCCGGGGCCTTAGACGAAAGCATCATGGAGACAAGATTAGTGGCAAGGTCCTTGACGCCAACGGAGGCGATGCCCTCGACATCGGACACGGCGCGCGAGACGATGGCGGTCAGAACATCGGGCGAAATGCCGATGCCGTCAATCTTGATTTCCTGGGGCATGAGTCCTCCTAGAAAAGTTGGTTGCTAGACGCGGGAGACGAACTTGCCGTCGCGGGTGTCAACCTTGATGACCTCGCCCTCGTTGAGGTACATGGGGACCTGGATGACAGCGCCGGTGTCGATCGTGGCCGGCTTGGTGGAACCCTGGACGGTGTCGCCCTTAAAGCCCGGATCGGTTTGAACGATGGTGGTCTCGATGAACATCGGCGGGGTCACGCCCATGAGCTCATCGTCGGCGAAGAGCAGCTGGCAGACGTCGTTCTCGCGCAGCCACTTGGAGTTCTCGCCCACCATGTCCTCGGGAACGGGAACCTGCTCATAGGACTCGTTGTCCATGAAAATGTAGTCGGTGCCATCGTTGTAGAGGTACTGGAACTCACGGGTGGTGAGCATGACGCTCTCGAACTTGGTGCCGGCGTTGCAGGTGTTCTCGACGACGCGGCCGCTCTTGATGTCGCGGGTCTTGTAGCGCACAAACGCGCCGCCCTTGCCCGGCTTGACATGCTGGAACTCGACGATGGTGTAGACCTTGTCCTTAATGCGGAGACCGAGGCCGTTCTTGAAGTCGGCGGTAGAAATGGTAGGCATAGCGACCTTTCTTCTTATGGGCAGAACGCACAAGCGTCCAAATTACATACGGTAGAAATTATACACTTGCAGACGGCGCCTGCAGCGAGCGCATAAAAAGAGAACGCGGGGCGTCCGGATCGATTCGGACGCCCCGCCCCAAACTATCTACCGAAGTGGACTAGCAGTCGATAACATGCAGGTCGTGAGGGGTCTTGGTGAAGGGCTCGTAGCCATTCTCGGTGACGACGCCGTAGTCCTCCAGGCGCACGCCGCCCACACCGGGCAGGTACACGCCGGGCTCCATGGTGATAACCGAGCCGATCTCGATGGTGTTCTTGCTGCGGTTGAAGTTGGGCAGCTCGTGGATGTCGATACCAACGCCGTGTCCCAAGCCATGGTTATAGTAATCGCCATAGCCGGCATCGCCGATGATCTTCTTGGAGAGCTTGAAGATGTCGTTGCCCTCGACGCCCGGATGGATGGCGGCGACGCATTCCTCGTGCGTGCGGCGCACGAGCGCGTACAGGTCGAGCTGCTCCTGCGTGGGCTCGCCCATCACGACGGTGCGTGTCATGTCGGAGCGGTAATCGCAGTAGCCCGCGCCGTAATCCATGAGAACGAAATCGCCCTTCTCGATCACGCGGTCGCTCGGCACGGCATGCGGATTGGCAGTGTTGGGACCGCTCGCTACGATGGAGCCGAAGGCAAGGCTGTCAGCGCCGTTGGCGAACATAAAGTTCTCGAGCTCGTTGCGAACCTGCTTCTCGGTCATACCGGGCTTAATAAAGCCGAGCATGTGCTGGAAGGCGGCGTCAGTGATCGACTGTGCATGGCGCATGAGCTCGATCTCCTCGGCATCCTTGATGGCGCGCATCTTGCGGATGTCGTCATGCATCAGCGGCAACATGCAGGCGACGGAACGATCCTCCAGACCACGCTGAATGCCCTGGTAGAAGTTGATCTGCATATCGTCCTCGACAGCGCAGACGCGGCACTTGTTGGCTGCGATCTTGCCGGCGACCCAACCGGGGATGGTGCCCTCGTCCATGTCATAGACCCAAGGGCTGCCGGCGGGCGTGTTCTCCTCAAAGCTGTTGAGGTAGCGCGAGTCGGTATGGAACAGGCACTGGTCAGCCGTAATAAACGCCGCGTGCGGGAACTCGAAGGTGTAGTCGAAGACGCCGTTCACGCCCGTGAGCCAACGAAGATTGGCCTCGTCGCGTACCACGATAGCGTCGTAGCCGCGCTCGACCATCAGGGCACGGACACGTTCGATACGACCGGCAGGACCGGCAGCAAACTCAGACATGCAGATTCCTTTCTTATTGTCTCTATAAAGACGGGACGGGTCTCAACCGAACGTCGGAATCGCATGCGAACCGCAACCGATTGGAAACCCGTCCCTCAACATGATACGAAAGACGATGGATGTCAATAAATCTTAGAGAAGTTCTTTGCGAGAAGCCAAGTAAGCGTGAGCATGGCGCTCAAGAACCTCGTCCTCAACGCTCGTTAGGCGAATGGCGCCGAGTGCCGCGGGCAGCGGCAGCATGCTGCGATTCGAGCGAGCGAACTGCTGCCTGCGGAACTCCTCGATATATGCGGCAGGCTCCAGATCGAAGGCAAGTTCCTCGATACCAAAGTCCTCCAGGCAGTCATCGACCTCAAAGACGTAATCGATATCGAAGTCACAGGCATCATGTGCTAGGCGCGCCTCAAAGCGCATGCCCTCGGACAACAGCTGGTAGGCAGGGACCTGCGAAGCCGCATCGCCCAAGCAGGCGCGCAGGGTACGCTCCCCCGTCTTGCCAAAATCGAGCGCATGGCGAGCACTCGGGTTCGTGGCCATCAGTACGTCTTTACGGGCAGTCTGAGACCATTGAACGGCATTGACGAGCGCGACCTCCTCGCCCGCGAGAATCTCGGGGACGGTCTCAGTAAACTGATTCCAGCGGGACTTACTGCTCGAAAGCATGGTGCCAACAAGTACCACATAGCCGAGCTTGAGGTCCTCGGGGTCCGCCTCGCGAACAAGGTCGAGGTCACACACGACCAAGCCCGGTTCGGGACGGAACGCGATGGCGGGAAGCGCATTGGCCGACGAGGCGACGAGCGGCTTCATGGTCGTCGCGACCGTGAGCATGGCGTCGAAGGTCGTCGGCAGCAGCGCGCACTCGGTGCGACCGCACCACTGGATGGCGCACCAGCTAACAACCGAGCAGGTTACGGCATCGCCCACGGCGACAACCAGATCGTCGCAGGTAACGCCGTTGGCAGACAGGGCGCCAAAGATCGCATCGGCATCGGCCAGCGTGGCACCAGCAGGCGAAACCTCGAGGACTAGCAGCGACACGGCAAAACCGGCGTCGACCAGCGCATGCTCGACGACCTCACCAAAACGCTCGGATGTGGCGTCGTTCCAAACGACCATCGCGCGCTTAGGCTTGCCCACAGCCGAGGCAAACATGCGCGACAACTCCTCGAACGCGCCCAATCCGACACGGACATCGACGCTGCGGTTTTGGAAATTGATCAGTTGACGGCGAATCATAGCAGCCCACGCTCCAAAAGCATCTCGGCACAAAGGTAGGAAACGTCCTCGAAGGACTTGTTGCGAATATCAAGGGTAAGGTCGGCGGCCTGGCGATACAGCGGACGGCGATGCTCAAACAGGCGCGCGGCATGCTCGGGAGAGCGAAAATCGGGGCGCGTGTCGGACCGACGAATCTGGCGAATCGAATCCTCGAAGTCGCCCTCGAGGTAAACGCACGTACCCATATCGTGCATCAGCTCAATATTCACCGGCGTTTCGACGATACCGCCCCCGCACGAAACCAACAGGCTGCGCTCGCTTTGGAGCGAACGGAGCGCCGAGGTCTCGAGCTCGCGAAAACGATCCTCGCCCTCGGTCTCAAAAATCTCGGTTACCGACTTGCCGCAACGGCGCACGACCAGACGGTCGGTATCGATAAAACGCCGCTTGAACATGGTGCCCACGTTGCGCGCAAGCGTCGACTTGCCCGCGCCCAAAAAGCCGATAAAGAAGATATGGTCGCAGCCGTGTTTGATGTGCTGGGACATGACGAGACCTATTCCTCGCAGGGAAGGTCGCGCAGGGCCCGGCGCTCAAAGATACGGAAGATCTGCGTATACCACAGGTCCTGCGTCGCCTGCGGCTTTACCAGGATGGTATCGACGCCGGCGAAGTTGCCGCTCCACACGTCCGTGTAGAGCTGATCACCGATCAGCACGGCCTCGCCGGCTGTGGCGCCGAGGCGCTTAAGGCCCGCCTTGAGGGCAAACGGCGCCGGCTTCATGGCGTGGCTGATGGCCTCGAGTCCCAGCTCGCGCGCAGAGCTCATGACCTGGTCGCGATGCCAGTTGTTGGACACCATGCACAGCTTAAAGCCTTTGGCGCGGGCGGCGTCGAGCCAAGCGGAAACCGCGGCGGGAACCTGCTCGGTGTCGCGCGGCACCAGGGTGTTATCGCGATCGAGCAGAATGGCGCGTTTGCCGTCGGCCCACAGGGTATCAAGGTCGATGCGATCGACCGAGGCAACGTATCGTTTGGGGCTAAAAATCCTCATGCTAATTCCAAGACTGTTGATGCTCTTCGTAGGTTTGCGAGAAGTACTCCTCGTCCTGCGTAATGTAGAAATACAGGTCATCAGAGTCGGTCGGCTCAAGGGTGGCCTTGAGCGCCTCGAGCGACGGAGAGCAGATGGGCGTGGGCGGCAGGCCCTCATGCTTATAGGTGTTATACGGACTATCGCTCTGCAGGTCGTCGGCGGTAACCTCGCCACCGGTGACATACATCATAGTCGCATCGCTATTGAGATAGCGCAGGCCATCGAGCTTGCCGGCAAGGCGGTTGTAGAAGACCGAGGCCACGTGCGCACGTTGATCGGCGTTGAGGCCCTCGCGCTCAACGATAGAGGCCAAGTTGACGATGTCGTAATCGGACATCTCCACGCCGTAGCGCTCCTTGATGTTGGCTTCGCAGCTCGCAAAGTCAAGCGACTTGTACTCGGTCTTAAACTGATCGAGCATAGCGCGAATCACGTCATCGGCCGTCGGCGAATCGCCCAGCGAATAGGTCTTCGGGAACAAGAAACCCTCGAGCGAATCGTTGGCGGCGCCCTTAAGGAAGCTATAGTCGTCCACGTAGTTGGAGGCCTTGGCCTGGTTGAGGAAGTCTTCCTTAGAGATGCTGTCGTAGGCCTGGGCCACACGGTCGGCGACTTGATCGACCGTCAGGCCCTCAGGGATAGTCAGCGCACTGGAGCCCGCGTTGGGGCCTTCCATGAGCTGCTGAACAACCTTGGTCGCATCCATGAGTGTGGTGAACGAATAATCACCAGGCTTGAGCGACATATCGGCGTTGAGCTTTTTCACCGCCGCATAATAATCCTTGGGATTTTCGACGATATGGTTCTCGGAGAGAATCGAGGCGATAGTATCGCCCGAAGCACCATCGGGAATGGTCACCGTAACCTGCTGACCAGCCGTGACCTTGGTATCCCCACCGGCAAAGAAGCCCTTGACGGCCGGTACGACAAAGAAAGCAATCGCAGCAAGCGCGAGCACCGACACCACAACGCCGATGATCATGGGACCCGGAGAACTCTTCTTTTGAGCACCGCGACGAGCATGCGTGTTGTAGCTCGAGCGGGTCGCCGGAGCAACGCCATGCGAACCGCGAGCGTGATGCGAATGCGATTGGGGGGCCTGCGTTCGCTGGGTAGGTGCCTGCTGCTTAAAGCGGGTGCCGCCTGCAGGCTGGGCCGTACGAGCAGTGGGCTGCTGAGCCGCGTGAGAAGCCGAATGCTGAACCGAACGAGCAGAAGGCTGCTGACCCGTCCGTTGAACAGGTTGGGCCGAACGAGAGAAGGACTGCGCCGGGCGCGCGGCAGGCTGAGCTGCGCGCTGCGTCGGCTGTGCCGGACGCTGGCCAGGCTGGGCAGGGCGCGACGCCGGCTGCTGTGTACGATTCGGCTGGCGCGGATCGGAAGCACTAGGCATGCGAAACCTCCTCGTTTTTACGATCGAGCCACGTCTGCAAAAACAGGCTGGCGGCAATCATGTCGATCTTGCCCCTCATCTGCTTTTCGTTGAGTCCCTGCTCGCGCAGGATACGCTTGGCCTCTTGCGAGGACAGACGCTCGTCCTCAAACTCCAACGGAAGATCGAGCTCGTCGGCAATCTTTTGCGCCACAGCGGCAACGCGCTCGGCCTGAGGGCCGGGCTCACCGGCCATGGTCAGGGGACGTCCGCTTACCAGGATGTCGGGCTCATAGTCCTCAACCAGGTAGCGGAACGTCTTGGCCATACCGGTGACCTCGGCAGCCGGAAGCACCTTGACAGGCATCGCCATCTTGCCATCACGGCTCGAGACGGCGATGCCAATCCTGGTCTCCCCTATGTCCAGCGCGAGCGCAACCACAGCGACTTCTTAGATTCTTAGGCGCCGAGCGCGGTCTTAGCGGCCGCGAGGGCATCGGCGATGCCGGCAGCATTCTTGCCACCGGCCTGGGCCATGTTGGGACGACCGCCACCGCGACCGTCGACCAGACCCGCGATCTGCTTGATCACGTTACCGGCGTGGAAACCGGCCTTGACGGCGTCATCGGAGCCGGCAACGAGCAGGGCCGGAGTGCCCTTCTCAGTCACGCTGGCGACGACACAAGCAACAGGGCCGGCGACCCTCTGATGCACGGTATCCCATACGTTGCGCAGGTCGGCAGCCTCAAGGCCCTGGAGCTCAGCGACAACGAGCTTATAGCCGTCGAGCTCGACGGCGCCCTCGATGGCGCTGGAGATGGCGTCGGAGGAGCCACCGGTCAGAGCCTTCTTGAGCTTATTGGACGTCTCGCGCAGCTCGGCCTGCAGGTTCTCCACGCGAGCAGGAACCTCATCCACGCGGCACTTGAGCGCAGTAGCAGCGGCGTCAACGAGTGTCAGGCAGTCGGCCATATAGTCAAGGGCACCCTTAGAGGTCACGGCCTCGATACGGCGGACATTGGAGCCCGTGGAGGACTCGGAAATGATCTTGAACAGGCCGATCTCGGCGGTGTTGGCAGCGTGTGTGCCACCGCAGAGTTCGCGGGAGAACGGCTGGTCCTCAGCGCCCACGGAGACAACGCGGACGACGTCGCCATACTTCTCGCCAAACAGGGCGACAGCGCCGGCAGCCTTAGCCTCGTCGATGCCCATGACACGGGTCACGACCGGCTTGGAAGCGAAGATCTGCTGGTTGACCAGGTCCTCGACAGCCTTAAGCTGCTCGGAGGACAGGGCCTCGAAGTGCGTAAAGTCAAAGCGCAGGTGCTCGGGCGTCACCAGCGAGCCGGCCTGGGAGACGTGCTCGCCCAGGACCTGCTTAAGGGCGGCGTCGAGCAGGTGCGTGGCGGTGTGGTTGCGGCGCAGGAAGCCACGGCGCTCGGCGTCGAGCGCGGCGGTCACGGTAGCACCGACGGCCAGCGTGCCCTCGGCAACGTGGGCGACGTGAGCATACAGGCCGTTGTGGTTCTTGGTATCGGAAACGGTCAGCGAAACGCCCTCGGCGGAAAGCTCGCCGGCATCGCCCTGCTGGCCACCCATCTCGGCATAGAACGGAGTGCGGTCGAGAACGACCTCGACGTCCTCGCCGGCGGCAGCGGACTCGACGGACTCGCCGTTGCGCACGATGGCAACAACCTTGGCGCCCTCGATCACATCGTTGTCATAGCCATCGAACTCAGTCGCGGCGACCTTGTCGGAAAGCTCGACCCAAACGTCGTTGAAGCTGCCCCAAGCGTCGCCTTTGGCATTGGCGCGGGCGCGGGCCTTCTGGTCCTCCATGCAGGCAGTGAAGCCGTCCATATCGACATCGTGGCCAGCGGTGCCGGCGATCTCGACGGTCAGGTCGATGGGGAAACCAAAGGTGTCGTGCAGCTTAAAGGCAACATCGCCCGGAAGCACAGCACCCTCGGCAAGCGCTGCCAGGGCCTCATCCAGGTAGACGCGACCGTTGTCGAGCGTCGTGGAGAAGCGCTCCTCCTCGGAGGCGACGATACCCTTGACGAGCGCGACGTTCTTGAGCAGCTCAGGATAGGCCTCGCCCATCTGAGCGTTGACCTCGTCGATAAACTTGGTCAGGAAGGCGCCCTCGATGCCCAGCAGGCGACCGTGGAACACGGCGCGGCGGAGCAGGCGGCGAAGGACGTACTCGCGACCCTCGTTACCGGGCAGGATGCCGTCAGAGATCATGAAGTCGACGGCACGGGAGTGGTCGGCGATGATGCGAAGAGAACGGCTGGCGCCGGAGTAATCGTCGGCGTCATAGGTCTTGCCGCTGATCTCCTCGCCCAGCTTGATGAGGTGCTGCATCAGATCGCCGTCGTAGTTAGCAGTCTTGTGCTGCATGATAGCAGCCATGCGCTCCAGGCCCATGCCCGTATCGAGATTGCGGTGCGGCAGCTCCGGCATGGAGCCGTCCTCCTGACGGTCGTACTGGGTAAACACGAGGTTCCAGAACTCAAGGAAGCGGTCGCAGTCGCAGCCAGGCTTGCAGTCGGGGCTGCCGCAGCCGACCTCCTCGCCCATGTCAAAGTAGATCTCGGAGCACGGACCGCAGGGGCCGGTGGGGCCAGCGGCCCAGAAGTTGTCGTCCTCGCCCAGGCGGGAGATGTGGTCCTCGGCAACGCCCAGAGAACGCCACACGTCGTGGGTCTCGTCGTCCTCGGTAAAGACGGTAAAGTACAGGCGGTCGAGCGGCAGCTTGAACTCCTTGGTGATGAGCTCAAAGGCCCATGCGCAAGCCTGCTCCTTGGAAACGCCGCCAAAAGAGAAATCGCCGAGCATCTCGAAGAACGACAGGTGACGGCCGTCCTCGCCGATGCAATCGATGTCGTTGGTGCGGACGCACTTCTGGCAGGAGATCGCGCCGATCTCCTTCATGGTCTTCTTGCCCTGGTAGTACTCCTTAAACTGGTTCATGCCGGCGTTGGCAAGCAGCAGCGAGGGATCGTCGGGAACAAGGGACGAAGAAGGATAGAGCTTAAGACCGCGCTCCTCAAAGAAGTTGAGGAACTTAGAGCGGATCTCGGCCGTAGTCATTGACGGGTAGTCAGCACTCATAGAGGGAATCTCCTCGGTTTCACATCGAAACAGTTCAAACGTAACGATATTACCATCCAACCGCCCCCATGCAAAAAAGAGGGCCGACATAAAGCCGACCCTACAGCGAAAGTGCACGTTATGTAGGACTGTGCGATCCTTTGAAAAAGACTAATGTAGAATTACATATAAGATTCACCCGAAAGGAGCGATCGATGAAAAGCAAACGATTTGTCCTGAATGCACTTCTGGTTGTAGCACTTTTAGCGCTCTTGGCCTTCTCCTGCTGGTACGCAAACCAACCAGCATTTGGCTACGTATTGTATGCAGTAATGTCCGGTGATAAGGCTTATTTCACTCTACGCGCAATTGACGTTCTCTTTTTCTATGTAGCCGGCCCCTTATCAATCGCTTTGCTCGCGTTTCTTGTCATTTACAACTTAAAGAAACGCTAGCGGTGCCTATTTGGAATCCGAATCGTCCATGGAGCCGTCGATGCCGGTTTTGGTGTCGTCGTCCGTATTGGAATCGTCATCCTTGGCGAAGGGGTTCTTGAAAAAGCCCGTCGCGTCGGGCTGCAGGCCCGAGAGCTTAATCCAAGGATTATCAAGCTCGGGTTTGGGCATGGCCTGGGCCTTGGGCGCAGTCTCGTTACCGATGAGCTCGGACTCATAGATGAACGTATCGTCTCCAAGCGCGTCATAGGCGGCGACCGGGTTACCCTCGGCATCGCGATACGGGGTGCCCTTAAACACAGCACCGTCGTAGGCCACGAGCTGACGGCCGGTCTCGTTCTCGAAGTAGTACACGAAGATACCCTTCAGAGCCGCGCACAGCGGGATGGCCACCACCATGCCGATGGCGCCCATAAGCGCCGAACCGATAACGAGCGCCGTCAGGCTCATGACAGGATGCACCTGGACCGAGCTCTGCATGACCTTAGGCGAAATGACGTTGTCGGTGACGTTTTGAGCCACCATGGTCACGACAAGCGTCCACAATGCCAGCATAGGGCTGAACATAAAGCCGAGCACCGTGGCGATCGCCGCGCTCACCCAGGGACCGACAACCGGGACCAAGTGCATAATGCCGGTAAATATGGCCATGAGCGCTGCATATGGATGGCCAATGAGCGTAAAGCCGATAAAAGCGAGGATACCACCGCAGATGGACGTCACGACCATGCCACGCATATAACCGCCGACCGAGCGTGAAAGGATGGCGACCATAAAGCGGTACGAGGTCTCCTTTTCCTGACCAATGATGGTGCAGACTTCATGGTGCATACGGGGGTAATCGCAGGCAAGCCAGTAGGCAAGCACCAGACCGAGGAAGATGACGAACAGCTGGGAGGCCGTATTGGTAATAAGCGGGAATACACCGCGACCAAGCTCGGCAGCGATTTGTGAGACATACTTAGACGCCACAGTGACAAGCGAAGAAAGATTATCATCCAGATACTCTTTGAGCGGCGTGTTGTTGAGCGTCTTGAAATGCGAGACCATCTCGTTGAGATCGCCGCCCGCAACACGAAGCTGCTCAGGCAGGCGGCTCAGGACTTCCATAATCTGACCGAGCAAAATAGGCGACAGGATGCAAACGACACCAACAAGCACGGCAACAACCACAATGAGGGCGATGAGCGAACCGACGCCACGACCGACGCCGTGATGCTCAAGCCAGTTAGTGATCGGCGACATCACAAAAGCGATGATGGAGCCGACAGCTAGAAACTCGATAACCGGCGCCAGGATGCCCATAAGGTTAAAGATGACGGCGGCGATGACGATGCAGCCAACGACGGACCAAATGCGAAGCGTCAGAATACGGGTATCGCGCAGCGTGCGGTCGGTTTGTTGGGGGTGCTCACTCATGAACGAACCATCACTCCATCGGGGTCGATCTTGTCCTGAATCTTCTTAAGGGTACGACGCAGCAGGCGCGAGACCTGCACCTGCGAGATTCCCAGCTTCTTGGCGATCTCGATCTGGGTCATGCCCTTTACGAAGCGCAGCTCGATAACCTCGCGCTCGCGCGGCGAGAAATCGCGGATGGCTTCCTCGATTACCAGTCGGTCATCGGTAAAGTCGAGCTCGTTGTCGTCATCGGCATAGCGGTCGAGAATCGAGGGCGCATCGTCGGAATCGGACGCGCCGGGAGCCTCGATGGGCACCGAGGTGTAAGCCGAGGACGATTCCATGGCTTCGAGTACCTCGTCGACAGTCACGTCCAAGTATTCGGCGATTTCCTCAACCTTGGGCGAACGCTGTAGCTCGTTGGTGAGCTTATCGGTAGCCTGATTGACCTTGGCAGAAAGCTCCTGCAGACGACGCGGCACGCGCACACTCCAGCCCTTGTCGCGGAAGTGACGCTTGATCTCGCCCAGGATGGTGGGCGTGGCAAACGTGGTGAACTCGAGTCCGCGCTCAGGATCAAAGCGGTCGATTGCCTTGAGTAGACCCAGGTATCCGACCTGCATCAGATCGTCGAGCGGCTCACCGCGGTTCTTAAATTTGTTGGCAAGAAACCTTACCAGGTTCATATGGGACATGACGAGCTGCTCGCGTGCGTCCGGATCACCAGTCTCTTTATAGCGACGAAACAGCTCGCGGGTTTTCTCCTTGTCCCAAGCGGTCTTACCGCTCCGGGAACGTTCGGTCATATTAGATATCCGCCTTGAGGTCGAGGGAAAGCGTCAGGGGCGCCTCAGTCTTTTCGTAGGAATCGCACACGCTCGCCAGAATGAGCTCGGCATACACGGCAGCCTGGTCATCCTCGTCGACGGTGGCCCGATCGCCAAAGGTAAAGTTCATGCCAACGTGAGACTCATCGACATCGAACCTGATCATGATGTCATCGGAATCAACAGCCGTGCAGCCAAAGATAAAGGCCTCCTCGGCAGCCATACGAATGTCCTCGATGCGATCGACGGACATGGAGCACAGCGCGCCGACGTTGGCCGCCGTCATACGCACGAGGCGTGCCAGACGCGGATCCCCGGCAACAGTCAGCGTAATAGGGCAGGTTGCTTCGCTACTCATCGCAGGACTCCTCGGAGGTCTCGGCGGGCGTATAGGTGTAATACTGAGCAGGCTTGGCTGCGGGCTTCTGAGCCGCATCCGCACCATCGGCGGCCTCGTCCTCAGCCTCACCAATCAGAACGCGCTCGGTAGGCTGCTCGGCCACGGCGGCGGCAGCGGCGAGCTTGCGATCGACGTCGGCTGCAGGAGCCTTCACCTTATTGAAGAGCTTCTGCACGGCGCCAGCAGCAGAATCAGTCACGCTCGACACAGCGTTGCTTGCCTCGGCCACGCTACCCGTGACCTCGGAAATGTCGCGAACCACGGCTTCGACCTCTACAAGATTGGAGGTAAGGGCGTCAACCGCGGTCTTGCTCGACTTGAGCAGCGGCTCCACCTGGGCAAGTGCCGGCGTAAGCTCATCGACGGCGCCATCGAGCTTTGCCACCACAGGCTGAGCCTCGGCGATGGTGTTATTGAGAACGCTTACGGTCTTATCGAGCGAATCAACGGCGTTGCGGGTCTTGCGCAAGGTAAGCGCGAGCTCAACAATAGCCCACACACCGGCAATGGCAAGCACCAGCAGGGCGATTTGAATAGGACTCATACAAGCCTCCCGAAAGAATCGAAATACAGACGACTTTCATGGTACCCCAAAGAAGGGGAAGATACCCAAAGGGAATGTACGAGGTCCAAGGACCTACCTGGGCGCGTTACCGCTACGGTCGCGTTCGCTTTGCTCAACACGCCACTCTTCCCAGCCGCGGCCCGCAGGCTGCCAAAACGCACCGCGCTCCAGCCCCTCGGGCAAATAGCGCTGATCGACCCAGCCTTCGGGATAATCATGCGGATACTTATACACACCGTATTCGTCGCTGCCCGGGCGATGACGATCGCGCAGATAACTCGGCACCTCGCGAAGCCCACTTGAATGGATATCGGCCAGCGCCGCATCGATCGAGGCCTCACACGCGTTGGATTTAGGCGCCAAGCACACATACAGAGCGGCCTGAGCAAGGTTAATGCGGCACTCGGGATACCCAATGACCTCGGCAGACTTAAACGCGGCATGCGCCACCAAAAGCGCCTGCGGGTCGGCGTTGCCAACATCCTCAGAAGCGTGAATCATAATACGGCGAGCGATAAACTTGGGATCCTCCCCCGCATCAATCATGCGCGCGAGCCAATAGATCGTGGCATCGGGGTCGCTGCCGCGCATGGACTTGATGAACGCACTGATGATGTCGTAGTGCATGTCGCCGTTTTTGTCGTACGAAAAGCCACGGCGCGGGTTGGCAATCTTCACGTCGTCAACAGTGATGGGATAGCGCTCCCCCGCCGCAGGCGCTGGCGTTCCCTCAGTGTCGGGACGCGTTACGGCAATCTCACTCGCAAGCTCGAGCGTCGTGAGCGCTGAGCGAGCATCACCCGCTGCCAGCGTACAGATGGTCTTAACCGTATCCTCATCGGCCGAGAACTTGCCGTTCAAACCCTGCGGAGCCTCGAGCGCACGCTCAATGAGTGTGGCTATATCCTCGTCTTTAAGATGCTCAAGCTCCACCACGCGACCGCGCGAGAGCAACGCCGAGTTGACCTCGAAGTACGGATTCTCCGTCGTGGCGCCAATCATTATGACGGTACGGTTCTCAACTGCATGCAGCAGGGCATCCTGCTGCGACTTGGAGAAGCGGTGAATCTCATCGATGAAAAGAATGGTGCGGCGGTCGTAGGTATTCAGGCGCGTCTTGGCCTCGTCAATCACGCGACGAAGGTCCTTTACGGTGCCCGTCACGGCGCTGACCTCGACAAACTCGCTCTTAGTATGGTTGGCGATAATGTGGGCCAGCGTCGTCTTGCCCGTACCGGCCGGCCCGTACAGAATCACACTCGACAGAACGTCATGCTCAATCGCGGCACGTAACCACGAGCCCTTACCGACGGCCTTTTGCTGGCCCACATACTCGTCAAGTGAATTGGGCCGCATGCGCACCGCAAGCGGCGCATTCTGAAAGGAACGCTCACGCGTCGAAGCAGAAAAAAGGTCGTCCATAACCATCCCGTGCGTCAATCAAAACGTTTTCCACTAACAGTATACCGAATTAATACGAACTACCGTTCGTTAATATAGGTACGGTGCGGAAACTTCAATCCCGGGAACAGCTTGCTCGTGAGCTCGCAGAAATAACCGTCCGTCATGCTAGCAATATAATCCACGACCGCCTGGTTCTTATCGTCCTGCCATGCATAGGTGCGATCGTAGTAGGAAAGCTGCTGGTCAATGCGAGAAATGTGGTGCTTAAAGATATACGAGGACTCGTCGCCTTCGTTTATATCCTGCAGGCAACGGTCGTAGAGCTTTTCGAAAGCCTCGAGCAGCTCCGCTTCGGAATCGCCCTCGATACCGCCCTTGCTATAGATCTTCTCGTAGTTCTCGCGCTTGGCCCGACGGATTTCCTCAAACAGGTCCTCGCTCATCTCGATGTGCGGCTTGCCATAGCTGTGTTCAACGATATCGATGGAGGCATGCGTGAGGATCCAGCTGTTGTATGCTCCGCCGCGACCGTCATCAAAAGCTTCGGGTGACAGCAGGCCCGCCGCAATGGCGTCTTGGCGATCGCGTCCAACGTAGGCAAGGATATCCGAGATGCGGACCACGCAGCCTTCGAGCGTCATGGGACGCAGGTGCTCAATTGCGCTATAACCCGTGGCAATGCAGTCCTCAACCGTCTGATCAAACTGTTCAAAGGAGCTCATGTCCGAGAGCTCAAAGACGCGCTGTTCGTACTCGCCGTTATGGCACAGCACGCCGTCGAGCGTCTGGAGCGACACGTTGCGGCCGTACAGCGCGTCGAGCACGCGGACCGACTGCACGTTATGGAAAAAGTAGCGGCCCGTGCGCTCGTGATAGATATCGTTGAGGAATCGCTCACCGGCGTGGCCGAAGGGTGTATGGCCCAAGTCGTGGCCCAAACCAATCGCTTCGATCAGATCGCAGTTGAGCCCCAAGGCGCAACCGATATCACGTGCGATGCGCGAAACAAGTTGCACGTGCAGGCCGCGACGCGACAGATCATCGTTGCTGCGAAAGCTGAAAACCTGAGTTTTGCCGGCGTATCGGGCGTACGCAGGCAGATGGAGAATCTTTTCGGCATCGCGCATAAAGGCCGGACGCATGATCGTGCCTTGGTCTGCGGCTCGATCAACACGGCGGATGACCATACCATCGTTGCATCGATAAGGGTTAACGACACCCGAGGTACGGTCGGCAGCGATACGCTCGACCAGCTCGGGCGACAACGCCGAGGGAATGCGATCCATACGCGCCTTGATGGCGGCTGTCTGTTGATTGATTGCCATGGCATGCTCCTTAAAAAGGGCGCGCAACGATTACAGTGTACTACCCACGGCCTCGATTATGGCAAATATCGGCACTAAAAACGGCAGCAATGGCAAGGAGCGCGATTTTGTGATGAAGCAGGCGACAGCAAGGGCAAGGAGCGAGACAGCAAACGCAACGATGCCACCCAGAGGGTCGAGGATGCAAAGGGCAAAGAGCGCCTTGGCGTCCCCCATGCCAATGCCGGGAGCGTGGCGAATACGACGCCAGAGCGACTCAGTAAGCACAAGGGCAAGGTAGACGATGACCGCAAGACCGGCGTGCTCAAGCGCCGTGTTAATGCCCCTGTCGAGCCAAACGCCTGCAAACGCCGCCACGGCACACGCGCCGGCAAGCTCATTGGGAAACCGCCGCTCACGGACATCAATCCACGCGCCGGCAAAGATGCAAATCCAAAACGGGATATAGATCATCGAACACCTCCTTGGGCAGCAGCTCAAACGCAAAAACCACCACAAAGGTACTGTCCCTTTGTGGTGGTTTTGATCGTAGTTATTTGGCGCCTTGCATGACCTCGTCGAGGGTAACGCTTACGGCGTGCTGCGTCGGCACCCAGTCGACCTTCAGGAACAGAGCAGCCACCGTGATGGGGATATAGCTGAACATAAAGATCGGGAAGGTAAACAGGTTGGTCACCAGACGCCACTTTTGCGCACAGTGAATGTGCTTGTACTCAAAGATGGTCGTAAGCAGCGCCAGAATAAAGAAGGTCTGATACATCATGGCGAAGGTCATAATGAGCGAAGCGGCGCACGCCTGCATCTCGACTTCGGTAGCCAGGAAGCCGTGCGAAAGACCGCCCACGACGAGAAACGTGGCATTGGCGAGCATCGAGATCAGCGATAGCAGCATACCCGGGGCGATCGTCATAAACATGTCGTAGGCGGCAAAGCGATGATAGCGGAAGGTCGATTTGACAAGATGCTTACCATACGTAAAGAACACCTGGTAGAAGCCCTTAGTCCAACGCATGCGCTGTTTCCAGGACGCCTTAAACGTCACGGGCTGTTCGTCAAAGAACTCCGCCGGCGCATAGCCAATGCGAATGCCGTGGATAGCGCAGAACGTGGTGAACTGAATATCCTCGGTCAGCGTATGGAACTGCCAACCGTGCATGCCCTCGATCACGCTCGCCGAGATAAGGTAACCCGAACCCGATACAGCGCAAGACGTCTTGCAGATGTTGCGCGCGTTGTTGAGGAAGCGCGCCTCGCGCAGATACCACGTGGCGTTAGCCGCCGATATCCAGGAACTCCCGAAATTCTTGGAATTGCGATAGCTCGTGACCACATGGAAGCCCTGGTCAAAGGCATCGTTCATCTTGGACACGTAATCACGGGAAATGACGTTATCGGCATCGAAGATAAAGTAGCCTTCAAACGTATCGGGATACTCGTTAAGGATGCGGTCGAAGCCAAAGTCCATGACCCAGCTCTTGCCCTTGCGGGCAAGGTCATTGCGCTCATAAACGACAGCGCCCGCCTCGCGCGCGAGCTGCGCCGTGTTGTCGGTGCAGGCGTCGGCGACCACAAAGACCTCGATAAGCTCGGACGGATAATCCTGGTCCTTGATGGAGCGAACGAGGTTGGCGATCACAGCCTCCTCGTTATGCGCCGCGATAAAGAAGGCATAGCGGTGGAGTTTTTTGGCCTTGGGAGGCGCAACCTCACCGCGGAGGGCGCCGATGACAAAGAAGACCACCTGGTACAGAAAGCAGACCGTGAGCAGCGTGACGACAATTTGGTTGAAGATCACGATGGGTGTGTTGGTTTGTAAAAAGGCGAGCATGCAGGCTCCCAGCAACGCGTTACGTAAACAATCGTATATCTTACCGCAGGCTTACCGAGTTCAAGAAACCACCTAATACTGGCTAGGATTCGAGCAGACCGAGTTGCGGGACGATTTCGTCGCCAGCGGCAGTGCGGCCGAGCGAACGCGGGGCCAGGTCATCCAGAACCGCGGCAAGGTCCCACGGCAGCTCGTCACGGCACTCAATGCGCTCTCCCGTCACGGGATGGTCGAACGCCACACGCCAGGAATGAAGGAACTGCCTGGTCAGACCCTGATCGGCGCGCGCGTCGCACTTGCCGTAGAGCGGATCGCCCACGCAGGCGTGGTTGATATGGCGCATGTGCACGCGAATCTGATGCGTGCGGCCCGTAAACAAGTGGCACTCGACGAGCGTATAGCCGTCGTCAAAACGCGTGGAATCAAAGCGCTCGAGCACCTTAAAAGTCGTGATGGCCTGGCGCGCAAAGGGGTCATCGGAAACCGCCATCTTCACGCGGTCGCGCGTCGATCGGGCAATACCAGTGTTGATAGTGCCCTCGTCCATGGCGATGTGCCCGTGAACGAGCGTGATATAGCGACGGTCGAGCGTGCGTGTGCGGATGAGATTTTGAAGCGCGCGCTGGGTGTCGTCGTCTTTTGCCGCGAGCATAAGGCCCGAGGTATCGCAATCCAGGCGATGCACGATGCCGGGGCGGTCCTCACCCTGCACGGTACCAAGATGATCGATGCCGCAGTGGTAGACCAGAGCGTTCGCAAGGGTGCCGCTCTCGTGGCCGTGGGCGGGATGGCACACCAGGCCGCGCTGCTTGGAGAGCACGATGAGGTAGTCGTCCTCGTAGCGGATATCGAGGGGAATGGCCTCGGGAATCACGTCGGTCGGATCGTGCGGCTCGGGCAAGTCGACCGAGATGCGGTCGCCGGCGCGCACAGCATACTTTTTTGACAGGCAGGTCTCGCCGTTGACGGCAACGGCGCCTCCCTCGATCAGATGCGCGCAGGCAGAGCGTGTGGGACAGCCATCGTTGGCGCCCAGATAGGCGTCAAGACGCTGACCAGCGGAATCGTCGGCAACAAGAATATGGATGTCGGCCATTAGCGCTCATTCCTTTCGCGAATCTTGCGGGCACGCTCCCCACGCTGCTTGGCTTTGCGTTTGGCGCGAGCCTCATCACGAGCGTTGAGTTCGGCGGTCGCATCGACCTCGCGAGCGGCGGGGCTCAAGAACATGTAACCGATAAGCGCCAGCACAACACCGACCGTAATGCCGATATCGGCCACATTGAAAACAGGGAAGTCGATGAAGGTGGTGGCAATAAAATCGGTCACGAAGCCAAAGGCCAAACGATCGATAGCGTTGCCGATAGCACCGCCCGCAACCATCGCCATGCCCACAACCTCAAGATGAGCGAGCTGGGGTGCACGAACGAGGTACACGGCAATAGCGACAATGACCGCCAGCGCCAGCACGGCAAACGCGATGCCATGTCCCTCGCCCATGCTAAAGGCAGCGCCGATATTGCGGACAAACAGGAAGTCGATCACGCCGGGGATGACGGTCACATGCAGTGCATCGCCCACGGCACGAACCGCAAGCTTGGTCAACTGGTCAACAAGCAGCACAACCAGCGCCACCCCACCAGCAACACCCAACCGCCAACGCAAAGGCGGCGTCATATCCCCAGCACGACCCAAAGAAATCCCCTACCCTCAGAACAATCGAATTCCGTTTAACGCAATTAACCATCTTATATTGTCACACGCAGGGCGCACGACATATCCACCAACGCTAGCGAAATAATCAGCATAAAACGAAAGCGACATTCCGAAAAACAGAATGCCGCTTGAATATGACACAGGTAGTCGTTGGGGACGTTCTTGTTTGACTAGTCGTTTAAGAACGTCCCCAACGACTAGGTCCATAGAAGCGCCGCATTACCGTCGCCAACAGCGAAAACGTCCCTAAGCGAGCAAGGTGACGTGAAAGAGGAGGGAAGCGTACTTTGGTACGCGACCGACGATTGAACGTCAGATTGCCGCTTAGGGGCGTTTGCAGCGTCGGTAGGTTACGGCGTTCTATGAACGCCGTAACCTACAGCGCATCAGCGCAGCGCTTACAGATATGTGCGTGACCGTTGTACTCGCCAACGGTGGTGCGGTAGTTCCAGCAACGGTCGCAGCACTCGCCCTCGGCAGCATCAATGCAGACGGAGAGCTCCTCGCCCTGGGTCAGCTCAACATCGGAGACGATGTAGAACTCGGCCAGGTCGACCGCCTTGTCACCGGTCAGCAGCGCGTACATCTCGGCGGGTACGACCGCCTTGACGCGGACCTGCTGGCTCTTGGTGAAGGTGCCGGCGGAGCGGGCATCCTCAAGGGCCTTGGTAACGGCGCTACGGAGCTCGAGCGAAGCCTCGAGCACGCCCTCAAACTCGTTGGCCTGGTCGACCGTGATGGGCGACTTGTACCAATCGAGCAGCGCGGCGTACTTCTGGTGATCGACGCAGCCGGCGGGCGCATAGGCCATGGCCTCGTCGACCGTGTAGGACAGGATCGGCTGCAGGTCGCGCATGAGCATCGAGAAGAGCTCGGCCAGCACGGTCTGGGCGCTGCGGCGCTCGAGCGAGCCGGGCTTGTCGCAGTACAGACGGTCCTTCAGGGCGTCGAGGTACACGTTGGAGAGCTCGGTAACCACGAAGTCGTAGAGCGCGCGGTAGGCACGCGGGAACTCATAGCTGGCGTAGGCATCGTCGACCTCGGCCTGGACCTGGGTCAGACGGGCAACCATGAGCTTGTCGAGCGGCAGCAGGTCGGCAAAGGCGACGCCGTCGGTCTCGGGCTCAAACTGACCCTCGAGCTCGGAGAGCAGGAAGCGCAGCGTGTTGCGGAAACGACGGTAGGCATCGGACGTACGAGCAAGGATCTCGTGGTCGATGGACACGTCGGAGCTGGTATCGACGGACGCAACCCACAGACGGATGATGTCGGCGCCCATCTCGTCGCAGACCTTGTTGGGGTCGATGACGTTGCCGAGCGACTTGGACATCTTACGGCCCTGGCCATCAAGCGTGAAGCCCTGCGAGACGACCGCCTTGTACGGAGCGTGGCCGTTGGCGCCCACCGAGGTGAGCAGCGAGCTCTGGAACCAACCGCGGTGCTGGTCGGAGCCCTCGAGGTACACATCCGCCGGATACTCCAGCTCGGGACGGTACTCGCAGACGGCCTTCCAAGACACGCCGGAGTCCCACCACACGTCGAGGATGTCCTTATCGGCCTTGAGGTGATGGCCACCGCACTTGGGGCAGACGCAAGCCTCGCCCAGGTAGCTCTCGGGAGCGTCGGTGAACCAGGCGTCGGAACCCTTCTCGTGGAAGAGCTTGATGACGGCGTCGAGCGTGGCGTCGTTCATGATCTTCTCACCGCAGTCGGCGCAGGTGTAGCTGGGGATAGGCACGCCCCAGTTGCGCTGACGGCTGATGCACCAGTCGGGACGCTGCTCGACCATGGCGCCGATGCGGTTGGCGGCGTGAGCCGGATACCACTTGACGTTCTCGCGGACCTCTTTGCCAGCCTGCTCGCGCAGACCGGTCTTGTCCATCGAGACGAACCACTGGTCGGTAGCACGGAAGAGCACCGGGTGCTTGCAGCGCCAGCAGTGCGGATAGCTGTGCGTGATCTTCTTCTCGAGGACCAGGGTGCCGCGCTCGCGCAGGAACTCGATGATGTGCGGGTTGGCCTCGTCGGTATCCATGCCGCTGAAGGGGCCGCCGGTGCCAAACTCCTCGCCGGTGTAGAACTTGCCGTCGTCATCGACCGGCATGCAAATGTCGGTGATGCCCTCCTTGAGGCAGGCGAAGTAGTCGTCGACGCCGTGACCGGGCGAGTTGTGGACGATACCGGTACCGTCATCGACACCGACGTAATCGGCCAACAGCGCAACGCCCTCGACACCGTCAAAGATCGGCTGCTTATAGTGAATGTGATGGAAGGTCTCGGCGGGAACCACATAGGGCTTGCCGTCGACCACAACCGGGGTGTACTCCCAGCCAAACTCCTCGCAGCACTTGGGAGCTAGGTCCTCGAGCATGACCTCGGCGCGGCCGTCGTGCTCAACGGCGACGTAGGCGGCACCGGGCTTGAGGGAAACGGCCTGGTCGGAGGGGATGGTCCACGGCGTGGTCGTCCAGATGATAAAGTCAACCGGGCCGTCGAAGTTCTCGAGGCCGGCGGGCTTGGAGGTCATCTCAAAGCGCACGAAGATGGACGGGCTCGTCTCGTCGGAGTACTCAATCTCGGCCTCAGCAAGTGCGGTATGGCAGTGCTTGCACCAGTGAACGGGCTTGTGGCCGCGATAGATCATGCCCTTGTCGAACATGGCCTTGAAAACCTCGATGTCGGCGGCGTCATGCTGGTGATAGAGCGTCAGATAGGGGTTGTCCCAATCGCCGAGCACGCCCAGGCGACGGAAGCCGGCCTTCTGCAGCTCGATGTTCTCGACAGCGAACTTGTTGCAAAGCTCGCGGATCTTAGCCGTGGAGGTCTGGTTGAACTTCTCGGTGCCGAGCTTCTCCTCGACCTTATGCTCGATCGGCTGGCCATGGCAATCCCAACCGGGGACATATGGAACCTCATAGCCCTGCATCATCCAGTAACGGTTGATCATGTCCTTGGAGATCTTGTTCATGGCGTGGCCGATGTGGATCGGGCCGTTGGCGTACGGAGGGCCGTCGTGCAGCACGAACTTCTTGTGACCCTCGTTCTTCTTCAGAACCTGCTCGTAGACCTTGTTGTCCTGCCAGTCCTTGAGTCGCTTGGGCTCGGACTTGGAAAGACCGGCACGCATGGGAAAACCGGTCTTGGGCAGATTCATCGTCTGCTTGTACTCGTTTGCCACGGTACCCCTTTCATGTCGTGGGCGCGCACGCCCGTTGGGCACCAAAAAAGCGCCCGTCCCTACAAGCTGGGACGAAGCGCCACAAAACGGACTGTACGCCCGCAAAAGCTCTTCGTTTAACCACCCAGCTTAGATGCCCTCGCCCGCGTATTCGCGCGCTCGCATCCGTTACTCGGCTGGCCTGTATCGACGACCATCTCGGCGATATCTACTAAGACGAGCCTGTGCGACGCGTCCGTTGGGACCGCAGCTCCGGGGTGATTTTCATCGGTCGCATGCACGGGTTCTCAGCGCTCCCCGCTCTCTGTAACATGCGGACGGCCGACTACTCGTCCCCATCAACGCTTATGCGGAGTATGCTAGCACGTTCCGCGCCGGCGAAAAACCCTCAACACTGGTTTTATACGTTCGAAATTTCTCGCGGCTGTGGACCTTCTCTAGGAGCAAAATACCTGAAAGCACTTTATCGAACGAAAGAAGGCTGCTATGCGCACAATTGGAATGAGCGACTACACCGTTGGCGAGGATTGCTTTACCGAGCTGCCAACTGCACTGGCGGAGTACGGCGCGAAGAAAGTCGCCATCATTGGCGGCAAGCGAGCCCTGGCTGCGGCGCTGCCGGGAATCGAGGCGGCACTTGAAGGTACCGATGTCGAGGTCCTGGAGACGCGCGTCTATGGCACCAACAGTACGCGTGCCAATATCGCCAAGGTCGTGAACTCCCCTGCCTGCCAGGAAGCCGACGTGCTCATCGCATGCGGCGGCGGCAAGGCGCTCGACACCGTGAAGACCGCAGCCATCGAGCTCAAGAAGATCATCTTCACCGTCCCGACGATCAGTTCTAACTGCTCCGCCGCGACCGCCATTGCCGTTGTCTACAACGACGACGGCTCGCTCGAGGGCTATTCGTACCCCAACCGACCCGCGCACATCTTCATCAACCCCAAGATCATCGCCGAGGCACCGGCAGAGTACTTCTGGGCCGGCGTGGGCGATGCCCTGTCTAAGCAGCCCGAGGTCGAATACGCCACGAGCGCCGGCAACCTAGAGCACACCGCCGGTCTTGGCCTGGCACTCGCCCACACCTGCTCCGAGCCGCTGTTTACCTATGGCGTCCAGGGTCTTGAGGACGTGCGCCAGGACCTGTCGAGCGAGGCCGTCAAGCAAATCGCACTCGATATCGTGGTCAATACGGGCTATGTCTCGAACCTGACGAACCAGAACGATTACTACTACAACTCGAGCGTGGCGCACGCATTCTACAACGCCACATGCAGCATTCCGCGCGAGGGCACCTACCTGCACGGCGAAGTCGTGAGCCTGGGCGTGCTCGTGCTGTTCGCCTATACGGGCGATACCGAGAACCTTGAGCGCTACGCGGCCTTTAACAAGCAGATGGGCCTGCCCGTGACGCTTGAGCAGGTCGGGCTTTCCGAGTCCGATATCCCGGCCCTGTGCGAGTACGCGCACGCCACCAACGAGTGGAAGCAGGGCAACCCCGAGCCCTTCACCGACGAAAAGTTCGCCGCCGCCATCAAGGCCGCCAACGCCTACGGCCACACGCTCTAGGACTGGCCCAAAACCACCACAAAGGGGACAGGCACCTTTGTGGTGGTTTTTATTGCTCCACCATTCGGTTCGCACTCGAACCCGATTCTTTACGAGAAAGGGCTCGGGTACGTTTTTTGTTTATCGGAAATTCTGCGGAAGGACTACTCGGAACGGTAAACAGGAACGAACAAAAGGCAGGATATCATCGTGGGGATGGTATCCTGCCTTTTGTTTTGCGGGATCAAGGTCGCTTTGTGCGAACTTGATCGCCACCCATATGGCGCATTGATGGCAATTGCTACGTACGTGCGTACCGGGAGCCTGTACACCTCTGGCAAGGCGTAACACACTAGACTTTGTTCCAAAGTCCGTGTGCTAAAGGGGCAGGCCCCTTAGAATTCCTGTGGAGTGTGTACGCACATACGCAGGAAAACGGCAAAATTTCACTATATCGGGGCGTTCTTTCATCGGAGCATATGGTATACACGGCTTAGTTCAACAAATAAGAATTTATATATAAAGGAGAATACTGATGAAACTGTTTTTATGTTCGCACTTTTCAAGTGTAGGAAGTCTGATAAAGGA